>NZ_JBSPKY010000016.1:0-169323 GCF_053848025.1 Mesorhizobium sp. 128a | reverse complement strand
ACTTCGCTGCGCCCCTGCCGTCTCTCCAGGCGTCCAAAGCCTAATAACGCAACAGGCCCACAGGGGGGAGGGAGGAGCTATGCATTCCCGATCAGCACCCCGGCCGCGAACACCAGCGCCCCACCCAGCACCACCTGAAACGCCGCGCGCAGGAAAGGTGTCTGCATGTAGCGATTCTGGACGAAGGCGATCGTCCACAGTTCGAAGAACACCACCACAGCCGCCACCGCCGTCGCCGTCCAGAAATGCGGGATGAGATAGGGCAGCGCGTGGCCGAGGCCGCCCAGCGTGGTCATGATGCCGACGGTGAGCCCCCGTTTGATCGGCGAGCCGCGGCCCGACAATTTGCCGTCGTCGGAGGCGACTTCGGTGAAGCCCATCGAAATGCCGGCGCCGATCGAGGCGGCAAGGCCAACCAGCAGCGTCTGCCAGGTGTCATGCGTGGCGAATGCGGCGGCAAAGATCGGCGCCAGCGTCGACACCGAGCCGTCCATCAGCCCGGCCAACCCCGGCTGCACATAGGTCAGGATGAACTGACGCTGCTCGGCGCTGGCTTCCTCGTCTTTCACCGCGCCCGGCACAAGTTTCTGCTCCAGCCGATGCGCTGAATTCTCATGGCTCTGTTCGGCAGCGGCCAGCTCGCCGAGCAGCTTTCGGGTCGAAGCGTCGCTGGTGCGCTTGGCCGCCTCGACATAGAAGCGATAGGCCTGCTGCTCCATGGCTTCGGCCTGCCGCCGAACATGGTCGACGCCCAGCGGCCGCACCAGCCAATCGGGCTTGCGCTCGTAATAGCCCTTTACATGCTCGCGTCGCAGCAGCGGAATGCGCTCGCCGAAACGCTTGCGGTAAAGCTCGATGAGGGAATCGCGATGGCCGTCTTCCTCGAGCGCCATCGCCTCGAACACTTTTGCCGATTGCGGAAAGCTTTCGGCCAGTCCCTCGGCATAGGCGCGGTAGATGCGCCCGTCATCTTCCTCCGACGAAATCGCCAGCGCCAGGATCTCCTGTTCCGACAGCGATTCGAAGGGACGGCGGCCGAAACCGAAGACACGGGAAAGCATGATAAATTCACCCTAGTTTAGAATTATTCTAAACTAGGCGCTGACGCCTCGCCGGTCAATCGCCGGTCAAGAAATGTTGAAGCGCGGGTGCCCGTACGCGCTCTTCATTATCAGCGAATGTTCGCCTATATAGGTGGCAACACGCAAAGCGAAAGGTATTCATGAGATGACGGCAAAGCCGCACGACCACTTCGACCCGAAACCCGTCCTTGATCTCATCGCCAGCATCGAGGCCGACCTGCAGCGGCTGAAAGGCTTGGTCGAACAGCAGGTCGAGAAATTCGACCCCGCCAATCCGCACAACAAGGCGCCCGACGGCAAGCTGACCGAGGAGGGCGTCGAGTGCTGCTACCGCCTGTTCGACGAAGGCAAGTCGCGCTATTCGGTCGCCCAGCAGATGAAGATCTCGTTTGCGGCCGCAACGCACAGGTTCAACGCCTGGCGCAAGGCGGGCGGATCGAAGCGGCAAAGGGCGTTGTTAGGTTGATTGGCGAAAGCCGAAGCGACATCTGATCTCCCCCCTCGTGGGGGAGATGTCCGGCAGGACAGAGGGGGGCGCTGTCCCGCCGACTTTTCCCAGCCTACAGCTCAGCACCGTCAACTGCGCCCCCAAGCCCAGCCGCAATCACAATATGCTGGCAGACATTGTCGATGTCGCGCATGACGTCGTCATTCCAGAACCGCAGTACGGTCCAGTCATCTTGTTCGAGTCGAGCTGTCCGCGTTTCATCGCCGGCGCCAACGTCCGCATGCTGCGAGCCATCGACTTCGATGACCAGCTTCTTCTCCGGGCAAGCGAAGTCGACAATGTAGCCGGCAATGGGAAATTGTCGTCGGAAGCCAAGCCCCATCAGTCGATGCGCGCGAAGTTCGTTCCAGAGCTTGAGCTCGGCTGACGTCAGGACTCTGCGCATCGATCTGGCGTTTGCACGATGTCGAGGCGGCAATGGTGTATGGGGCATGGGTGGCTATCTAGGCTGGCGCTCTACGGCGCCCCCCTCTGTCCTGCCGGACATCTCCCCCACTTGGGGGGAGATTGGCAGCGTCGGCCGCAGTGCCTCACGGCACGAGTTCAATCTCTTCCGTCTCGCCGCCATTGCAGGTGTAGCAGCAGTCCTCGCATTTCTCCTGGTTGTTGGGGCCGACGCCCCAATAGGTTTCCTCGTCGCCGTCGACCCAGGCGCCGTAGCAGATCGACTCGCCTTCATTGCACGAGATCGGGATCTGCTTGGTCTCGCCATCGTCGAGATAAAAGTCCTTGTCGTTGCCGGGCCAGACATAGTCTCGGTCCTGGCTGTAAAGTTCGAGGCGCATGGCGTTGGGATGGCTGTTCTTGACGGCAAAGGTGATGTCGGCGGCATAGGCCGATGGCGCAAACAGCCCGGCAAGCGAGAATGCAACGACAATGCAGCGCGTGATCGTGAAAGACATGACGTTCCCCGGATTGAGAATCGGCCCCCTCGGCCGAGAGGCGAGCATGGCATGATGCGGGGTGACATTGAAGGGTAACGCCTGACTGAATTTGGGGGGATTGGCGGAGGTGGGCCGGCGGCGCAGCTGCTGATCTCCCCCACACGGGGGGAGATCAGGCAATCGCCAGCTACCCCACAAACCCAACCCGTTTATGCGATCCGTCGCAAAACGGCTTGTTGGCCGAGTGGCCGCAGCGGCACAGAAAGGTGCGGGTGGTGCGGTCGATCGTGTGGCCGGTGCCGGTGACGATCTCGGCATTGCCTTCGACCTTCAATGGCCCGTTGGTGGTTGGCGTTATGGTCAGCGGGCCATTGCGCGCCTCCAGCGTCGCCGGCGCCTCCGTCAGCGGCGGCTCGCCGGTGGCGGTGAAGCCGGCCTTGATGTGGCCGTTGTCGCAGAAAGGCTTGTTCTGCGAGGCGCCGCAGCGGCAGAGCGTGGCGCGAAAGAAGGTCTCGCCGCCGAGCACGATCTCGGCATGGACGGCCAATGGCCCGTTCTCGCGCAGCCGCACGGTGTTGACCACCGGCGGCCTCTCCTGCGGCCCGCCATCCTTCCTCAGATAGCCGATGGCGCCGGACGGACAGTTTTCGGCCAGGGCCACAACCTGCTCGACATCAGCCGCCCCGGGGTGGATCCATTGGCCAGGCGCGTTGGGCACGAAGACATGCGGGTTGCCGAGCACGCAATTGCGCGAATGGATGCAGCGCTTGCCGTTGAAGGAAACGTCGATCTTTTCGCCTTCGACCGTGCCTGCCATGGAGCTCTCCTCGTGGTGGGTGACAAGAGGCTAGGGCGGCGGCGGGAACGGCGTCAAGCTCGCCGGAGCGGCTGATCTCCCCCCTTGAGGGGGAGATGGCCGGCAGGCCAGAGGGGGTCGCCGCGCGTGGAGCGCTGGCCCTCTCCTACGGCAATGAGGCCGAGCCCGGTCGAACCGACCCCCTCTGTCGCCTGTCGGCGACATCTCCCCCTCGAGGGGGGAGACTAGTTCCTCACTCCACCAGATCGATCGTCTCCGTCGTCTTCTCCACGCAGATGAAACAGCAGGTATCGCACGGCTGGTCATTGTCCGGCCCTACCCCCGCTGAAATCGCATCGTTGCCGTTCACCCAGGCGCCGTAGCAGATGTTTTCGCCCTGATTGCAAGAGATCGGTACCGATTTCTGCGAGTTCGGCTCGATCAGAAACACCTGCTCGCCGCCCGGCCACGACATCTTGCGGTCACGGCTGAACAACTCCACCGCGACAGCCTGGCTGCGCAGGTTCTTGACGAAGAACGCCATGTCGGCGGCATGCGCCGGGGTGGCGAGGAGGAAGGCGGCAAGGGTGAGGCGGAGCATGGTGGTGGTTTCCGAATCGGAGAGGGGAACTAGAGCATGAGCTGAGAGACGGCGCGAGGCGGAGCGTAATCTCCCCCCTCGAGGGGGAGATGGCCGGCAGGCCAGAGGGGGTCGGGACGACCGGGCTCGACGTACTTTGCCGTAGAAGGGGGTTAGCGCTCCACGCGCGGCGACCCCCTCTGTCGCCTTCGGCGACATCTCCCCCTCAAGGGGGGAGATTAGTACCTCACGACCACCTGCGGCGCGAATTTTCTCACCGCCTCGATAACGTCCTGGCCGCTCATGTCGAGCGAGTTGATCTCCATGTGCACGATGTTCCTGCCGAAGGGCAGGATCCGGTTCAGCGCATTGGCCGATGCGTATTTGATCTCGTCGGGCGGCTCGCCGGTCAGTTCGAAATTGACCATTCCCGAGCCCTTGCCGGGGGAGGAGAGGTGCACGCTCACCACCTGGTCCCATGGCACCAGCACGTCGCCGAGGCGGCGATCGCGGAAGCCGTTTTCGTCGAGCACCACCTTGACCCGGGTGTCGAAGGCGCCGCGCGCGCTGTAGCCGGCGAGCCCGAGGAAGCCCAGCGCCAGCAGCGCCACCAACAACACCCGCCCGCCGTCGGCGCCGTTGGCCGGCCCCTTCAGCGTGTAGAAGCCGAAGATCGCCGCCATCAACAACGACCCGGCGACGGAACTGAATTTGTTGGTGGGACTGTTGCGGAGTTCTATCGGCGTGGACATTTCGGTGGTTTCCGAGTGTTGAGCATCGGCGGCGGAGCGGTTCTTCCTTCTTGCCTGAGTGAGAAGGAAGTATCAGCGCCTCACCACCACATGCGGCGCGAATTTCTTTATGGCTTCGACCATGTCCTGGCCGCGCACGTTGAGCGAGGAGATTTCCATGTGCACGATGTTCCTGCCGAAGGGCAGTACCAGGTCAAGCGCATTGGCAGGCGCGTATTTGATTTCGTCGGGCGGCTCCCCGGTCAGCTCGAAATTGAGCATCGCCGAACCCTTGCCAGAGGTGAGGTGCACGCTCTTCACCGTTTCCCACGGAACCAGCACGTCGCCGGCGCGAGCATCGCGGAAGCCGTGGCTGTCCAGAATGACCTTGACCGACGTGTCGAAAGCACCGCGCGCGATGACATAGCCGAGCCCCAGACAACCCGCCCCAACCAGCGCGATGACCAGCACATGCCCGCCAGCGGCGCCCGCCGCCAGTCCGCGCAGCGCGCCGAAACCGAAGATCACGCCGATCAGCACCGGCCCGATGGCCGGGAAAATTTTTCCGGTGGCGCTGTTGCGGAGTTCGAGCGGCGCGGACATTTTTCGCCAGCCTAGCCCCTCAGCAAGGTCCAGATCCAGCCGGCAAAAGTCAGCACCAGGAACGGATAGCCGGCGGCGGGCAGCGGCGCCGAGGTCGGCAGCAAGGGCGCACCCCACAGCACCATGGCCACCGTCACCACAAACAGGATGGCGGCGACGAGGCCGGTGAGCCGCATCCACAGCGCAAAAGTGTTCGCCGCGCCGATCAGGGCGAGCGCCGCAGCCCACAGCGAGATGCCCGCGACATAGGAGGGAACGCTGGCCTCCAGCCCCGCCGCATTGCCGGCCAAAAGCACGCTCTCGCCGGCGAGGAACGTGAGGAACCCGGCCGCAACAAGGTCATTGCCGAGCCGCTGGTATTTCATGGTCAGCAGCGCGGTCGCCACCACGAGCGCCACGCCGTCGATCGCCCACAGCGTTTCGCGCAGCGGGGCGCTGGATACGAAAGTGCCGGCCAGGCCGAAGGCACCTCCTATGGCGAGGCCGAGAGAGGCGACGGTGTCGAGGATGGTGCGCATGATGTCTCCCCAAGCCGAGACAAAAGATACGCCAAGGCGGAGCGCTCTCCAATGCGCTGTTTTGAGGGAGTAAAACGAGAAGTGTCTATGCGTGCAATGCTCCTGACGGAGGGCGCGTTCGGACTAAACGCGCCCTCCTATCTTGAAGCAGTCATTTTTCGAGCCGGCGGCGGAATCGATCCAACTGGGTCGCTGAGCCACTTATCTCTAGCCCTTGCGCAGTTTTCTTGGTTTTGGCGCCCGCTGACATGGCCGCGTTTCTTATGTTGCGTTCGATTCCGGCAGCGATATCCCGTTGGACAACTTGCATCATCGAACGAGCTGACGAAAACGATCGGCCTTTGTATTTGAACGAAATTCCCATAACGGCCTCCTTAGCCTTTGGGTGGATGTGGGTCGTGCCCGTGCGAATCGCGCTCACGGATTTGGCCGTTTCGGCCATGGACGAGCAGCTCGGTGCCTTGGTTACGAGCGACGAGGCGCCCAGCGTCGATTGCTGCCTTCTGAGTTTCGTGCACGGACGATGCGCGTTGCGCTCCCGCACCTTTCACCGCCCATCCATCTGAGTGGGGCACGACGTGCTGGTTGCGTTTGGTCATTTCATATCTCCGTATCTGGATGGTTGCCCCGGTGCCAAACGGCACCGGGTATTTTGCGGCAACTAGGCGACTTTCGAAGACGTCTCGTCGTCCACGGGGGCGTTCCCGGCGTTGTATTTGACGGCCTCGGCGCAGCTCTTGGCATTGTGCTTCGCCGTATACTCTTCCGACCACACCAGCGTTTCGCCATTCGGCGCCTTGAACCGGATGAAATACTGCTTGTTCGTGGACAGCAGGATTTCGATACGACTGCCGGTCGCCGATTCTCCGATGGTCGTATCCACGATCGGAGCATTGAGCGCATTGATCTTGACCGAGTTGATGCAGTTCTGGGCGCTGGCCTTGGTGGCGTAATTCTCCGACCAGACCATCACCTGGCTTCCGTACACAAACTGAACGCGATACTGGCCATTCGCGGCGTCCTTGATTTTGAAACGGTACATCGAAAGTTCCTTTCTTTTGGGCCCAGCATCGCCGAGCGTTCACGAAGTTTCGAAAATGTGACCCTTCGGAGCTTGACCCGCAGAATCACTGGTGATTCACTCTAGAAGTGTTTCACTGACTGGTACGGCTAGCCTGCAAAAAGGGTTCTGTCCAGTCCCTGGCACACTAATACCAACAAAAAACACACTTGGAGCGCGACATGAAAATCGAGGAACTGGCCGGCCTCGTCCAAAAGAAAAAGGGGAGCATGGGGGTGCGAGCGGCGGCGGCAGAAATCGGGATCAGCCCTACAACGCTGTCTCGGATAGAGCGGGGGCATATCCCCGACTTGGGTACAATTGAGAAAGTTTGTGCCTGGATTGGGCAAGACCCAGCCAAATTTACCGGAATTGGTGGCTTACAAATCGTTTTTAAGAAGAAGAAGACTATGTCGCCATCTACTGCTCAGTCGCTTGCCCGTTTAATAGAACTAGCCAGCAAGCAGTTCGCCGAGCGACCCGACGCGGAAGGTTTTTAAATTGCTAAAACGCGGCTTCAAATCGCAATGCGAACGTAGAGCTGTGGAGCTCCGCAAAACGCACGGTCTGCAGCCGACCGATCCGTTTCCCGCTACCAAACTTGCTAGCGCACTTGGAGTTACCGTTTGGCGAGAGCGAGATGTACGCAATATATCCAGCGCAGACCTTGAGCAATTAACTGTCAAAGACGCTGATAGCTGGTCCGCCTTTACTCTGCGAATAAACACTAATCATCTTATAGTATACAATTCGTCACAAACTGACTATCGAATAAATAGCGTGGTGATGCACGAGCTTTCGCACATTATGCTTGGTCATGAACTTACGTCGGCTGGTATAACCGACGATGGTCATCTTATACCCGCAACGTATGATCAGGATCAGGAAGATGAGGCTGATTGGATGGCTGGGACGCTGCTCCTTCCCCGACCAATACTAATCAAAATTCGTCTCGATGGGATGAGTAATGATGCCGCCATCCATTTTTTTCAGGTTAGTTCCGATATGCTAAATTGGCGCATTCGGATGACTGGAGTCGACTACCAGCTTGGCGCCGCTCGAAATAGGTGGTCGGCATAGCGTAGTTCATACTTCCACCGCGCAGCTTCAGCGCCGCGCTGGCGGGGGGCCCCGCTGCCTGCCGGCAGCTCCCCCGCTTTCGAAGGCTGTCATCGATTCACTGGATCGATGACTTGGCGCTATGCGCGCCAACCGGCTTCTCAATCCCCCATCTTAAGCGCCTGGATAAACGCCTCCTGCGGGATATCCACCTTCCCGAATTGGCGCATCCGCTTCTTGCCCTCTTTCTGCTTGTCGAGCAGCTTGCGTTTGCGAGACACGTCGCCGCCGTAGCACTTGGCGGTGACGTCCTTGCGCAGCGCCGAGATGGTTTCGCGGGCGATGACCTTGCCGCCGATCGCGGCCTGGATCGGGATCTTGAAGAGGTGGTGCGGGATCAGCTCCTTCAGCTTCTCGCACATCTGGCGGCCGCGCTTTTCCGCCGCCGTGCGGTGCACCAGCATCGACAGCGCGTCGACCGGCTCCTCATTGACCAGGATCGACATCTTCACCAGGTCGCCTTCCTTGTAGTCGGTGAGGTGGTAGTCGAACGAGGCGTAGCCCTTGGAGATCGATTTCAGCCGGTCGTAGAAATCGAAGACGACTTCGTTGAGCGGCAGGTCGTAGGTCAGCATGGCGCGCTTGCCGACATAGGAGAGGTCGGCCTGGATGCCGCGCCGGTCCTGGCAGAGTTTCAGGATGCCGCCGAGATAGTCGTCGGGCGTCAGGATGGTGGCGCGGATCCACGGCTCCTCGATGGCCGAGATCTTGACCACGTCGGGCATGTCGGCGGGGTTGTGCAGTTCCTTCATCGAGCCGTCATTGAGCAGCAGCCGGTAGACGACGGATGGCGCGGTGGCGATCAGGTCGAGGTTGAATTCGCGCTCCAGCCGCTCCTGGATGATCTCGAGATGCAGCAAGCCAAGGAAGCCGCAGCGATAGCCGAAGCCGAGCGCGGCTGACGTCTCCATTTCATAGGAGAAGCTGGCGTCGTTCAGGCGCAGCTTGCCGACGGCGGCGCGCAGGTCCTCGAAATCGGCGGCGTCGACCGGGAACAGGCCGCAGAAAACCACCGGCTGCGCCGGCTTGAAGCCGGGCAAAGCGTTGGCCGTCTGGCGCTTGTCCTCGGTGATGGTGTCGCCGACGCGGGTGTCGGCCACTTCCTTGATCGAGCCGGTGAAGAAGCCGAACTCGCCAGGACCGAGCTCGTCGACATTGATGCGGGCGGGGGTGAAGACGCCGGTGCGCTCGACCAGATATCTGGCGCCGGTGCCCATCATACGGATGGTCTGGCCCTTTTTCAGCACGCCGTCGATGATGCGGACCAGCACGATGACGCCGAGGTAGGCGTCGTACCAGCTGTCGACCAGCATGGCCTTCAGGGGTGCTGAGGCGTCGCCCTCGCGTGGCGGCGGCAACTGGTGGACGATGGCCTCGAGCACATCGGGAATGCCGAGGCCGGTCTTGGCCGAGATCAGCACGGCGTTGGAGGCATCGATGCCGATGACCTCCTCGACCTGTTCGCGGATGCGCTCGGGCTCCGCGGCCGGCAGGTCGACCTTGTTCAGCACCACGACGATCTCGTGGTTGTTGTCGATGGCCTGGTAGACATTGGCCAGCGTCTGCGCCTCGACGCCCTGTGAGGCGTCGACCACCAGCAGCGAACCCTCGCAGGCGGCCAGCGACCGCGACACTTCATAGGCGAAGTCGACGTGTCCGGGCGTGTCGATAAGGTTGAGGATGTAATCGTCGCCATTGTTGGCGCGGTATTTCAGCCTGACCGTCTGCGCCTTGATGGTGATGCCGCGCTCGCGCTCGATGTCCATCGAGTCCAGCACCTGCTCCTTCATGTCGCGCAGCTCCAGCCCGCCGGTCAGCTGGATCAGGCGGTCGGCAAGGGTCGATTTGCCATGGTCGATATGGGCGACGATGGAGAAATTGCGGATGTGGTCGAGGGGCGTGCTCATGGCGCGGCCTTTAGCAGGGGCGGGGTTGAGGGGCAAGCGGGGTGGGGATGGCGCCACACGGTCGCGTGGAACTCTTACGCCGCGATCCTGCACACCCCCCTCTGGCCTGCCGGCCATATCCCCCGCAAGGGGGGAGATTGCAGCTTCGCCCCTCGTCCCACCCCTGCAACGTTGAAGATTGGAGAGGCGTCGGAGCGCTTGATCTCCCCCCGTGTGGGGGAGATGTCCGGCAGGACAGAGGGGGGCGCTGTCCCGTCGGCCTCCAGTCCACATCACAAACCGGTGAGCGATGTAACGAAGCCTCCGGACACGGCGAAGTGAGTGATGACCGGCGCATCCCAGCGCCCCACGGAGCAAGCCATGTCCAGAAAACTTATCGCCTTGTCCGGCCTCCTTGCAGCATCGCTGTTGTCGTCGATGGGCACCGCCTTCGCCCAGCCGCTCACCGTGGTCGAATTGTTCACCAGCCAGGGCTGCTCGTCCTGCCCGCCGGCCAATGCCAATCTGATCAAGGTCAAGGACAAGCCGGGCGTTCTCGCGCTGTCGTTCAACGTCACCTACTGGGACTATCTCGGCTGGAAGGATACTTTCGGCCGCGAGGAGTTTACCCAGCGCCAGGTGCGCTATGAGCCGTCGCTCGGCCGCTCGGGCCCGTTCACGCCGCAGGTGGTGGTCAATGGCGGTGCCGACGCCGTGGGCGCTGCACCCGGCGAGATCGAGCAACTGATTTCCTCGAGCGGTGGCACCAAGGGTCCGTCGCTGTCGCTCGATGGTGGCAAGATCGCGATCGGCGCCGGTTCCGCTCCGGGCGGCAAGGCCGATGTCTGGCTGGTTCGTTACAACAAGGGCGTCATCGAGGTGCCGGTGGCGCGCGGCGAAAACACCGGCCACACGCTGCCGCATGCCAATGTCGTGCACTCGCTGACGAAGCTCGGCAGCTGGAACGGCGAGGCGGCGACGCTGAAGCTGCCGGCGCCGAGCGCAGGGCTCAGCACCGCGGTGCTGGTGCAGACGCCGGGCGGCGGGCCGATCCTGGCCGCGGCCGCCGACTGATTTTCCCCACGCAACGCCGCAGACGGCTGCGCATCACCGGCCCGCATATGCGCGCCACAACCCCTGAGAAGGAATACCAGCATGACCAAGACCCTTACCGCGCTCGCCTTTGCGCTTTCGATGACGGCTTTTGCCGCAGGCGCCCGCGCCGAGGATACGACCAATGCCATGAAGCCGGCCGATGCGATGGCTACCGAGGCGATGAAGCCTGCAACGGACGCCATGAAGCCTGCGGATGCGATGGCGCCAGACCCGATGGCCACCGAGGCGATGAAGCCGGCAACGGACGCCATGAAGCCCGCGACCGACGCGATGAAGCCCGCCGATGCGATGGCGCCGGCCGACGCCATGAAGCCTGCGGACGCCATGAAACCTGCGGACGCGATGGCGCCCGCGCAATAAGGCTTGAGCACTGGCCCGGCCGCCAGGCGGCCGGGCCACGCACGGCAATTTGAGAAACCCGACACGACAATCTGTCGTATAGTCGGAAACACCATCAAGGGAGATCAGACATGACCGGCATGGAAAAGACGAGAACGCCGATCTTCACCAAAAGCGCTCTTGCGGCGCTCATCGTTGCCGGGGCGGCGGCCGCCTTTTGGCAGAGCCCGGCCCAATCGGCCGAGGACGCGGTGGTGATCCCGCCGCCGGCAATGGACGAAAAGGCCGCCAGCGGCAGCGAGAAGGCTGTTTTCGCCGGTGGCTGTTTCTGGGGCGTGCAGGGCGTCTTCCAGCACGTCAAGGGCGTGACCAAGGCCGTCTCCGGCTACACTGGCGGCGCCAAGGATGACGCCGTCTACGAAACGGTGGGCAGCGGCCGCACCGGCCATGCCGAATCGGTCGAGATCACCTACGATCCGTCCAAGGTGACCTATGGCCAGCTGCTGCAGGTCTATTTCTCGGTCGCGCACAACCCGACGCAGCTGAACTACCAGGGCCCAGACTCGGGCACCCAGTACCGCTCGACCATCTTTGCCGAGAATGGCGAACAGCAGAAGATCGCCCAGAGCTACATCGCCCAGCTCGACCAGGCCAAGGTGTTTTCGAAACCCATCGTCACCACGCTGGAGACGGGGAAAACCTTCTACCCGGCCGAGGAATATCACCAGGACTTCCTGACGCTGAACCCGACCTACCCCTACATCGTCTACAACGACCTGCCCAAGGTGGCGAATTTGAAGTCGCTGTTCCCGGCGCTGTACAGCGACAAGCCGGTGCTGGTGTTGGCGGGGAGCAAGAGCTGAGGGGTGGAGGAGCTGCGGCAGGTGGGCGGCGATGCCCTCCCACCCTTCGTCATCCTAGGGCGGAGCAGTCGCGAAGCGACGTCGCGGAGACCCTAGGATCCATGCCGCGCCCGCCGTGCAGTGCTCCAGCGGTGCAAAAAACCGGGCGGCTACCAGCCTGTCCCACGGAAGAGCTCAAACCATTCGGGATTGGCCTTTTCGATCAGGTCGATCTTCCACTGTCTTGGCCACCGCTTCAGTGACTTCTCGCGCTGGATGGCATCGGTGATGTCGAAGAATTCCTCGTACCAGACCAGCCGCTGTACGCCGTAGCGGCTGGTGAAGCCTGCACCCTGGCCGGATTTGTGCTCTGGCATTCGGCGGCCAAGGTCATTGGTGACGCCGATGTAAATCGTGCCGCGTTTCTGGCTTGCGGTCATGTAGACATAGCCGGTCATGGCTCAGGGTAACAAGGGTCGGTGCGCGCACAAGCGCCATTC
This sequence comes from Mesorhizobium sp. 128a, assembly GCF_053848025.1. Classification (NCBI taxonomy): domain Bacteria; kingdom Pseudomonadati; phylum Pseudomonadota; class Alphaproteobacteria; order Hyphomicrobiales; family Phyllobacteriaceae; genus Mesorhizobium; species Mesorhizobium sp. 128a. The sequence goes on along the minus strand of NZ_JBSPKY010000016.1, from coordinate 156,759 downwards.
TGATCCGTTGCACTCTACGACCAACGTCACGGCATGGATCCTAGGGTCTGCGCTGCGTCGCTTCGCTCCTTGCTTCGCCCTAGGATGACGAAGTCGCGAGGGTTTTTGCCGACCTCTTCGCCAACGCCCTCACCCCTCAATCATACGTCAGATCCGTCGCCTTCCCGCCGAACACGCGATACGCGTAGAACGAATAGAAGATGATGATCGGCAGCACGACGACGACGCCGGCCAGTATCACGGCGAGGCTTTCGGTCGCCGACGCCGCCTGCCAGATGGTCAGCCTGTCGGGCACCACGAAGGGGTAGAACGACCAGGCCAGCCCGGCAAAGCCGAGGGCGAAGATGGCGGCCAGCGTCAGGAACGGCCGGAGCGCATGGCGGTCGTCTTGCTTGGGCAGATGGAAGGTCTGCCGCCACAGCCACAGGAACAGCAGCGCCGACAGGATCGGCAGCGGCGACAGATAGAGCATTTCGGGCCAGTCGAACCATTTGGCGAAGATGCGCGGGCTGGCGAAGGGCGTGGCCAGTGATACCGCGGCCATGCCGAGCGCGGTCAGCACAAGCGCCGTGCGCAGCCAGGCCACCGCCTTCTTCTGCAACTCGCCTTCGGTCTTGTAGATCACCCAGGCGGCGCCCATCGCTGCATAGGCCGCCGACAGGCAGAGCGCCACCAGCGCGCCGAAGGCGATGCCGCCAAGGCCGACATCGAGGCCAAGCACGTACACGCCGAGCATATAGCCTTGCGCCAGCGAGGCGATGATGGAGCCGAGGAAGAAGATGCGGTTCCAGCGATGCTTCTTGCCTGCCGGCACCTTGGCGCGGAAATCGAAGGCAACGCCGCGCAGGATGAGGCCGACCAAAAGCACGAAGACCGGCAGATAGAGCGCGGTGAGGATGACGCCATGCGCCATCGGGAAGGCGACCAAAAGCAGGCCGACAGCCAGCACCAGCCAGGTCTCGTTGGCGTCCCAGAACGGGCCGATGGCTGCGATCATCGTGTCCTGCTCGGCGTCCTCGGCGACCGCGAACAGGATGCCGATGCCGAGATCGAAACCGTCGAGGATGACATAGATCAGGATGGCGAGGCCCATCAGCCCGGCGAAGATGAGGGGGAGCGCGGTTGGCCATTCGAAGCTCATGTCACTCTCCTGGCGTATGTGGTTTTCTTGGCTGAAGATGGGTTTTCGAGGTTGGCGCCGCCCCTCATCGCCCTGCCGGGCACTTCTCCCCGTATAGGGACGGGGAGAAGGGGGCTGGCCGCGATGGCGGCTCCCTTCCTGCAACCCTGACGATTGGCGAAACCGGCGACGACAGCGCCCCTCTCCCCGTCCCTATACGGGGAGAGGATGCCGGCAGGCAGGTGAGGGGCAGCGCCGACCTTTAATGTAAACATCCTCACTCCCCAGCGGCCGGTTGCGACATGGCCGTCTTCATCACGCCGGGCAGCGGCGAGGTGTCGCCATCCTTGGCCGCCTTCAACGCCAGGTGCACCAGCACGCCGAGATAGGCGATCAGCAAAAGCAGATAGAGGATGAGATAGACGGCAAGCGTCAGCGCGACATGGCTGCCGGCAACCGGGCCGACGGCATCGGCCGTCTTCAACACGCCCGTCACCAGCCAGGGCTGGCGGCCGATCTCGGTCGTGTACCAGCCGGCGAGCGTCGCCAGCCAGCCCGACAGCGCCATTGGCACCATCAGCATGGCCAGCGGCCTCGGCAAGCTGTGGCGGCGCCTGAGGAAGAAGGTTGCCGACCAGGAGACGACGAGCATCAAGATGCCGGTGCCGACCATGATGCGAAAGCCCCAGAACAACGGGAGGACCGGCGGGTGGAGGCCGGGATAGTCGTTCAGCCCCGGCACGATGCCGCTGGTCGAGTGCCGCAGCACAACACTGGCGCCATCGGGAATGGCGACCTCGAACCTGTTTTCCTTCGTCGCCTCATCCGGCCAGGCGAACAGCACCAGCGGCACGTTGGGGCCGGTGTTCCAGTTGGCCTCCATGGCGGCGATCTTCTGCGGCTGGTGCTCCAGCGTGTTCAGCCCATGCTGGTCGCCGGCAAGGATCTGGACCGGGATCAGGATGGCGGCGGTGAAGACGCCGGTGCGCAGCGCCTTCCACATCGATTCCGACCGGTCGCCGCTGAGATAGCGCAGCGCCGACAGGCCGGCGATCAGGAACGAGACGGTGAGCCCCGAGGCGATCAGCATATGGACCAGCCGGTAGGGCATGGACGGATTGAAGACGATCGCCCACCAGTCGACGGGATGCGCCTTGCCGTCGATCATCTCGAACCCGGCCGGCGTCTGCATCCAGGAATTGAGCGCGATGATCCAGAAGGCGGACAAGGTGGTGCCGCCGGCAACCAGCACGGTGGCCAGCGTGTGGACACGGTTCGAGACGCGGCGGAACCCGAACAGCATGATGCCGAGGAAGGCCGCCTCAAGGAAGAAGGCGGTGAGGATCTCGTAAGCGAGCAGCGGCCCGGCGATGTTGCCGACCGTTTCCATATAGCCCGGCCAGTTGGTGCCGAACTGAAAGCTCATGGTGACGCCTGAGACGACCCCCATGGCGAAGGACAGCGCGAACACCTTCACCCAGGTGAAATAGGCGCGCATCCAGGCGGAGTCGCCGGTGGCGTTGTATCGCAGCTTGAAGAACAGCAGCACCCAGCCAAGCGCAATCGTGATCGTCGGAAACAGGATGTGGAACGAGATGTTCGCCCCGAACTGCATTCGCGACAGGATGAGCGGGTCCATGGCGGGCTCCGGCTGCTGTTTGTGGTTGAACAATAGGGCGGAAGCCCAGCCCGGTCAAAGCGGCGTGGCGCCACGCGGGGCGCGTTGTCGCAGCAGATCGGGCCAAAACCGTCAGCGCCCCCCGGCTACATCTTGGCGCAACGACGAAAAGGGAACGTTTGTCCACATTTGTCAGCAGCGGCATTGACTTCCGGCCGTGCGCACCGACATTCAGCGCAATAAAAATCCCTTTCAAGCAGTCGTTCCCCGCCTCATGTCTTCCACGAATTCGCCCTCCATCATTTCGATTTCCGGCGTCACCAAGACCTACGCCACCGGCTTCAAGGCGTTGAAGGAAATCAACCTCGGCATCGAACGGGGCGAGATCTTCGCGCTGCTGGGGCCGAACGGCGCCGGCAAGACGACGCTGATCTCGATCGTCTGCGGCATCGTCAACCGCTCGTCGGGTACCGTTACCGTTGATGGCCACGACATCGGCAAGGATTACCGCGCCGCGCGCAGCCTGATCGGGCTGGTGCCGCAGGAACTGACCATCGACGCCTTCGAGAGCGTCTGGGCGACGGTCAATTACAGCCGCGGCCTGTTCGGCAAGGCGCCCAATCCGGGCTTCGTCGAAAAAGTGCTGCGTGACCTCTCACTGTGGGACAAGAAGGACGCCAAGGCGATCACGCTGTCGGGCGGCATGAAGCGCCGGCTGATGATCGCCAAGGCGCTGTCACATGAGCCGCGCGTGCTGTTCCTCGATGAGCCGACCGCCGGCGTCGATGTCGAGCTGCGCCAGGACATGTGGGCGATGGTGCGCCGGCTGCGCGACGACGGCGTCACCATCATCCTCACCACGCATTACATCGAAGAGGCCGAGGCGATGGCCGACCGCGTCGGCGTCATCAACAAAGGCGAGATCATCCTGGTCGAGGGCAAGGCCGAGCTGATGCGCAAGCTTGGCCGCAAGCGGCTGATGCTGGAGCTGCGCAGCCCGCTCGCCGCCATCCCGCAGTCGCTGTCGCGCTATGCGCTGGAGCTGTCGCCGGATGGCGGGCAGTTGACCTACACCTATGACAATCAGAGCGAACGTCCCGGCGTCGCCTCGCTGCTGCGCGAGCTCGAGGCCGGCGACATCCAGTTCCGCGACATGGACACGCAAAACTCTTCGCTCGAGGAGATCTTCGTCAATCTGCTGAGGCAAGAGCCATGAATTGGCGCGCGGTATGGGCGATCTACCGGGTCGAGATGGCGCGTGCGCTGCGCACAGTGCTGCAGAGCATCGTCTCGCCGGTGATTTCGACATCGCTCTATTTCGTCGTCTTCGGATCGGCCATCGGTTCGCGCATCACCGAGATCGACGGCATCAGCTACGGCGCCTTCATCGTGCCCGGCCTGATCATGCTGTCGCTGTTGACGCAGTCTATCTCCAACGCCTCCTTCGCCATCTATTTCCCGAAATTCGTCGGCTCGATCTACGAGCTTCTGTCGGCGCCGGTGTCCTATCTGGAGATCGTCATCGCCTATGTCGGCGGCGCCGCGACCAAGTCGATCATCCTCGGGCTGATCATCCTGGCGACGGCCTCGCTGTTCGTGCCGCTCCACATCGAGCACCCGTTCTGGATGCTCGCCTTCCTGGTGCTGACGGCGGTGACCTTCAGCCTGTTCGGCTTCATTATCGGTATCTGGGCGAAAAGTTTTGAGCAATTGCAGCTGGTGCCGCTGTTGATCATCACGCCGCTGACCTTCCTCGGCGGCAGCTTCTATTCGATCAACATGCTGCCCGAGGCCTGGCGCACGGTGACGCTGTTCAATCCGGTCGTCTACCTGATCAGCGGCTTCCGCTGGAGCTTTTATGGCAAATCGGACGTCTCGGTCGGCGTCAGCCTCGGCATGACCGTGGTGTTCCTGGCCATCTGCATAACCATCGTCGCCTGGATATTCAGGACCGGCTACCGGCTGCGCAACTGACCCCTCGGCCCTGGGCAATCGCCTATGGCGCCGGTCAAATCTACGTTTTGCCGAGGGCAGATCGGCCGGGCGGGCCGCCACGGATCTTGCTAAACCGCCTTGATCAGGCGCAGCAGCCCCAGCATCTCGACCAGCGTGCCCTTGCGAAAGGCGATGTAGGTCGGCTCCTCGACGCCGTGGAAGCGGCGCTTGAACGCCGCCTGACCCTTGAGGTTGAACTTGCTGCGGTTGACCCAGGGCGATTCATAGGCGCGCTCGAAGGCGTTGCGCCAGAAGCTCGATTCGGCAAATTCATTGGCCGCGACGTCGAGCATGGGCGACAGGCCGAGCGTGACGACGGAAATGCCCTCGCCGCGAAAGCGGTCGACGGCGAATTTGGTCAGCCCGATCTCGGCATGCGGCGAGGCATCGATGTGCTTGCGCTTGAACGAGGTGGTATAGCCGATCACCTTGCCGTCCCTGAACAGCGGATCGAAATCGAGCAAGGCGACGAGCTCGCCTTCCGGGCTGTAGAGCACGAAACGGCGCATATCGATGCCGAGATGATCGGAAAAGGGGCGGTTGAGGAAGGCCATCTCCCAGCGCTTGACGATGCGGTCGGCCCGCCAGTTCTGCGACAGGCGCTGAACCTCGTCGAGGTAGACCGCTCCCTCGCCAAAGGAAAACCCCTTCTTCAACAGCCAGCGTTCGGAATAGCGCACGGTTTCGTTGCGCTTGCCGGAAAAGTTGTGCGCCGGAAGCTCCAGCCGCGTGTCGATGCCGAGGCGGTTGACCTGGTAGCCGAGCCCGGACAGCACGCGCGCCGTCGGCTGGCCGATCTGCACGAACCACGGGCTGTCGGCAGCTTCGACAAAGCGCCTGATGTAATCCGGTCGATCGGGCGGATCGGCCACCGGATCGCCGAGCGCGAAATGGTGCTTCATCTTGGTGCCGAAGGCGATGTAGCCGTCAGTGTCGCCGAAATAAGAGAGTTTCTGCTGCACGGCGGTCGAATAGGCCAGCGAGAAGTCGCCGTGCCGGCGGACCAGCGCCAGCCGCTCGACATGCGTCAAATCCTGGCGCGGCACCTTGGCTGCGGCGCCCTCCAGCAGTCTGTCGAGAAAGATACGCAAGGAGGGCATGGTCGAGCTTCCGCGTGCCGATGATAAACAGAGGCCTGCCCCCGAGGCCTCGAATCAGTCGCATTGACGCGACCTCATTATCGATCATATCGCCCCTGTGCCATATAGGACGTGCCATACAGGACGGGTCCCCATGGCGCAGCTAGAAGGGAATCTCGACCGAATGGCGGCAACGACAAGCGAAACGATGCCCATCGTCCCTAGGTCGAAAGGATCCGACGAGGCGGTGATCGTCATCGGTGCCGGAGCGGCAGGACTGGCAGCGGCCGACGCGCTTGGCAGCGTGCCGGCTAGGCCAAGGGCCGTCTTCGCGGCCTCAGGCCGATTTCGGCTCCAGCCGGCGGAAACCGACGGCTTCAATCAGCATGTCCTCCTCGACCATGCCGGCATTGTGCAGGGCCAGCACAGTTAGCGCGAGTTCGCGCGCCTCGGTCGAATCGGGATGCAGGTCGCGCCTGCGACAGGCCTCGTCGAACACACGTTGCAGCTTGGCAATATCATCGGGCCTGAGCAGGCCCCGGTCATAAACAGACTTCGGCATGGCAGCCTCCTCCAGAAGACCTAGGGCGCCGTGTTTAAATGTCCAATCTTTCCCGAGGCTTGAGCGGAGCAGTCGCCTGGATTCGGGTAAATCCGGCTCGAGCGTTGGCAATCAGACCACGATCCGGCTGCCACCCACCCGGCCATCTCTCGCCGCCGGCCGGGCACGTTCCGCTGCAGTTCGCTTGACGTGCCGGCGCGCTTGCGGAACAAGGGCTGCCACAAACGGCAGCGAGGGACAAAGTGAGCTTCTGGGGACTGGCGCAGCTCGTCATTTCGACGGTGATCTTCCTGCTGGCGGCAACCGCGGCCAAGCAATGGGGGCTGGCGCCGAGCCTTGGCAAAATCCTGGTGACGCTGGCGCTCTATACGCTGGGCAATCTGATCATGCTGCGGCTGGTCCGCGAGTTCGGCATGTCGGTGTCGTTCAGCCTGTCGGCGGTGATCCAGCTGGTGTCGGTCAATGTCGTGGCGCTGGTGTTCTTCGGCGAACGCCTCAATACCTTGCAGGCGACCGGCATCGTCCTGGCCATCGCCGCCGTGGCGCTGATCACGCTCGGGCCCTATCTGCAGGGACGGTTATAGTCCGATGAAGACCGCCCTCCGCACCCTCTCCAACTGGATCGAATTCCCGGTGCTGCTCGCCGGGCTGATCATAGCCGGCGGGCTTTGGGGGCTTGAGGAGCTGATGGAGGTGGCGCGCGACACCACCCCGCATGCTTTCGATACCGAGATCCTGCTCGCCTTCCGCCAGGCCGGCCATCCCGACGTTCCGCTCGGCCCGCTCTGGCTGCAAGGCGCGATGCGCGACATCACCAGCCTCGGCAGCTCGGCAGTGCTGGTGCTGATCGTGGCGGCGGTGATCGTCTACCTCCTGCTGATCCGCAAGGCGGGAACGGCGCTGTTCATCCTGGTGGCGGTGGCCGGCGGCCAGGCGCTGTCCAGCCTGTTGAAAGCCGACGTCGACCGGCCGCGCCCGGACCTCGTCTCGCACCTCGTGACAGAGACGTCGCTGTCGTTTCCAAGCGGCCATGCCATGGTCTCGGCAGTGACCTATCTGACACTCGGCTCGCTGGCGGCGGGCTTTCTGCCGGGACGCACGACCAAGATCTTCGTGCTCTGCCTTGCGGTTCTGACGACGCTGCTGGTCGGCGTCAGCCGCGTCTATCTCGGCGTCCACTGGCCTTCCGACGTGCTCGCCGGCTGGTGCGCGGGCTTCGCCTGGGCGATGCTGTGCTGGCTGGCGGCGCGGCTCCTGCAGAGGCGGCATGCGGTGACCGATAGTGGCGGCGACCTGAAAGACTGATGGCGCGGGGCGACAATCAGATCAGCCGGTCGATCAACCCGTTAGCGCAGCATACTTATCCCGTTTCCCGCCATCCGACTCCACAGATGGATCATGTTTCATATATGCTTCATGATGGTTGAAACATCATAATGATTGTATTATACGTAGAAACCGCAGACTCAGACGGGGGTTCCGGTCGATGATCACTGCCGCGCAGATGCGCGCCGCGAGGGCGCTGGCCGGCATCGATCAGAAGACGCTCGCCGAGCGCGCCGGGGTTTCGCTTCCGACCATCCAACGCATGGAAGCGAGCGACGGCGTGGTCAGGGGCGTGGTCGATACGCTGATGAAGGTCATCCAGGCTCTCGACGAGGCCGGGGTGGAGCTGATCGGCGAGAACCAGACCAGCGAGCGCGGCGGCCGGGGCGTGCGCCTCAAGCCGATCGCGCCGCCGAACCCGCAAGGCTGAGCCGGCATACAGTCGCGACGGCGACCGCCGACAGTCCTGCCGACGATCCCGCCGCCTTCACGCCAGCGGAAGGCAGTCCATGGATCAGACACGGCGGGCAGTGCATCGACCGGCCCATCACGTGGCGAAGCCGACATTTTCGGAGCTGTTCACGCCGAAACTGGTGACGGTCTGGCGCGAAGGTTACCGCCTGCCGCAATTCAAGGCCGACGTCATGTCCGGCCTGACGGTTGCCATTGTCGCGCTGCCGCTGTCGATGGCGATCGCCATCGCTTCGGGTGTGACGCCGGAGCGCGGCCTCTACACCTCGATCATCGGCGGCTTCATCATTTCGGCGCTCGGCGGCAGCCGGTTCCAGATCGGCGGCCCGGCCGGCGCTTTCATCGTGCTGGTGGCGGCTACAGTGGCGCGCGTCGGCGTCGACGGTCTGCTGCTGGCGACGATGATGGCGGGCATCTTCCTGCTTGCCATCGGCTACCTCCGCCTCGGGACCTATATCAAGTTCATCCCCTATCCGGTGACGGTCGGCTTCACTGCCGGCATTGCGGTCATCATCTTTTCCGGCCAGATCGCCGAACTGTTCGGATTGACCTTGCCCGGCAAGGAGCCGGGACCTTTCGTGCCCAAGCTGATCGCGCTTGGCGAAGCGGCTGGCACGATCAACGCTGCGGCGACTTTCGTGGCGGCGCTGACCATCATCACCATCGCCTTCCTGAAGCGCTGGCGGCCGAAATGGCCGGCGATGCTGATCGCCATCGCACTGGCCTCGCTCGTCGCGGCGCTGCTGGCGCTGCCGGCCGAAACGATCGGCACGCGCTTCGGCGGCATCCCGCGCAGCCTGCAAGTCCCGGCCTTGCCGCCGATCAGCCTGGACAGGATGATCGACGTGCTGCCGGACGCCATCGCCTTTGCCCTGCTCGGCGCGATCGAATCGCTGCTGTCGGCCGTGGTCGCCGACGGCATGACCGGACGCCGGCACCGTTCCAACTGCGAACTGGTGGCGCAAGGTTTTGCCAACATTGCCTCTACCCTGTTCGGTGGCATCTGCGCCACCGGCACCATTGCCCGCACGGCGACGAATGTGCGGGCCGGCGCGCACGGGCCGGTCTCGGGCATGGTACACTCGGCGATCCTGCTGGCGCTGATGCTGGTGGTGGCGCCGCTTGCCAGCTACATCCCGCTTGCCGCCCTTGCCGGCGTGCTGGCGGTGGTCTGCTGGAACATGTTCGAGAAGCAAGCCTTTCTCACATTGCTGCGAGCTTCACGCGGCGACGCGCTGGTGCTGGTGGCGACTTTCCTGATCGTCGTGTTCCGGGACCTGACCGAAGGCATCGTCGTCGGCTTCGCGCTGGGCTCGATCCTGTTTATCGACCGCATGGCCAAGTCGATTGCAGTCGAGGCGGATCAATCGCTGGTGCCGGAGGACGTCGCCGACACCGCTGGCACATACGATTCCAGCGAAGCCAGCGATGCCGACACCGTCGTCTATCGCATCTCCGGCGCCTTCTTCTTCGGTGCCGCCTCGACCGTCGGCACGGTGCTCGACCGCATCGCCGACCAGCGCAAGAACTTCATCCTCGATTGCTCGGCGGTGCCGTTCTTCGATTCCACCGCTGCCAATGTCATCGAGGGCGCGGCGCACAAGGCGAAGCGCGCCGGCGTCCGATTCATCATCGCCGGCGCCTCGCCGCAGACGCGGCGCATGCTCATCAACCACGGCGTCAAGCGGCCGCTGGTGACCTTTGCCGCTTCGATCCGGGACGCGCGGGCGCAGCTCAAAGCCGAACCCGCTGGTTGAGCCGGCAGGTGTGCGGCCTCAGTCGAGACTCATCGCTGCGATCTCACCTTCGTTCATCAGCGGCACATAGATCACCGACGCGCCGTCGGTTCCGATATCGGCGCTGCCCGGCTTGAACTGCACGACTGCTTCCGGCGTGCCGCCGACCTTGTAGCGATAGAGCGTGCCGGTCATGTATGCGGTGGCGTAGATGCTGTCGCCGATGGCGACGACGCCGTCGAGGTCGGCGAAGTTTTGTGCCCCCGGCAGCGGCGTGATCGCCTTGCTGGCGAGGTCGACCGACAGCAACCCGCCAGGCTCGGCGGTGCTGAAATCGGCCTTGATGCCCTTGCCCCAGGACGCCACGATCAGTCGATCGCCATCGGCGAAGACGCCGTTGGGCGAGGCGAGCTTCGCATCCTTGACGAACAGTTCAGGCTTGTCGCCGTCGATGCGGTAGATCGCATCGGCCAGCATGTCGGTGACATACACCTTGCCCGAACTGTCCGACGTCACGTCGTTGAGGAAAACGGCGCCGGCCACATCGATGGTCGAGACGAGCTTGCCGCTGGCGAGATCGACGACGCGCACCTTGGTGATGTCGGCGACGTAGAGCTTGCCGCCGGAGATCGCCGAGCCCTTCGGCGCATCCATGCCGTCGGTCCAGTGCTGGGCGACGACCTTGCCGTCCGCAGACAACACCGAGAGATAGCCGTTGCCGTCGGCTTCACCGGGATTGCCGACGATGTTGGAAACGATGATGCGGTTGTTGGTGGCGTAGAACAGCGCCGATTCCGGCTGCTGGAAGCCGGAAGCGCGCCAGACTTCACCGGCCTGTGCGGTCGGTGCGAGCGCGATCCCGAAGGCCGCGACACAAATCGAGGTGATGAGGGTTTTCATGGACAGGTCTCCTGTGATGACGAGCGGAGAGCTAGAGATTTTGATACTTTTCTGGAAGGCAGATTGCCGCTAGTATCGAAACCCGATACCAAATGATGCAAAATAGGTGCATCCCATGAACGGACTGATCTTCGAGGCGCTGAAGCGGACGCTGAAGGCCAAGGGTGTCACCTATCGCGACCTTGCCGAGCGCATGGGCGTTTCCGAGCCGACGGTGAAGCGCATCTTCCACGAGCGCAACTGCAAGCTCGACCGGCTGGTGGAGATTTGCGCTGCCGCCGGCGTCGAGCTGGAAAACGTGCTCGGCTCGATGAACAGGGGACCGGGGCCGGTCAACCGCATCGCGCCGGAGATCGAGCGCAAGCTGGCCGGACGGCCGGCGCTGCTGTTCATCTTCGTCATGCTGTCGGAGAAGTTTACCCCCGAAGGCGTGATGCGCTCGCAAGGGCTGAGCGAAGCCTCGATGTTCCTCTATCTGCGCGATCTCGAAGCACTCGGCCTGATTGCGCTGGGCGGCGGGCTGTCGGCACGGCTGCTGGTCGACACACCCATCCAGTGGAATTTCGAAGGACCGCTCAGGCCATTGTTCGAGATGACCAATAAGAATTTCATCGGCTGGGCGATCACCCATCTGGAGCGGGAAGCGACCTTTGTCTCGTTCTCCAGGCGCATGCGGCCGGAGACGGCGGAGATGGTCAAGCACGAGGCCGAGGAACTGGCCGATCGCGTCAAGCTGCTCGCTCACCACGACCAGCACACGACGCCGGAAGACGGGCTGACCGGCTACAAATGGACGTTTGCCTTTGGTGCAACGCCGTTCCCGGCGATCATGCCGATCGGCCCGCATCCCAGGGATGCCGGTGCGTCCGACCGGCCCGCCGCTCCTGCAAAGGGACGCCGTCCTTTGCCGGCCTGACAGGGCCGGCCGCGTTTCAAACGTGAAACGACATTCATGATAGAGTTGGCGCACTGATTTGCCAGACGTGACAAGTCCCCGTGAAATCGAAGTGATCCTATGCCGACCGCGCCAACACTTGAACTCCGCCGCTATTCGCGCCTGAAAAATTTGCGGGATCGCGCAGAACGCCAGGGAGCTGCATTGCAGTTCTGGGCGCGTACGGCATCGCTTGCCGCGATCTCCTGCTTCTTTTCATTGATCAGCCGCTGGGATGCCTCGCTGCTCTTCGTGCTGGCGGGCCTCGTGCTGTTCCAGCTCGTCGGCCTGATCCAGTTTCTCTTTGCGCGCCGTCGCACCACGGCGCGATGGTGGATCGGTTATCTCGTCGGTACGCTGGACATTATTCTGTTGACCGTTCTGCTGGTAACGCCCAACCCGTTTTCCCAGGAGGTCGCGCCGGCCGCGATGCAACTGCGCGAAGGCAGCTTCAAATTCCTGCTGATTTTCGTATGCCTTGGCGCGCTGACCCTTTCCACACGATTGGCGCTCTATCTCGGCGCGCTCGCCGCCTTGACGTGGGCGATCGGGGTGGGATGGGTAATTTCTCATGCGGGAACCGTCATTCCGGCGACGAACCTTTATTCGCTGCCGATGACAGAGCGACTGAACCTCTATCTCAACCCCAATTTCGTCGACACATTCGCGCAGGCGACCAACGTGTTGGTTGTGCTGATTATCGGCGCGATCATGGCGCTGGTCGTCTCTCGTTCCCGGCATCTGTCGGATGACTATGTCAAGGCAGAGCGCGCCCGCGCCAATCTCGCCCGGCATTTTTCGCCCAATGTCGTCGACCAGCTCGCCACGGATGACGAGCCCTTCGGCCCGGTCCGCCGGCAGGATATCGCGGTGCTGTTCGCCGACATCGTAGGCTTCACACACTATTCCGAGGATCATCCGGCCGAAGCGGTGTTCGAACTTCTGCGTCAGTTCCACCGTCGCATGGAGCAGGTCGTTTTCGACCACCATGGCACCGTCGATAACTATATCGGCGATTGCATCATGGCGACATTCGGCGTTCCGCAAGCCAGCCATGACGATGCGACCCGGGCCATCCAGTGCGCTGAAGCGATGATCGCCGCTCTCGAAGACTGGAATGTTCAGCGGGTGTCCAGGGGATACCCGCAGCTGGACGTTCGGATCGGTGCACAATATGGCGCAGTCGTCATCGGCGCGGTCGGCAGCGAGCGCAATCTGTCCTTCGCGGTGGTGGGCGACACGGTCAACGTCGCCAGCCGTTTGCAGTCGCTCTGCCGCGAGCTTCAGGCGAATATTTGCTTTGGGTCACGACTGATCGAGGCCGCGAAGGCGGAATCGCCCATGACACAGTTGAATGCGCGCGATCATGGACCGGTGAGCATCCGCGGCCGCGACGAACCGGTCCATGTCTGGGTCGAACACAGAGCCGAAAAACAGGGCGCTGTTGCGGTTTCGGCGTGATGTAGGCCGCGCCATAAGGGAATGTCCGACCCAGCCCGAAAGCCATCACGTGTCTGAGGCGATTGCGCCAGCCTTCGCGGCCGCGGCGTCTGTGCTTGCCTTGTCCTCCCAGGTCACCGCCCGGTAGTCGAAACCGTATTCCAGTGTCGGCTTGACGATCCGGAAGAAGGGCGAAAGGTCGAAGTCGCGCGGCGTGTAGAGCGAATGATGGCGTATGTGCAGGATTTCCCGTCGCGAATAGTTCGACTGAGCCGAGGCGCGGCCGGGCGCGCGGGTGATCTCGGGCAGGATCGGATAGCGAATCTCGCCATAAGCTTCGGCGATCAGCGTCGAGCAGATGGCGCGCGTTGGATCGCCCGAGCCGAAAGCCAGCATGCGGCGGCGCCAGCGCACCGGAACGGGCAGCGCCGGCATGAAAAAGCGCAGCATGTCGAAAATGTTCTTGAGATCGTATTTCAGGCCGAGCTTGCCGATCATGAAGGCGACGACATGGTCGCGATCCTCCGGCGCCAGCCCGCTCGCCCGGCAGATGCGGGTGTTGTAGGTGCGGTAGCGCGACAGCGGCACGGCGACACAGCCTTCGCCGAGCGTCACCTCGATCAGGCGGGGACGTTCCGATCCGTCCGGCGGTTTGGGCAAGGCATCACCGACATAGAAGGCCGCATGCGACCAGGTTGATTGCGTCAGGTACTTGATCACCGCCGAGATCTTCTGGTTGCCCTCGACAAGCAGGATGTCGCCGGGCTCGAGCGTGCGCCGCAGCGTCTCGGCATCGGATGGCGTGTAGGGCTCATAGCCCGATGATTCATCCTGCAGCCGGCCGGCAAGCCAGCGGCCAAGCCGGTCGAGAAGCGTGTCGCGAGGCGCGGTCATGGTAGAGCGTGACTAGCACGAGCCGGCGGGGGAGGGCCAGCGTCAGCCGACGGTCGCGTCTTCGAGGGGCGCTGGGCCGGCCAGATCATCGCGCGCATTGCGGGCAAGTTTCTTTGTCGAGCGCTTGGGGCTGTCGCCGAACAGTTCGGCAGCCCCGGCGAGACAGGCCTTCTTCAGGCTCTTTTCCGAGCGCTTCAACAGCTTGCCGAGAAGCTTGGTGTCCTGCGCATCGCCGAGCGGCTCGCCGTCGGCTTCGAGCAGGGCGCGCATGACGAAGACATCGTGCAGTTCGCCGAGTTTTTCGCCCAATTCGTCGACCGCCTTGCGCCGCACCTTGATCGGCGTCGGCCACAGCCGGCCGAGCAGCGACAGATGCATCCAATGGGTCTTTGCCGCCTTGCGCAGATCGTGGAAATCCTCTGCTTCGCCACGCGATCCCGCTCTGTCCAGCGCCTTCCTGGCGCGGCGCAAGGTCTTGCGGGCGCCGTCGGCAAGCACGTCGGCGGCATGTTCGGGCAAATCTGGGAGCAGCAGCCGCTCTATCCGCACCAGGCCTTCCTCGCAGGCGGCGGTCGCCGCGCCGATTGCCGCGTCCAGGCCGGCGCCGGCATGCATTTCATGCTGGCGGGTGACAAGCCGGTCGCGCACGCTGTCGAGGCCGCCGCCGGCAACTTGCTCAGGGAAGGCCGCTGCCAGCCGGTCGATGGTCTCGACCAGCGCGGTCGCTTCGCGCGGGCCCGCCAGCAGGGCCGCCACCTGGCGGTAGCACTGGTTTTCGGTCTGGCAAAACGTTTCGTTGCCGGAATGGACAAGGCGCAGCAAGGCACGCGCGCTCTTCAGCCGCTTGCGGCATTTGTGCAGCGCCTGCTCCGGCCGGTCGTGTGCGACGGCCAGATGGGCAAGCGCCCTGGCGATCTCCTCGCCAAGGATGCGCCTGACCTCGCCGGTCAGCGGCAGGCGCGGGTCGATGCGAAAACTCATGCGGCGATCTCCGGAATCCCCCCAAGGGCGAGCGACGCGTTGTAAAACCTCTGCTCACCGGTCACTTCGCGGCCGAGCCAATCAGGCAGCATTTCGTCAGGTACATCCTCCGGCGTCTCGAGCTCGGCCACCACAAGACCGGCAAGAATCCCGCCGAAAACATCGACTTCGTAGAGATAGCCGCGATGCCTAACATGGTGCCGTGTCTTCTCGATGACATGTCCGATGGCGAAGGCCTGCATCTCCTCGGCATCGGCCAGCGGGATCGTATACTCGTATTCGTCGCGCTCGCGGGCGCGGCTGCCGAATTTGAGCGTCAGTTTCGCCGAGCTACCGTCGCTGACGCGCACGCGTACGGTGCGGCCAGGGGCTGCGGCAAGGTAGAACTGGCGAATGCGGATATCCGCCTCGGCCAGACTACGCCACTCGGCGCTGGAGACCAGGAACTTGCGTTCGACTTCCTTGCCCATGGCCGCGCACTAAAGCGCCTGCGGCTCGACATGGCAAGCCGACACAGAGAATCAATTTGACTTTAATCAATCGATTGATTAAATAGATCGACATGATCAAAGCCGCACCGAATAAAACGCCCCGCCAGGAGACATCGCCCGCTGAGCAGACGCGCGCCGCACTTGTGCTGGCCGCGCTCAAACTGTTCGGACGCCAGGGCTTCGACGGCACCTCGACGCGCGAGATCGCGGCGGAGGCGAAGGCCAATATAGGCTCCATCGCCTATCATTTCGGCAGCAAGGAAGGGCTGCGCGCGGCTGCCGCCGACCACATTGTCGAGACCATCCAGGCACTTGCCGGACCAGCGATCGGAACTGCGCCGGCCCCCTCCACCCCCGAGGCCGCCAGGGCGCAGCTGGTCGCCGCGCTGGAGCGCATGGTGGGGTTCGTCGTCGCGAGTCCCGAGGCCGGCGAAATCGTACAATTCGTACTTCGCGAGCTCTCGCATCCCACAGCGGCGCTCGACCGCATCTATGCCGGCGTGTTCGAGCCGACGCATCGGCGGCTCTGCCAGGTCTGGGAACAGGCGACCGGCGAGCCGGCCGAGAGCGAGGCCACCAAGCTCACCGTTTTCACCCTGATCGGCCAGGTCATCTATTTCCGCATTGGCCGCGAGGCGGTGCTGCGCCGGATGGGCTGGCGCGAAATCGGCGCTGCGGAAGCCGCCAAGGTGGTGGCGGTCGCCACCAACAATCTCGAGGCCATGCTCGGCGCGCGCAAGGCCGCCGCCCGCAAGGAGGGCAAGCGATGAGTTTTCTCTGTTCCCTGCCGCTCGCGGCCCAGCTGTTCGGCGCCTGCGCGCCGGCAGCGCCGCTGGCCGTTGGTTATGTCGAGGGCGATTATGTGCTTCTGGCGCCGATCGAGGTGGCACAGGTCGAGACCGTGACGGTCAAGCGTGGCGATCGCGTTGTAACAAACACGCCGGTGGTGACGCTGGAAAGCGCCGACGCCAAAATCGCCGTCGCCCAGGCCGAGGCAGCTCTCGCCCAGGCGCAGGCGCAGCTTGCCGATCTGCAGGTCGGCAAAAGACCGGAAGAAATCGCCGTGCTGAAGGCCGAGGTCGACATGGCCCGCGCGCAAGCCACCGACGCCAGGCGCCGTTATGACCGCGCCTCCGATCTGTTCAAGCGCGGCACCGGCACGCAGGCCGACTACGACACCGCGTCGGCGACGCTGGAGACGGCAAATGCGCAGGTCGGCCAGGCGGAGGCAAATCTCGCCGTCGGTGGCCTGCCGGCACGGCCCGAAACCATCAAGGCGGCGGACAACCAGGTCAAGCAGGCGCAGTCGGCGCTGGAACAGGCGCAATGGCGGCTGTCGAAGCGGGTGCTGGCGGTGCCCTCGTCCGGCCGCGTCAACGATGTTATCCGCAACCCCGGCGACACTGCCGGGCCGACCGCGCCCGTCATCTCGATGCTGCCGGATGGGGCGGTGAAGCTCAGCGTCTATATTCCGGAAAGCGCCTTTTCATCGATCAAGGTCGGCACGCTGCTTTCCGTCCATTGCGACGGCTGCGGCGAGGGTGTGAAGGCGCGTGTCAGCTACGTCTCGCAGGATCCGGAATTCACTCCGCCGGTGATCTACTCGCTGGAGAACCGGCAGAAGCTGGTCTACCTCGTCGAGGCGCGGCCCGAGGGCGAGGCGCAAGCGCTGCAGCCGGGACAGATCGTCGATGTCGAACTGGCGGCTTCGGCAAAATGAACGCCATCGACGTTCATGGCCTGGTCAAGCGTTTCGGCGACAAGACCGTCGTCGACCATGTGACGATGACGGTGGCCGAAGGCGAGATCGTCGGTTTCCTCGGGCCGAACGGTTCCGGCAAGACAACGACCATCCGCATCATGTGCGGTCTGCTGACGCCCGATGAGGGCGAAGGCACGGTGCTGGGTTTCAACATCCGCACCGAGTCGCTCCGCATCAAGCGCGAAGTCGGCTACATGACGCAGAAATTCTCGTTCTACGAGGATTTGACAATCGGCGAGAACCTCGAATTCGTGGCGCGGCTCTACCGGTTGAAGCCGGTCGAAGAGTATGTGGCGCGCACATTGGAGGATCTCGGCCTCTCGACCCGCCGCAAGCAGCTCGCCGGCACGCTGTCGGGCGGCTGGAAGCAGCGCCTGGCGCTGGCCGCCTGCATCATGCACAAACCGAAGCTGCTGCTGCTCGACGAGCCGACCGCCGGCGTCGACCCGAAGGCGCGGCGCGAGTTCTGGGACGAAATCCATCGCCTCGCCAGCGGCGGACTGACCGTGCTGGTCTCCACCCACTATATGGACGAGGCCGAGCGCTGCCACCGCATCTCCTACATCTCCTACGGCAAGATGCTGGCCACCGGCACCGTCGCCGATGTGGTGAAGAATGCCGGGCTGACCACTTTCGTGCTGCAGGGCGCGCGGCTCGACCAGGTGGCGCAAGCGCTGCAAGGGCGCCCCGGCGTCGACCAGGTAGCGCCGTTCGGCGCCACGCTGCATGTCGTCGGCTCCGATGCGGCGGCGCTGAAAAAGGCGCTTGCCGATGTCGAGAAGGATCACAAGGGCGTCACCGTGCAGCCCGGCGAGACCAGCCTGGAAGATGTGTTCATCCAGTTCATGTCCGGCTCGAAGGACAATATGGCATGAACGCGGTCTTCTCCTTCGCCCGGCTAGGGGCACTGCTGATCAAGGAATTCATCCAGATGCGGCGCGACCGCATCACCTTCGCCATGATGCTGGGCGTGCCGCTGATCCAGCTGGTGCTGTTCGGCTACGCCATCAACAACGATCCGAAGAGCCTGCCCGCGGCCCTGGTGGCGATGAGCAGCGACCCCTATACGCGCGCCATGGTGTCGGCGCTGCAGACGACGGGCTATTACCGCTTCGACCATGTCACGCAAAGCGCCGAGGAGGCCGAGTTCCTGATGTCGCGTGGCGACGTCGCCTTCGTCGTCACCATTCCTGCCGATTTTGGCCGCCGGGTGGAGCGTGGCGACAAGCCGCAAATCCTGATCGAGGCCGACGCCACCGACCCGGCGGTGGCGAGCGGTGCCATCTCGACGCTCGGCACCGTCGCCGGCCAGGCGCTGCTCAGGGCGCAAGGCATGCAGGAGGCCGCGGCGGAAACCGCGCGTGGCCAGCTCGATGTCGTCGTGCACCGGCGCTACAACCCGGAAGGCGTCTCGCAATACAACATCGTGCCCGGCCTGCTCGGCGTCATCCTGCAGATGACCATGGTGATGATGACTTCGATCGCGCTGACTCGCGAGACCGAGCGCGGCACGATGGAAAACCTGCTCGCCATGCCATCGAGCCCGCTTGAGATCATGATGGGCAAGGTGCTGCCCTATCTGGTGGTCGGCGGCGTGCAGGTGCTGGTGGTGCTGGCGGCGTCGAAGCTTCTGTTCGCCATCCCCTTCACCGGGTCGATAACGTTGCTGCTCAGCGCGGTGCTGGTGTTCGTGCTGGCGCTGGTGCTGCTCGGCTACACGATCTCGACCATTGCCCGCACGCAAATGCAGGCGCTGCAGCTGACTTTCTTCTTCTTCCTGCCGTCAATCCTGCTGTCGGGCTTCATGTTCCCCTATCGCGGCATGCCGGGCTGGGCCCAGACCTTCGGTGAGATTTTTCCGCTGACGCATTTCCTGCGCATCACCCGCGCGGTGATGCTGAAGGGCGCGGAACTGCCGGCGGTGGCGGGTGAGATCGCCTGGCTGGTCGCGTTCGTGGCCTTGTTTGCCGGCGTCGCACTGGTGCGGTTCAGGCGCACGCTGGATTAGCTCTCAAGGGTTGAGCGATCTCGGACCGCTGACGAAGGGGCTCCCCCTGACATAAAATCGCAGCGGGCGGTCCGCATCCTTGGTAATGCCGATCCGAATGCCATGGCCGATATCGCCTGGCTCGTGCTCGTCGGCTGCCAGCCATAGCGGGCCTTGCCGGCACAGATCGAAGCCGTCCAGCGAACGGTCGATCCGCAAGGCCTGGGCGAGCCGGCCCGGTCCCCGCGCCAGGTCGCGCAGGCGCTCGACGCCCCGGTTCTGCTGCATAAGTGGGATGCCCTCGAGCGGTTCGAGCGCCCGGATCAGGACGCCGGTGCCGGTCCCCGGCCCCTCGCTCGAGACATTGAGCATCCAGGAGACGCCATAGGCGAGATAGACGTAGGCATGTCCGGGCCCGAGGAACAGCGAGCGATTGCGCGGCGTCACGCCGCGATAGCCGTGGCCGGCGGCATCGCCGACGACATAGGCTTCAGTCTCGACGATGCGGCCGGTGGCGATGCCTTCCGGCAGCTCCCGCACTACGAGCTTGCCTATGAGGTAGCGGGCGAGAGCGGCCGTATCGTTAGGCAGGTCGGCGCGGGAAAGCGGTTCGCGCATCCGGCCCTTCGCCTAGGCCGCGGCCATGATCTCGGCATAGGTGCTGAAATCGACATTGCCGCCCGACAGCACCACGGCGACGCATTTGCCCGACAGTTCGATCTCGCCGGATGAAAGTGCGGCCAGCGCCACGCAGCCGCCCGGCTCGACCACCAGCTTGAGATGCGCCATGGCGTCGCGCATCGCCTGTGCGGCGGCCTTGTCGGAGACGGCGATGGCGCCGGCGAGGTTCTTGCGGTTGATCTCGAAAGTGATGGCGCCGGGTTCGGCGGTGAGGATCGCGTCGCAGATCGAGCTGTGGCCCGGTTCGTTCGAAACCCTTTTTCCCTCGATCAGCGAGCGGCGGGTGTCGTCGAAATGCTCGGGCTCCACCGCCCATACCGCCGTGGCCGGCGAGGCATCCTTGACGGCGATCGAAATGCCGCTCGACAGGCCGCCGCCGCCACAGGGGATGGCGACCGCGTCGAGGCTGACACCGAGCGCCTTGGCCTGACGCATCAGTTCGAGCCCGATGGTGCCCTGGCCGGAGATGATGGCCGGATCGTCGAAGGGCGGCACCAGCACCATGCCCTTGTCCATATAGGGGCGCACCACGGTCATGCGGTCGTCGCGAAAGCGGTCGAACGGCACCACTTCGGCGCCCATTTTGCGGACATTGGCGATCTTCATCGCCGGCGCGTCGGCGGGCATGGCGATGACCGCCTTGACGCCGAACATGGCGGCGGACGCGGCGACGCCTTGAGCATGGTTTCCGGACGAAAAGGCGACGACGCCACGGCTGCGCTCTTTCTCGCCCAGCGTCGACAATTTGTTGTAGGCGCCGCGGAACTTGAACGAGCCGGTGCGCTGCAAGGTCTCCGGCTTGAACAGGATGCGGCCGCCGAAGCGCCTGTTGAGTTCCAGCGACTCGATCAAGGGCGTTTCAACGATCAGGCCGGAGAGCCGCGCGGCGGCAGCGTGGATGTCGGCAATGCCGGGAAGCGTGGTCATGGCGACGTCCTGAGAGGGATGAGATCGGCGCATGGTGCACGCAAAGGCAGGCCGCGTACCAATGAAAAAATGTGACCGTTACAAAGTTTGGCGGGCATGACTGGCGAGGAGGAGGGTCAAACTGGCCCACCTCTCCCGCCTTTATCCGCGGGGCCGTATCGGCTAAGGGCGGGGGAACAGAGTTCCGGACCGCCAGAAATGACCGCCAAGCCAAAACCCCTGTTCCTCGGTATCGACACCGGCGGCACCTATACCGATGCCGTGCTGTGGTCTGAACAAGGCGGGCCAAAAGGCACGGTGCTGGCCAAGGCCAAGGCGCTGACCACGCGGCACGACCTTGCCGTCGGCATTTCCGGCGCGGTCGACGCGGTGCTGGAAAAATCCGCTACCAACCCGGCCTCGATCAAACTCGTGTCGATGTCGACGACGCTCGCCACCAACGCGCTGGTCGAGGGTCAGGGCGGCCGCGTGGCGCTGATCATGATCGGGTTCACCGAGGCCGACCTTGCTCGCGATGGGCTGAAAACCGCGCTCGGCAGCGACCCGGTGGTGTTTTGCCCCGGCGGCCACGATGTCCACGGCAACGCGGCGAAGCTCGATCTGTCGGGATTGGAAGCGGCACTGCCCGAGCTTGGCGCTTCGGTGTCGGGCTTTGCCGTCTGCGCCTATTTCGCCACCCGCAACCCGGCGCATGAGCTTGCGGCGCGCAACCTCATCCGCGAAAAGACCGGCCTGCCGGTCACCGCCAGCCACGAATTGTCGGCCAAGCTCGGCGGCCCGCGCCGCGCGCTCACCACTTTGCTCAACGCCCGGCTGATCTCGATGATCGACCGGCTGGTGGCGGCGACCGAAGGCTTTCTCGAGGCGCGCAAGATCGCCGCACCCCTGATGGTGGTGCGTGGCGACGGCGCGCTGGTCTCCGCCGCCTTTGCCCGCCAGCGGCCGATCGAAACCATCCTGTCCGGCCCGGCCGCCAGCCTGGTCGGCGCCCGCCACATGACCGGGCTCGACAACGCCATGGTTTCCGACATTGGCGGCACCACCACTGACGTTGCGGTGCTCGATGGCGGTCGTCCCAGGCTCGACCCGGAAGGTGCGACCGTCGGCGGCTTCCGCACCATGGTCGAGGCCGTTGCCATGCGCACCTTCGGCCTTGGTGGCGATTCCGAAGTGGCGCTGGAAGATGGCGCGCTCAGCCCGAAAATCCTGCTCGGCCCGCGCCGCCTGGTGCCGCTGGCGCTGGCCGGCATGATGCATGGTATTGCCGTGACATCGGAGCTCGAACGCCAGCTCCGCGCGCCCAATCCCGGTCGCATGGATGGCCGCTTGGCGCTGCGCACCGGCGTGCCGGACAGGCTCGCCGCCGGCCTGACGGCGCCCGAGACCAAACTCTACGAGCAGATCAGTGCTGTCCCGCTCGCCATCGACAGGCTGCTGACGTCGAACGCCCAGAATGCCACGCTGAACCGGCTGGTCTCGCGCGGGCTGGTGCATATCTCGGGCTTTACGCCATCCGATGCCGCCCATGTGCTGGGCAAGCAGGCCAACTGGGATAAGGCTGCGGCCCGGTTGGGCGCCGAACTCTTCGCTCGCAAGCGCGACGGCCGCGGCCAGAACATCGCCGCCTCTCCCGAGGTGATTTCCGAACGCGTGCTGCTGACCCTGACGCGCTGGTCGGCCGAATACATTCTGGAAACCGCTTTCGCCGAGGACGGGCTGGACGGCGCCGCCACCGTCGCCCATGCGCTGGTGCAGCGCGCCGTCGATGCCCATCCCGGCATCGCGCGCCTGAGCGTCGCGCTCGACCGCCCGGTCATCGGCCTCGGCGCCTCGGCGCCTCTGCATTATGCCGGCTTGGCCGAACTGGTCGGCAATGAGTGCGTGGTGCCGGAAGATACCGACGTCGCCAACGCGCTGGGCGCCGTCGTCGGCCAGGTCCGCGTCTCGGCCGAGGCCCGCGTCAGCCAGCCCACGGAAGGCCTGTTTCGCCTGGCGTCGGGGCAGACTGTACGCGATTTCACCGACGAAACGAAGGCGATCGCTGCGGCTGAAGCCGATGTGCGGGCGATCGTTGCGGAGCGCGCAAAGGATGCCGGCACCGATAATGCGGAGATCGAGGTCGCCACCGAGTTCAAGGTTTCGACCGTGGAAAGCCAGCGCATGTTTATTGAAGCGCATGTGGTTGCGGTGGCTTCGGGACGCCCGAGGATTGCGGTTTAAGCGCCCTTTCCTTCTCCCCGTTCCACGGGGAGAAGGTGCCCGGAGGGCGGATGAGGGGCAGCGCCAACCGATCAGATTGGGAGGAACCGCTACTTTGCGAAACGCCGCGCGGCCCCTCATCCGGCTGCCGCCACCTTCTCCCCGTAGAACGGGGAGAAGGGAGCATTCACCCTAAGCTGAATTGACCCTTCCCCCCTGACATGCCAAAGGCCGCAAAGCCTTTCATCTGGAGAAGCCCTGATGACCGATCGCGTCGAGATCGCCGGATTGCGGATTGCCCGCGAACTCAATGACTTTGTCGCCGGGCAAGCGCTGCCGGGCACCGGCATAGCGGCGGACGCCTTCTGGAACGGCTTCTCTTCCATCGTCCACGATCTCGCGCCCAGGAACCGGGCACTGCTCGTCAAACGCGACGCCATGCAGGAGAAGCTCGACGCCTGGTACCGCGCCAATGGCGCGCCGATCGATATGGAAGCCTACAAAAGCTTCCTCAGGGAGATCGGCTATCTCGTGCCGGAAGGTCCGGCCTTCACCGTCTCGACCGACAATGTCGACCCCGAAATTGCCATCGTCGCCGGGCCGCAATTGGTGGTGCCGGTGATGAACGCGCGCTATGCGCTCAACGCCGCCAATGCGCGCTGGGGTTCGCTCTACGATGCGCTCTACGGCACCGACGCCATCGCCGAGGCCGGCGGCGCTGAAAAGGGCAAAAGCTTCAATCCCGTGCGCGGCGCCAAGGTCGTTGCCTGGGCAAAGAGCTTTCTCGACGACTCCGTGCCGCTCACCTCCGGCAAATGGGCGGGGGTGAACGGGCTTACAGTCCAGGGCAGCATTTTGCGGCTCAGCGCCGGCGCCGGCGGCACCACGCTGGCCAACCCGAAACAGTTTGCCGGCTATCGCGGCGAGCCCGCCAACCCGCAAGCCATCCTGCTGGTCCAGAACGGGCTGCACATCGAAATCCTGATCGACCGCGCCAACCAGATCGGCCGCACCGATCCGGCCGGCATTGCCGACGTCATCCTGGAATCGGCGCTGACCACCATCCAGGACTGTGAGGATTCGGTCGCCGCGGTTGATGCCGAAGACAAGGTCGTGGTCTACCGCAACTGGCTCGGCCTGATGAAGGGCGATCTTTCGGAAGAGATCAGCAAGGGCGGCAAGTCTTTTGTCCGCAAGCTCAACCCCGACCGCGCCTGGACGGCGCCCGATGGCGGCGCGCTCAGCCTGCCAGGGCGCTCGCTGATGCTGGTGCGCAATGTCGGCCACCTCATGACCAATCCGGCGATCCTCGACCGCGACGGCAACGAGGTGCCGGAAGGGATCATGGATGCGGCAATGACGGCGCTGATCGCGCTGCACGATGTCGGTACGAACGGACGGCGGATGAATTCCCGCGCCGGCTCGATGTATGTGGTCAAGCCGAAGATGCACGGGCCGGAGGAAGTCGCCTTCGCCGTCGAGATTTTCGACCGCGTCGAAGCGCTGCTCGGCATGGCCAAGAACACCATTAAGATGGGCATCATGGACGAGGAGCGGCGCACCACCGTCAACCTCAAGGAGGCGATCCGCGCGGCGAAGGAGCGCGTGGTGTTCATCAACACCGGCTTCCTCGACCGCACCGGCGACGAGATCCACACCTCGATGGAAGCCGGCCCGATGATCCGCAAGGGCGACATGAAGCAGGCCGCCTGGATTTCCGCCTACGAGGCGTGGAATGTCGATACGGGCTTGGAATGCGGGCTGGCCGGCCACGCCCAGATCGGCAAGGGCATGTGGGCGATGCCGGATCTGATGGCGGCGATGCTGGAACAGAAGATCGCGCATCCCAAGGCAGGCGCCAACACCGCCTGGGTGCCGTCGCCCACCGCGGCGACGTTGCACGCCACGCACTATCACAAGGTCGATGTCCACGCCGTCCAGGCGGCGCTGAAAAGCCGGCCGAAGGCGAAGCTCGACGACATTCTGTCCGTGCCGGTCGCGGTGCGGCCGAACTGGACGCCGGACGAAATCCAACGCGAGCTCGACAACAATGCGCAAGGCATTCTGGGCTATGTCGTGCGCTGGATCGACCAGGGCGTCGGCTGCTCGAAAGTGCCTGACATCAACGATGTCGGCCTGATGGAGGACCGCGCCACGCTGCGCATCTCCTCGCAGCACATCGCCAACTGGCTGCACCACAAGGTTTGCTCCGAGATTCAGGTGATGGATTCGCTGCGCCGCATGGCGGCGACCGTCGACCTGCAGAATGTCGGCGACCCGCTCTACTTCCCGATGGCCGCCGACTTCGACAGTTCCGTCGCCTTCCAGGCCGCCTGCGACCTGGTCTTCAAGGGCCGGGAGCAGCCGAATGGCTATACTGAGCCGGTGCTGCACGCGCGGCGGCTGGAGCTGAAGGCGAAGCAGGACCGCTGATCTCCGCCCTTGTGGGTGAGATCACCTAGACTAAGCCGCCTGCGCCACGCGCTCCGACATCATGCGATAGGAAATCGCTTCCGCCAGATGAATGCGGCCGACCGTTTCGCTGGCCTCGAGGTCGGCAAGCGTTCTCGCGACCTTCAGCACACGGTGATAGGCCCGCGCCGAAAAGCCGAGCTTCTCGCTGGCGTCCTTCAGCAGCGACAGGCCGGCGGCGTCCGGCACGGCAATGTCTTCGATGACGGCTGGCGAGCAATGCGCGTTGGTGGTGGCGAGGGTAGCGCCCAGCCGCTCGAAACGTTCGCGCTGGATGGTGCGGGCGCGGGCTACGCGCACCGCAACGGAAGCGCTCTTTTCCGCGCGGTCGGGCCGGATGAGGTCGGCGGCCGAGACCGCCGGCACTTCGATCCGGAGGTCGATGCGATCGAGCAGCGGGCCTGAGATGCGCGCCTGGTAGTCGGTGCGGCAGCGTTCGCCGCGCAGGCAGCGATAGCCGGGCTCGCCGGCCATGCCACAGCGGCACGGGTTCATCGCCGCCACCAGCTGGATGCGCGCCGGATAAGTAACGCGGTGGTTGGCGCGCGCGATCATGCAGTCGCCGGTCTCCAGCGGCTGGCGCAGCGCATCCAGCGTCTGCGGCGAAAACTCGGGGAATTCGTCGAGGAAGAGCACGCCGTGATGGGCGAGCGAGACCTCGCCCGGCCGCACCCGCAAGCCGCCGCCGACCATCGCCGCCATCGATGCCGAATGGTGCGGAGCGCGGAACGGCCGCCGGTCGGTCAGCTTGCCTTCGCCGAGCTCGCCGGCCACCGAGGCGATCATCGAGACTTCGAGCAATTCCTTCGGCGCCAGCGGCGGCAGGATAGACGGCAGCCTTTGCGCCAGCATCGATTTTCCTGAACCCGGAGGCCCGACCATCATTAGGTTGTGGCCGCCGGCTGCCGCCACCTCCAGCGCTCGCTTGGCACTCTCCTGGCCCTTGATGTCGCAGAGGTCGGGCAGGTCGCGCGCCGAGACATGGATGCCGGGTTCGGGCCGCGACAGCACCTGCGTGCCGCGAAAATGATTGGCGATGGCAATCAGGCTGCGCGGAGCCAATATGTCGAAATCCTTGCCCGCCCAGGCTGCTTCCGGCCCGCAGCCGAACGGGCAGATCAGCCCCTTTCCCTCGGCATTGGCGCCGATCGCAGCCGGCAGCGCGCCGGCGACCGCGGCAATGGTGCCGTCGAGCGACAATTCGCCGAGCACGACATAGCCGGCGAGCATGTCGCCCGGAATGGCGCCGAGTGCGGCCATCAGGCCAAGCGCGATCGGCAGATCGTAATGGCTGCCTTCCTTGGGCAAATCGGCAGGCGCAAGGTTGACGGTCACCTTCTTCGACGGCATCGACAGGCCCGACGCATGGAGTGCCGCCTGCACGCGCTCGCGGCTTTCGGCCACCGCCTTGTCGGCCAGGCCGACGATCTGCATGCCGACCTTGCCCGGCGCGATCATCACCTGAACATCGACCGGCACGGCCTCGATGCCCTGGAAAGCAACCGTGCGAACCCGCGCCACCATTTTGATCTGCCCCCAATACAGGCTCGCTCGGGCCATTGTGGATCAAGCCGCGCGCGACGTCGGCCCAAGACAACCATAGATTTCAGGCCAAGGCAAGAACATTACGGGAACATACGGTCCGCCGTGCTTCCGGCACCATAGATGCCGACGCCGGCCTCCCCCCGAGACAGAGTTAACCACACAGGCGGCGTGATTGGTGTCACTGATCCGACTCGCATACTATGGTATGGTTGGGATCGGGGGACATCCGCAGCGCGTTCAAGCGCAAAAGCGAGGACAACAGGATGCCGACCTTAAGCAATGGCAGTGTGCTCACTGTATGGGAAGAACCCGACAATCCCAACCCGAGCCCCGACGCGGTGCTTTTCAGCATCACGGAAACCGATGGCGACGTGATCGGACCGATAGGGGCAAAGCCGGATTTCCCGTTCGGCGGCATCGACGTGGCTTCGGTCGATGTCTTCGACGGCTTCTTCACCATCACCAGTTTCACCAATGAGGGCCGGACCGAGACCTGGACAACGGTAGAAACGCAGGTCTTCGACAATGAAGGCAATCTTCTCCGCACCCTGTCCGACCAGGCGGCCTATCTGTCTGCGCGGATCGTCTCGGTAAATGCCGACAGCCCCGACACCATCACCGTGACGTGGATCGGGGCGAACGAATATTTCGGCGGCGAAAACACCCAATACGGCCAGCACCAGATTATCCTGGACGGCGGCGCGCTTCAGCCCGACACCTTCGTCAATCATGCGCCAACGGCCGCCGATCTGGATGTCTCGGTTTCGCAGGGGCAGTCTCTCGACGACATCAAGTTCAGCGCAGCGGATGCCGACTACGATCTCTTGAGCTTTGTCGTGGTCGATGGGCCGGACCACGGCGCCCTTGAGCAGAGCACGCGGTTCGACGGCAATTACTATCCGTTCCACCAAGGTCACGTGGGCGCCAGCCTGCACCATCATGCCGACTTTCTGAACGGCAATCTGTTCGACTATACGCCCGAGGCCGGCTTCGTCGGCACCGACAGCTTTAAAGTTTACGCCACGGACGGCCAGGGCAACAGCAATGTGGTGACGATTACGGTCACGGTCACGCCACCGGACGAGTCCATCGCGCTGGACGACGCCACCAACACTGTGAGCTATGCAGGCAACGACAGTGCCGTGCTCGTCGCCGCGCTGGACGGCGGCGATCGCGTCACCGGAACCGCATTCAACGATACACTCGACGGCGGCGCAGGCCACGATCAGCTGTTCGGCGGCCCTGGTTCCGACACCCTGATCGGCGGTGCAGGCACGGATTGGCTGAAGGGCGGCGCCGGCAATGACGTCATAAGCGGCGGTGCGGGCACGGACGGCCTCCGCGGCGATGAAGGCGACGACAACCTCGACGGCGGCGCCGGTTCCGACGAGCTACGGGGCGGCGCTGGCGATGACATCCTCAATGGCGGTGCCGGCAGCGATCGGTTGGCCGGCGGCGAGGGCAGGGATGTCTTCGCGTTCGACACCTTTGGACTGGCGAACCGCGACTGGATCGAGGACTTCAATGCGCAAGATGATGTGATCCGGCTCGACAGCTCCGTATTTGTCGGGCTGCAGGCCGGCCCGCTTTTCGCTTCGGCCTTCGCGGTCGGTAGCAAAGCCATCGATGACAGCGACCACATCCTTTACAACGACGTGACCGGCGACCTGCTGTTCGATGTGGACGGGGTGGGTGGCGCGGCGGCCGTCCAGTTCGCCGCCGTCGACCCCGGCACCTTGCTCACCGCGGACGACTTCTTCATGGTCTAAACTCAATCAACTGGCGACCGCCAACGACCGAGATTGGTGGAAGACCGACGGTCCCAAATTCCGTCGAAACGGGTAGAATGGGCCACAGCTGACATTCGTGCCGCTTCTCCAGAGTGCGGGATATGCCCGACGATCGCATCGTAGCGTTCCGCGTAACCTTCATACGAAGCGATCGTCTGGCGGCTCTGCGCCAGCCGTGCTGGTTGCAGCCGCGTTGTGCCCGGTAGAGGGCGACGGAGTTCCTCCGGCAATCCGAGGCTGTTGCCGTCTAAGCGGTGACGAAGGCATCGACCGCACCTGAAAGGGATCGATCGATTGCGATTTGGGGTGGAAGCCACTCCATGACAGGATATCGGAAAGGCCAAGGCATGGCGATCCGGTGCAAAGAGCCGCTTTCCAGAAAAATCTCATTTACAAGGTCTATGAACCGCCCGCGGTCTCGTTCAATTCGTTTCAAAGTTTGCGAACGAATGTAATCCCGGGGAATTCGTTGCTCCTTCAGCGCTAAGACAGCCTCCGCGATGGATCGAGGATCGGGTGGAACTGTACGCGAATAGTCGTCATCCAGATAAAGGTCTCGGCCACCATGGTTCGGCGTCGTGACCACGGGAAGCCCCGCGAGAAGATATTCTGTGCTGGCGAACATTGGTCCCTCCACCTCAGAGAGACAAATTCCCACGGCTGCACGATTTAGATGCGTGTTCACCTGAGCCGGTGCCAATCGGACAGGCTTGCCGGTGCCGTCAAACTCGTTGATAAAGACGTGATGCGGCGCGAGCTCCCTGTGCCGATTTATTCTTGCTCTTTCCGACTCCATCCTAGAGGACCCGCTTGAATCTCGATAAAAGACAAATGCGCAACGCTGGATGCCAAGCGACAAGTCATGGCGCTTCCACGGAGCCAGTTGCGCATTGTAGATCGCATCAAATTCTACAGGGACGTCATCGAGAGGCCTGAATATGTGTTCGGAGGTTGTTGACGTCTTGTTGTGCAGGACGGCGGCCTCGCCGGACTGGTTCAACAGATCAGCCTCGGCCTGAGTGTTGGACAGGAAGATTAGCGAGTGATGGGGGTTCTTGAGTCTATGCAGAACGGCATAGGTCCGGATGGTTTTGACGCTAGCACTGTTTTCGATGGACCAAGTTGGCGAGATGAGAAACCAGGCGCGGTGGCTGGCTGGAAGGAAAGGCATATGACTTGCTAATCCGAGGGGCGTACCGGACATTCCCGAATAGGATATGAACGGATCGTCCGACAGCAAACTTGCCTGAAGAGCAGGTTGCGACTTCGCGGAAGGGTGCCCTTTTCTGAGGTTGTGGCCATGACGCAGCATGGCTCTGACAATCTCGAATTTGGTAGGAGGGCGATACCCGTGCTGTAGGGTCAACATGCGGCAATTGCGATCTTGAGTGCGGGAGAAAAACTCGCTTCGACAGAGAGAAATTTGGCAAAGAAAACATCGCCATTTGATCGACGGAATATCTCAGGCGATCAAATCTGGTGTACGGAGACGCGCCTCTTGAAAGAAAACATCGTCCCAAGCGGGGCTGGTTCTCACATCGCACTACCAACCGTATCCGTTTGCGTAGGCTGTTTCAATCAAGAGGCATTCATCGACACTGCGATCCGATCCGTAGCGGCGCAGACGTACACTGCGTTCGAGTGCGTGGTGGTCGATGATTTTTCGACCGACGGTTCCCGCCGAAGGATTGAAGAGTGTCTGTCCCAGCTTGGCGACAGTCGTTTCCGCTTTCTGCCCCGACTGCAAAATGGCGGGCAGTTGGCAACAATGATGACCGGGCTTGACGCGACAGCCGGACCTCTGATCTCCTTTCTTGACGGTGACGATGCATGGCATCCTGACTTCATAGAATGCCATGCGAGAGCGCATCTCA
Organism: Mesorhizobium sp. 128a; assembly: GCF_053848025.1. Lineage (NCBI taxonomy): Bacteria > Pseudomonadati > Pseudomonadota > Alphaproteobacteria > Hyphomicrobiales > Phyllobacteriaceae > Mesorhizobium > Mesorhizobium sp. 128a. The sequence continues at coordinate 125,975 of NZ_JBSPKY010000016.1, read as the reverse complement.
GCCACACCCGTATCGCGGCGATGTCAAGCTCCGATGAGGTGTTGATAGATACGGCCGGCAACCTGCTTGCGGGCGGTCATCCCGTATTCCACCTGAATGACCCGCGATCGATGCCGAAAATGAGCGGCTACCTGCATGTCGATACCGAAGCTGACCCAACATTATTATTTATTGATCGGGGTACCGTGGGTTGGTTTTGGTCAACCACATCGGGGATGATGTTTCGTCGAGCTCCGCTTGAAATCATGCGTCCATCTGATCCGGACGAAATAAGGATATGTGCCGATGGTTATGTGGCTCGTGCCGCCCATATGATCGGCGGAACCGTGAGGATTGGGCGGGCTCTTGGCAGTTATCGGCTTCACGGCGGCAATGGCTGGGCGGACGGGCGCGTCCTGGGTACCGGAGTAGGCCTCGGCAGGATGTCGCCTGATAATGAAATAGCGATACGGCGGGCACTGGCCAATCGTTGGTGCGAAGTGGCGCCGGGACTGGAGCATTTAATCTCCCGCCACTCAATGCGCAGGACCTTGGTCGACCTGATTGGACTGTCTGCGGCTTTTGCATTGCTGGAAAAGAACTCCGATGCGGGTTTTCTGCTGAAAGACTGGGCAACACCACAGCGAAAATTGCAGACCAGACTTATCGGTCTCCTTCCTCCGAAACTGAGGCCTCGGCGCTTCCGGGACAGAGTTTGATGTGATGAGCCGATTGCTCGGCAGTCTTACTCGATAAAGGGCATCTTTCGATGCTTCTCTGGAAAGTCCTCCGTAGCAACGCACACTACGCGCCCGACTTCCGCCGCTTTTCCTCCACCGCATCCCAGAACAGGCTGGCGATATCCGCGCCACCAAAGCGCTGCACTTCGCGCACACCGGTCGGCGACGTCACGTTGATCTCGGTCATGTAGTCGCCGATGACGTCGATGCCGACGAGGATGAAGCCACGTTCCTTCAGCGATGGCCCGATGCGGGCGCAGATCTCGCGCTCGCGTTCCGTCAGCTCGGTTTTTTCGGCGCGGCCGCCGACATGCATGTTGGAGCGCGAATCGTGGTCGGCCGGCACCCGGTTGATGGCGCCGACCGGCTCGCCGTCGATCAGGATGATGCGCTTGTCGCCCTTGCGCACGTCCGTCAGATAACGCTGGACGATATAGGGTTCGCGCGACAGCTGGGCGAACATTTCGAGCAGCGAGGCAAGGTTGCGGTCGTCCTCCTTGAGATGGAAGATGCCGGCGCCGCCATTGCCGTAGAGCGGCTTGACGATGATGTCGCCGAATTCCTTGCGGAAGGCGGCGACCTCCTGGGGGTCCTTGGTGATCAGCGTTTCCGGCATCAGGTCGGGAAATTCGGTGACGAAGATCTTTTCCGGGCTGTTGCGCACCCAGGCCGGGTCGTTGACCACCAACGTCTTGGGGTGGATGCGTTCAAGAATGTGCGTGGTGGTGATGTAGTTCATGTCGAAGGGCGGGTCCTGGCGCAGCAGGATCACGTCCATTTCCGACAGGTCGGTGCGCACCTTGTCGCCCAGCGTGTAATGGCTGCCCTTCTCGTCGCGGAGCTTCATCTCCTCGATGCGGGCAAACACCTTGCCGCCCAGCATCGACAGCCGGTCGGGCGTGTAGTGGAACAATTGGTGGCCGCGCCGCTGTGCTTCCAGAGACAGCGCAAACGACGTGTCGCCGGCGATCGAGACGGTGGAGACATGGTCCATCTGGACGGCGATTTTCAGCTTCATGGCGGTCTCCGGCGCGATTGGAGCGAGTTCGGGTCGATGCGTCGACGAGAGCGATATACGGAACTCGGCGCCGTCTGCCAATCACGCTTGCTTGGCTCAGGCTTAATGCGTGTCGTCAGCGGCAAGTCGGCCGGGGCGGCTCAGCTGATCGCGGAGGGATCGTCGGTGACCTTCGGACTCGGCAGGTGCCGACGCTCATCAGTTCGACTCTCAGCCAATTTCCTTTGCGTGAGTATTGGCTAATATATACTTGCGCCGGGGGAGCCATGAATGAAAATCAATGTCGTCTACGCACATCCACTCGCCGACAGCTACCAGGCATCGCTTCACAAACGTGTCGTGCGGACACTCAAAGCCAGGGGCGACGAGGTCATCGACTTCGACCTCTACGAAATGAAGTTCAATCCGGTGATGCAACCAGAAGAGCGTGGCCACTTTGATCCTTCTAAAATACCGACGGATTTGCGGGTCTACATCGAAGCCTTGCAATGGGCCGAGGCGTGCGTGTTCTGCTTTCCAACATGGTGGTCGGGCATGCCCGCCATGCTGAAGGGCTATTTCGATCGCGTTTGGCGTCCCGGTGTCGCGTATCACGTGCCGGCGGACGGCGGCGTCATCAGACCGGCACTTCTGGTGGTATACGGAAATGTATATGCAAAATCCTGGAAGGAAGGTGCTGCTGCGTGGCCTGAAGACCATGTGTGGAGGCAACGTGAAGCATCTGTACATGACGAGATATTCCGTCGAGGGGATATCCAACGAAAAGCGGGAGATGTTCGCGCGCAAGGTGGAGCGGAAATTCGAGAGATTTTGACGAGCCGAGGCTGCGCCGTGGTCTTGGACAAGAGGCAAGTGGAAGCCTGAACAAGGAGGGCCGGGCAGGAGAGCTGGAAACCAATGCCGAATTCGGCAGGCGGCGCGACTTTGCCTTCGGCCACCCTTTGCGCCGGTCTGGCGTCAGATACGATCCTTGCAGGACGTGAGAGCGGCAACATCGTCGGGTTCTCCGTAGGCTGACACGATCGAGGTGGCGCGGTTTATGCGCCCGGCGGCGACATCCGGCCAATCGCGACATTCTGAGAGGGATCAGCCCGCCGCCGGATCGGTCCCGTTCGGATCATTTGGAGACAAGGCGAGGCAGCGCGTCATCGTTTTCTTAAGCCTTGCCGTGCAAGGGTAAGTGCCGCTTCGCCCGGCCACGCCACGCCGCGCCTCGATGGAACAACGACCATGAACGCCGTCACCGCCATCCGCACCGCCTCGGCCAAAGCGCTCGAACTCACCATCCTGATGCCGTGCCTCAATGAGGCCGAGACGCTGGCCGTCTGCATCGGCAAGGCAAAGGCATTTCTCGACAAGGCGAAAATCTCCGGCGAGGTGCTGATCGCCGACAATGGCAGCAGCGACGGCTCGCAGGACATCGCCACCGCCATCGGCGCCCGCGTCGTGCCGGTGGCGCAGAAGGGTTATGGCGCCGCCCTGCTCGGCGGCATCGCCGCCGCCAAGGGCCGTTTCATCATCATGGGCGATGCCGACGACAGCTATGATTTCGGCGCGCTCGAGGCCTTCGTCGCCCGCCTGCGCGACGGCGCCGACCTGGTCATGGGAAACCGCTTCCAGGGTGGCATCGAGCCCAGCGCCATGCCGCCGCTGCACCGCTATCTCGGCAACCCGGTGCTGAGCTTTGTCGGCCGGCTGTTCTTCCGCATCAAGACCGGGGATTTCCATTGCGGCTTGCGCGGTTTCAATGCCGAGAGCATACGCAAGCTCGACCTGCAGACCACCGGCATGGAATTCGCCTCGGAGATGGTGGTGCGCGGCGCGCTTGCCGGCCTGCGCATCGAGGAAGTGCCGACCACGCTGAAGCCCGACGGCCGCAGCCGGCCGCCGCACCTGCGGACCTGGCGCGACGGCTGGCGGCATCTGAAATTCCTGCTGGTCTACAATCCGCGCTGGATGTTCTTCATCCCGGGCACGCTATTGTGCGGCGTCGGCGCACTATTTGCCGCGCTGCTGGTGTTCGGGCCGCTGCGCGTGATCGACAATCTGTCGCTCGACCTCAACACCTTCGTCGCCGCCTGCTTCATGATCGTCACCGGCGTCCAGCTCCTCACCTTCGGCGCCATTTCACGCTACTATGCCGAGATCACCGGCATCCTGCCGCCAAGCCGCCGGTCCGGCTGGCTGGCCAAAACCATCAGCACCGACCGTCTCGCCGCCAATGCCGGCATCTGCTTTGCCGGCGGCGTATTGTTTTCCGGCTACGCCGTGGCGCGCTGGGCGCATCTAGGCTTTGGCCCGCTCAACGATTCCGAAATCCCGCGCATCGTCGTGCTCGGCCTCAGCCTGATCGTGATTTCGTTCCAGGCCTTCTTCTCGGCGTTTCTTCTCGGCGTCCTGGAGATACCGGTAAAACGACTGAAAGCAGGCCAGCCCAGCCGATCGGATGACGCCCTGGCGCCGGCGGAAGAATGAACGGGTTTGCGCGAAAATTCGCCGCCATACGGCTTATCCGGTTCGCCGTGGTCGGCATTGGCGCGGCGCTTCTGTTCTTCGTGCTGTCGTGGGCCCTGGTTTCGGCCGGCTTGCCGCCATTTGTCGGGAGCGTCATCGCCTATGGGCTGGCGTTCGTGGTGGCGTATTCGGCACAGCGCGGCTGGACGTTCGAGGGACAGCACGCCCATGGCCGTGCGTTGCCACGCTATCTCGTCACGCAGTTGGTCTGCGCAGTGTTTGCCGGTCTGTCGGCCCATGTCGCGGTGTCGATATTTTCCGCCTCACCGCTGGTGATGTCAGCCATCATAACGGTCGCCGCCGGCGCAGCCAGCTACGTGCTTTCATCGGTCTGGGTGTTTCGCGACGATCAAAGAGCCGCGTGAAGGCGCCCGGCCGCAGCCGCGGCTCTACCGAAGCGATGCGACGAAGTGCAGTCCCCTGTCAAACAGCAGGTTCGCCGGAAACGGATACAGCGACAGGTTCTCGCGCCATGCCCGGGCTTTGAGCCCGACCTGATCGAAAATCGCGTCCCATTCCCGTCTGGACAGATAGTTGTAGGGCAGCCGCACGTCGTGCCCCTTGTTTCCCACCCAGTCCATGAACCTGAGTGTGCTATAGGCGAAGGGTCCATCACGCAGATGGTCCTTGATGACAACGCCTTTGCGGGCGACCCTTGCGGCTTCAGCGACAAGTCGGCTGGGATCGTCCGTGTGGTGGAGGACGTCGACTATGGTCACCCAGTCGAACGACCCGGAAGCAGCCGGGATCGTAGTGCCGTCGAAAATCTCTACGGGGATGGCTGTTTGCGGTCGCAGAAAAACATCGATCCCGCGAAACGTCAGTCCGGGTTTCCTGTCCATCACCGCCTTGGCGAGCGAGCCATCGCCGCAGCCGAGATCGAGAACAGTGCCGTCGACGCCCAGCATGTCGCTGATATGTTCGGAAAGGACCCGGATGCGGCGTTGAAACACTGCCCGATTATGGGCTGCGTTCAGGATCTTCTTTTCGACAGCCATAACACTCATGCCAGGATCCAGGTCCGAGTTGCCTACTCATATTTGTTCCGGGAACGTATCTGTGAATGGCAAACAAAGCGTTTCGCAACCTCTGACAAGGGCGGTTTAAGGTTTGCGCAGTGAGTTGGCGCTAGGTTTCCTCTTGCGAAAGAGAGCAACCAAAGGCCGCGCCCCGTGACTTCTGTCGATGCTGTGATGCCCATCAAGGCCCGCCCATCATGGCGCAATGACCTCGCGCTTGCGCTCATCGCCGCGCTGCTGTCGGTTGTCGTCAGCGCGTGCACCGGATTCCGCGAACTGACCAATGCCGGCGGCGACAATGACAGTCTGCTGCGTCTGGTCGAGGTTCGCGACTTGCTGGCCGGACAGGGCTGGTTCGATCTGCATCAGTACAGGATGGGGCTTGAAGGCGGCTTCGTGATGCACTGGTCGCGGCTGGTCGATGCGCCGCTCGCCGCCATCGTCCTTGCCGCTCACGCGCTGACCGGCAGTATGGCCATGGCCGAGGCCATCGCGCAGGTGCTGTGGCCGGCGCTGCTGTTCTTCCTGGCCGTGTTCTTCACCGCCCGCGCGGCCCGCGGTTTCGCTGGCCCGGGCGCCCTACTGCCGGCGATCGTCGTTGGTGGGGCGGCGCTGCATTTCATTGGCATCTTTTCGCCGGGTGCGCTCGATCATCACAATGTCCAGCTGACGCTGACCATGGCCAGCCTCAGCCTGTTGCTCGAGGCGCCGGCGCGCCGTTGGGCGGCGTTGTTTTCGGGCCTATGCGCGGCGCTGACGCTCGCCGTCGGCATGGAAACCGTGCCCTATGTCGCCACCATCGGCGTGTGCATCTCCTTGCTGTTTGTCGTCAACCCGGGGGGCGAGGCAGGGATCGCCAGGGATTTCGGTCTCGGATTCGCCGGGGTTTCAGCGCTCGTCTTCGTCACCACCATCCCGCCATCGGCCTGGGGGCAGGCGCAATGCGATGCCTTCTCCACCGTGCAATTCGTGGTGGCGGCGATCGCTGGACTGGGCCTTGCTGCCATCACCTCGTTCAAAGCATCCAGCGGCACCGTCAGCCGTCGCCTGATTTCGCTCGGTCTTCTTGCGCTGGGGCTCGGCGGCGTTGTCGTTGCGCTGTTCCCGCAATGCCTGGCCGCGCCCTATGCGAACGTTGATCCGCGTTTCAAGGAGTTCCTGCTCGACCACATCGACGAAGCGCAGTCGATGTTTAACCTCATGGGCAACGAGCCGGCCTCGGTGGCGGCGCGATACGCCACGCCGCTGGTGGCGCTCGTGCTGATGGCGCTTCGCCTGCGCGGGTCATGGCGCCGCCAGGACAGCCTCGTTGGCGCCTTGCTGGTCGCCGCCTTCATCGTCAGCGCCTGGCAGGTCCGCGGTTCGACCTTCTCGATCGCCTTTGCCGTCATCCCGCTGTCGGCCTGGATCGCAACCTGGCGCGAGCGGGCGAGAATCACCCCCTCGCGCAGCGTGTCGCTGCGCATGGCCGCAGCCTGGCTGGTGTCGGTGAATGTCGTCTGGACCGCCGCCGCCGCCGCGACCTCGGCAGCCTTGGAGGCCAAGGTCACCGCTGCGGCCAAGGACGCCGACGCCGATGCGCCTTGCGAGCGCAAGGCTTCCTTCGACGCCTTATCCAGGCTGCCGGACACCACGGTGCTCGCCATTTCCAATCTTGGCTCGCCCATCCTGGCCTATTCCGGACACCGCGCGTTTTCCGGTCCCTATCATCGCAACATCGCCGGCTACTTGCTTGCGCTCGATGCTTTTCTCGGATCGGCGGACCAGGCGAAGACAATCGTGGCGGAGCACGATGTCGGCCTGGTTGCGCTCTGCCGCGGCAGCGCGGAAACCAAGATGCTCACCGCCAAGGCACCGCAAGGCTTCCTCGCCGGGCTGGTGCGCGACAGCGTGCCGGACTGGCTCGAACCCATCGCCGAAACGCGCGGAAACCCGGTCGAACTCTACCGCGTCCGCTAAAGCATCATTCGCCAGCGAAAAATCGATTTCGCGATACGGTTCCTAAACGCTTTGCTGCCAGTCTCAGCGCAAATTTCGGACGTCAAAAACAGGGATACCGATGCAAACGACGTTTGGCACCGGGCAGGCAAGCAGGGAAAACACGGATCTGGCGTTCACCGACACGCTGACCGGGCTTGGCAACCATCGCCGCTTCTTCGACAAGGTCGACCGCCTGATCAGCGACCGCGCCGACGATCCCGCGCCTTTCACCGTCGGCATTCTCGACCTCGACGGCTTCAAGCCGATCAACGATCTGTTCGGCCACAAGGCCGGCGACGACATATTGATCCAGGTGGCCATGCGGCTGCGCGCCTCGATGGACAGCCATTCCACGGTCTGCCGCATCGGCGCCGACGAATTCGCCTTCCTCTATCCGATGGTGTTCTCGGAGGAAGCCGCGGCCGAGAAGGCGCGCATGATGATCGAAATCCTTTCGGCGCCCTACGATGTCGGCGAACGCACCGCCAGGCTCTCGGCCTCGGTCGGCTGCTCGTTGTTCTATTCCGGCGACGAAACCACGGAAATCCTCGTCCACAAGGCCGAAACAGCCCTCTACCACGCCAAGCGTTCGGGCCGCGGCCGCGTCGTCGTCTACACACGCGAGATGGAAGAGGCGGCCAAGCGCGTCACCCGCATCGAACAGGCGCTGCGCCGTGCCGTCTCGGCCGGCGAGGTCGAGCCGCATTTCCAGCCCATCGTCGATTTGAACACCCGCCGTACCATCGGCTTCGAGACGCTGGCGCGCTGGACCGATCGCGACCTCGGCGTCGTCCCGCCGACCGTGTTCATTCCCATCGCCGAAGAGCGCGGCATCATCGGTCCGCTGTCGCAGCTGGTGCTGCGCAAGGCGACCGAAGCGGCGCGCAGCTGGCCGAAGGACCTGTTCCTGTCCTTCAACCTGTCGCCCTCGCAGCTCGTCGACCAGAACACCGGCCTGCACATACTGTCGATCCTCGACCGCACCGGCTTCGATCCGCGCCGGCTGGAGATCGAGATCACCGAAACCGGCCTGATGAACGATCCGGCATCGGCCGAGAAGATCGTCGAGGATCTGCGCCGTGTCGGCATCCGCGTCTCGCTCGACGATTTCGGCACCGGTCAGTCCTCGCTCGGCCGCCTGCGCGAATTCCATTTCGACAAGCTCAAGATCGACCGCGCCTTCGTGTCTTCCATCCTTGACGACCGTCCGTCGGAACACATCATCCGCGCCATTCTCGCAATGTGCGAAGGGCTCGGCATGGATGTCGTCGCCGAGGGCATCGAGGAGGAGGCCCAGGCCGACCGCCTCGTCCAGTTCGGTTGCGCCGGCGGGCAAGGCTATCTCTTCGGCAAGCCGGTCGATGCCGACGCCACGCTCGGCTATCTCCGCGATTCCTATCGCGGCGCCCTCTACGCCAAGGCGATCTGAGCGGCGGTCTGCCGCAATCTCCAATCCGGGGATGACAGCGCAGTGTGGCGCCTTGTCGTTTTGTCTGACATAAGCCCGCAGACCCGACGTTTCACCCTTGCCCGCCGAACTTCTCTGGCTAGGATGCGCGCCGGTTGTGGTCGGAGAAAAAAGATATGATGCCATCGGCGGATTTTGCCGACCTCAGGGGCGCCTCGGTGCTGATCACCGGCGGCGGTTCCGGAATTGGTGCGGCATTGACCGAGGGTTTCGTTCGCCAGGGCGCCAATGTCGCCTTCATCGACATCGCCGATGGCCCAAGCGCGATGCTTGCCGACCGCGTCGAACAGGAACTTGGCCGGCGGCCGCTCTACCTCAGGACCGATCTGCGCGATGTCGAGGCGCTGCGTGCCTCCGCTGCCAAGGCGGCTGAGGCGCATGGCGACATCACCGTGCTGGTCAACAATGCCGCCTGGGACGAACGCCACGATGTCGCTGACGTCACCGTTGAGTTCTGGGACAACAACCTCGCCGTCAATCTGCGACCGCATTTCTTCACTGCCCAGGCGGTGGCGCCGGGCATGAAGCGGGCCGGCGGCGGCTCGATCATCAACTTCACCTCGACCTCCTATCTCATCAACCACCCCGATATGCCGGCCTACACCACCGCCAAGGCCGGCATACTCGGTCTGACCAAGGGGCTTGCCGGCAAGCTCGGCGTCGACGGCATCCGCGTGAACGCGATTGCGCCGGGCTGGGTGATCACCGAACGGCAGAAGGAACTCTGGGTCACCGAACAGGGCCTTGCCGCCCATGTCGCCAAGCAGTGCATCAAGCAGGTCATGCAGCCCGACGATATTGTCGGCACCGTGCTGTTCCTGGCCTCGGATGCCTCACGTATGCTGACGGCGCAAATGCTGATCGTTGATGGGGGGTTCCTGTGAGCCCGGCAAGCCAAAGTCCGGCCAACAAGGCGCCGGCCGTCGCCGCCGTCGACTGGGGCACGACCCGCATGCGGGTCTGGCTGATCGACGATGCCGGTGGGGTGCTTGCCGAACGCCGCGGTGATGACGGCCTGATCACCGCGCAGCAAAAGGGCTTTTCAACCATCCTCGAGGGCCACCTGGGGGCACTGGGCGCGCCGCAGGGGCTGCCGGTCATCATCTGCGGCATGGCCGGCTCGCGCCAGGGCTGGGTGGAGGCGCCTTACGTCACTGTGCCGGCGCCCATCGGCGCCATCCTCGCGGGCGCCGCGCGCATCCCTGGCCAGAGCCGCGACATCCGCATCGTGCCCGGCCTTGCGCAGCGACTGGCCGACGCGCCGGACGTGATGCGCGGCGAGGAAACGCAGCTTGCCGGCGCCGGTTTGCCGGCTAAGGGACGCCATCTCGTCTGCATGCCCGGCACCCACTCGAAATGGGTTCTGGTCGAGGATGGCGCGGTCGATGGTTTCTGCACCTGGCCGACCGGCGAGCTGTTTTCGGTGCTGGCCGCACATTCGATCCTGCGCCACTCGCTGGGCGAGAACCCGAAGCCGGTCGCGGCGGACAATCCGTTCTTCCAGGACTGGTGCCGCGAGGCGCTGGCCGAGGGCGGTGATGTCACCTCGCGGCTGTTTTCGATCCGCGCCGCCGGCCTGCTGCAGGACCTCAAGGCGGACGATGCCGCCGCCTGCCTGTCCGGGCTGCTGATCGGGGGCGAGATCGCCTCGGCCGGCCGCCGTTACGGCGAAAGCGCCACCGCAATCGTGCTGGTCGCCTCCGGTTCGCTTGCGGCTCTCTATCGGCAGGCGCTCGACCTTGCGGGACTTGCCGTCAGGACGGTCGATGCCGACGAGGCGGTGCGTGCCGGCCTCATCGAGGCGGCACGCGAAAATGGCATGATCGCCAAATGAATATGACCCACCAGAGTGGAGTGACCGCGTGACCCAGACCGCACCTTTCCCGAAGCTCAAGCGTGGTCTCGTCGCCATTCTGCGTGGTCTGAAGCCTGGCGAGGCTGTCTCCATCGGCCAGGCGCTGTTCGATGCCGGCATCGAAGCCATCGAGGTGCCGCTCAATTCGCCGGAGCCGTTTGTGTCGATCGCCAGCATTGTCGCGGCATTGCCCAAAACGGCGCTGGTCGGCGCCGGCACGGTGCTGACGGCGGCCGATGTCGACGCCTTGGCAAAGGCCGGCGGCAGACTGCTGGTCAGCCCCAACATCGATGCCGAGGTCATGGCCCGCGCCATGCACCATGGCATGGTGACGATGCCCGGTGTGTTCACGCCCACCGAAGCTTTTCTGGCGATACGGCTTGGCGCCTCGGCGCTGAAATTCTTCCCGGCAAGCGTGCTTGGGGCCGGCGGCATTTCGGCGACGCGCGCCGTGCTGCCGAGCGACACCGTGGTAGGCGCCGTCGGCGGCGTTTCGGACAAGGACTTTGCCGGCTACAAGTCGGCCGGGGTGACCGCGTTCGGCCTCGGCTCAAGCCTCTTCAAGCCGGGCATGAGCGTTGACGAGGTGGCCACGCGCGCCCGGGCGGCGGTGACGGCCTGGGATGCGGCCTTCGGCGGAGAGGCGTGATGGAAAACGTTTCGGTTTTCTCGAGCCATGTCTGCGAACTCGGCGAAGGTCCGAGCTACGATCCTGCCACCGATACGCTGTTCTGGTTCGACATCGTCAACGGCCTGTTGTTGGAGCAGGGCGTTGCTTCCGGCGTGCTGAAAGTCCACGAGCTCGGCCAAATGGCCAGCGCCATCGCCATCATCGACGACGAGCGGCAGCTGATCGCCACCGAGACCGGCCTGCATGTCCGCGATATCTCGACCGGCAAGCTGACATTGCATACGCCGATCGAGGCCGACAACGCGCTGACGCGCTCCAACGATTCGCGCGTTCATCCCTGCGGCGCCTTCTGGGTCGGCACCATGGGCAAGGGTGAGGAGAAGGGCGCCGGCTCTATCTACTGGTTCTTCAAGGGCGAGCTGCGCACGCTTTACGCCGGCATCACCGTGTCGAACTCCATCTGTTTTTCCGAAGATGGGACGATCGCCTATTACACCGACACCGCGACCGGCCTGTTGATGCGCGTCGCCTGCGATCCGGCGACGGGCCTGCCTGCCGGCGAGTCCAAAGTGTTCGTCGACCACCGTTCATCCAAGGGCTATGTCGACGGCTCGGTCGTCGACCGCGACGGCGTGCTGTGGAATGCCGTCTGGGGCGGCAAGGCGGTCAAGGCCTATGCGCCTGACGGCACGCTGCTGCGTGAAATTGCGATGCCGGCGGGGCAGTCCTCGTGCCCGGCCTTTGTCGGCGCCAAGGCTGACCGGCTGGCGGTGACCTCGGCCTGGAAGGGCAAGGACGACAAGCAACGCAAGCTCGATCCGCAGGCAGGCATGACCTTTCTGCTCGACATCCCCGTCAACGGCCGCTTCGAGCCGCGCGTGCTGATCGCCTGACGGCTCGGGTTGTCGCGCAGGCGTCCGGCGCTGGTCGGTTTCGCGCAAGCTGATTGCGCTGGCCATGCGATGGTGGAAGCGTCACCGGGAAGTCCTGATCCATGCCAAGCCCGACCTTGTTCCTCGTCCACGAGCCGGAAAAGGCCTGTCTCGACCGGCTGGTCGCCGACGGCTTTCCGGCCGAACGTGCGCTCGAAATCTCTTCCTATTTGGCGCAATCGACCGATCTCGCCCCGGAATTCGATGACCTCGCCGCTGCTTGCGCACGGCGCGGCCTCACCTTCATGCCCGTTGAGCTCGACGATGCGGCAGCGGCGCTGGCGAAGGCCGACCCGCAAACCACGCTGGTGTGGACGCTGACCGATGGCATTGCCTATTTCCGTGGTGCCGCGGCGCCCGCGCTCGCCAGGCTGAACGGGCTCAGAACCATCGGCGCCGACGATGCGCTGTTCGCGCTCTGCCAGGACAAGTTCCGTTCCGGTGCCGTGCTCGGAGCGCTCGGCCTGCCGGTGCCGCAGGCGGGTCTCGCCCGCGATGGCCACTGGCTGGCCGAGCCGCCGCCGTCAGCCGCCGGCTGGTTCGTCAAGCCGAACCGACTCGGCTCCAAGGTCGGCATCTGGCCGGACTCGCACTGCCAGGACCTGCCCCATGCGCTGGAACTTAGTCGGCGTGTCTATGCGGCCTACCGTGACGATGTCGTCGTCCAGCCCTATGTCGCCGGCCGAAATGTGCGCGCCAGTTTTCTCGGGCTTAAACCGGACATTGGAGCGGAGGCGCTTGGCATTTCCTTTGTCGATTCCGGCGGCGATTTCCAGACCATGGCCGACTCGATGGCGCTTTACGGCGACACCGGCGAGGCCGCCAAGGCGGCCGGTCTCTACAGCGAGCCGGTGCTGGAGCCGGTCGCCGACAACCAGCCCGGCGCCGCCGCAACCATCCGCCGCATTACCGAGCGGCTGGTCAGCGGGCTTGGCCTGCGCGATGTGTTCTCCATCGATTTCAGGGTCGAGGCCGACGATCACGTCCACCTCATCGAGTTCGAGGTCTGCCCCGGCCTGCCCTGCTTCGATTTCCGCGCCTATTGTCGGCAGCAATGGGGCATGACGCTGGCCGATGCGATGGCCGAGACAGCGGCGAATCGGCTGGTCGGCAAGACCGGTTGAACAGGGTCGCCTGGATCGCCGTCATCGGCTTGGCCTTAATCGTCTCTGTTCCACCTCTGGTCTTCGCGCGTCAGATCCCTTCGACGAGTACGATTTCGCCGTCGGCCACTTTCTGGCGGATGGCGACGGCGCGCTGGTATTCCGGCGAGTGGTAGCAATCATGCGCCACGCCAAGCGATTCGAATTCGATGATGACGTTGCGGGCGCGGCCGGGGCCTTCGGCCTTTTCATGCTCGCCGCCGCGCGCCAGGAATTTGGCGCCGAAGCGGTCGAAGGCCAGCTTCGACGCCGCGACATAGTCCTTGTAGCCTTCGGCGTCGCGCACATCGACGCGGGCGATCCAGTATCCCTTGGGCATCTGTTTTCTCCTCGCTTCTTTCTTTGACGCAATCCCGGACGGGAAAACCACACACTTTTCTTGGAATTGCTTTATGCCGAGCGCATCTCTTCCAGTATGGCCTCCGCCGCCGCGCGCCTGTCGCTCGCCGCGACGATCGGCCGGCCGACGACGAGATGGCTGGAGCCGTTGCGGATTGCCTGGCCGGGCGTCACCACGCGCTTCTGGTCGCCATGGTCGCTGCCCTTGGGCCGGATGCCGGGCGTCACCACCGCCAGGTCGGGTCCGACGATGCGGCGCACCGCTTCCGCCTCCTCGGCTGAGCAGACGACGCCGCCCATGCCGGCATGCAGCGCCTGTTCGGCACGCCTCAGCACCAGCGTGTGCGGGTCGTATTCATAGCCGGCGTCGATCACATCCTGCTCGTCCATCGAGGTCAGCACGCTGACCGCCAGCAGGCAGAGATCGCTGCCCTTGGCGGCCTCCACTGCTGCCTTCATCGCCTTGGGATAGGCGTGGATGGTGAGCATGGTCATGCCCATGCGCACGATGTTCTCGACACCCTTGGCCACCGTGTGGTCGATGTCGAGCAGCTTCATGTCGAGAAAGATCTTGGTCCCGCCGCTGGCCAGTTCCCTGGCAAAGTCGAGCCCGCCGGCGAAGGCCAGCTGATAGCCGATCTTGTAGAAGGAGACGACGCCGTCGAGCGCGCGCACCGCCTCTTCGGCCTCCTTCACCGTCGGCACGTCGAGCCCGACGATCAGCCGCTCCTGGATGGATTGGGCCCGCCTGGCCTCCTGCGCGCGGATCATGCCCCGATCCGGGTCGACAGCATACGCGCCGTTTCGATCAGCGTGCGGCATAGGTGCTCCATCGATTTGTTCAGTCTCTCGTCTTGGAAATTACCGTCACTGTCGAAGGCATTGCCGCCTTCGGGCACCGAGCACTCCGGCGTCACCACCTCCATCTGGCAGCGCACCAGCACGGAGCGCAGATGGTTGATGCAGCGTATCCCGGCGAAATGTCCGTTGGAAGACGAGCACAGGCCCGCGACCTTGCCGGCAAGCGGCCTGACCGACCGGCCGCCATCCGCGCGCACCCGGCTCACCCAGTCGATCGTGTTCTTGACCAGCGGCGGGATGGAGCCGTTATATTCGGGCGTCGCGATCAGCAGCCCGTCATGGGCGGCGATCAGCCGGCCGAGCTTCACGGCGTTCTCGGGAACGCCCTTTTCCTTTTCCAGGTCCTGGTCGAGGATCGGCAGCGGATAGTCGGCGAGCGAAATGCGGGTCACCTCGGCTCCCAGCATGGCCAGTTCCTTCTGCGCCACATCGGCGGTCTTGCCGCTGTAGGCGCCGCTGCGCAGCGAGCCGGCGAAGACGAGGATTCTTGGGACTACTGCCATTGGCCACCCTTGCACCCGGACAGGTACAGCCAGTGGCAGCCCAAATCAATGCGCTTCGCGTCGGTAGATCCACAGCTGCGTTGGCGGGATGTTGCGAATGATGAAATCGAAATGCTTGACCGTGTAGTTGCCGCGGCCGGGCGGGATCGGCGACAGCGGCCCGTAGGTCAGCTGTACGATCGGCCGCCCCACCGGGATGCGGTCGAGCAGGCTTTCGATATAGGCGATGCGCTGGGCAACCGGGAAATTGAGCAGCGGCACGCCGGAGACGACGGAATCGAACACCATCCCGCTCTTCTCGCCAAGCGTGGCGTTGAGATTGAAGGCGTCGCCCTCGATGACGTTGACGCCGGGATAGAGCTGCCGCAGGTGGCGCACGAAATCGGTGGAATATTCGACCGCGTAGAGGTTTTCGGGCTTCACGCCCAAGGCGAGAATTTGGCGGGTGATGACGCCTGTGCCGGGGCCGACCTCGAGCACCGGCAGGCCGGACTTCGGATTGACGATGGAAGCCATCTTGCGGGCGGTGATGGAACTTGTCGGCACGATCGATCCGACGGTCTTCGGCTTGTCGATCCAGCCTTTGAAGAATTTGAGTTCGTCGTCGAACTTTTCCGCCAGCGCTTTCCGCAATCCCGGACCACGTGCCATGCAAGTTCTCCTCAACCACCCCCTGCACGCTACTTAGCAGCTAACAGGTCCAAGGCAAGGCGCGATCTGGCATAAGATGTTGATGACGTTCGGGAAGCGCCAAACGCAAGTCGCCCAAAAGTGCGCAGCGGTTTTGAGATAGCGACTTGCGTCGTCAAGAACCAAGTGGCCCAAAAGTGACCGCGGTTTCGGGATAACGACTTGCGTCAGGAAAATATCAGCGCTCGCCGAATGACTCGAAAAAGTCCTTCATGCGGGCGAAAAAGCCGCTCGACTGGGGCGAATTGTCTTTTGAGGACAGCTGTTCGAACTCTTCCAGCAGCTCGCGCTGGCGCCGCGACAGGTTCTGCGGCGTCTCGACCGCGGTCTGGATATAGAGGTCGCCGACATTGGGCTGGCGCAGCACCGGCATCCCCTTGCCCTTGAGGCGGAACTGGCGGCCGTTCTGGGTGCCCTCGGTCACTTTCACCTTGGTCTGGCTGCCGTCCAGCGTGGTCACCTCGAAGGAGCCGCCAAGGGCGGCCGTTGTCATCGAGATCGGCACCTTGCAGTAGAGGTCGGCGCCATCGCGCTGGAAGAATTCATGCGGTTTGACCGCCAGAAAAATATAGAGGTCGCCTGACGGGCCGCCGCGCAAGCCGGCCTCGCCCTCATTGGCAAGCCGGATCCGGGTGCCGTCCTCGATGCCGGCCGGGATGTTGACCGACAGCGAGCGTTCTTCGGTGACGCGGCCCTGGCCGGCGCATTTCGGGCACGGGTCCTTGATAGTCTGGCCGCGGCCCTGGCATTGCGGGCAGGTGCGCTCGATCGAGAAGAAGCCTTGCGTGGCGCGGACCTTGCCGTGGCCATGGCACATCGAGCAGGTCACCGGCTGGGTACCGGGCTTGGCGCCGGTCCCGGAGCATTCCGTGCATGAGATCGAGGCCGGCACGCGGATCTGCGCGGTCTTGCCGGTAAAGGCCTCTTCAAGAGAAATTTCCATGTTGTAGCGCAGATCGGCGCCGCGCTCGCGACCGCCCGACGAACGGCGCTGCCGCCCGCCCATCATGTCGCCGAATATGTCTTCGAAAATGTCGGCGAAACCACCGGCGCCGAAGCCGTGCGCGCCGCCATTCATGCCCTGTTCGAAGGCGGCATGACCGAAACGGTCATAGGCCGCGCGCTTCTGCGGGTCCTTCAGCGTCTCGTAGGCTTCGTTGATTTCCTTGAACTTGTGCTCGCAGGCATGGTCGCCTGGATTGCGGTCGGGATGGAACTGCATGGCGAGCTTGCGGAAAGCGCTCTTGAGCTCCTTCTCGTCGGCGCCCTTTTGTACGCCCAGCGTCTCGTAGAAATCAGCTTTCATCTTTTCCCGCAGTCCGGATGCTCAACGTCTTGATGCATGTTGCGTCGTTTGCCGGCACGTTGCCTCGATTTAGGAGCGGTGCTGCCCGGATGCTAGGGGCCGGCGCGGACTTGTTCGTGTTTTTCGGCGACTTTTTCGGCAGGACCCGCACTTTTTTCAGCGAGGGTTGCAAAAAAGCCCGGCTTTGCGCCGGGCTTTCAGCTTTATCTTGCCGTCAACCGGTTCAGGCCGACTTCTTCTTGTCGTCGTCTTCGTCGATTTCTTCGAAATCGGCGTCGACCACGTCGCTATCCTTGGCGGCGTCCGCCTTGGCGTCGGCTTCCGCTGCTTCCTTCTGCGAGGCCTCGTACATGGCCTGGCCGAGCTTCATCGAAGCTTCGGCAAGCGCCTGCGACTTGGCCTCGATGTCGGCGGCGTCATCGCCTTCGGCAGCAGCCTTCAGCGCCGCGATCGCATCCGATATCGCCGTGCGCTCGGTTTCCGAAACCTTGTCGCCATACTCCTTCAGCGACTTCTCCGAGGAATGCACCAGCGCCTCGGCCTGGTTGCGGGCCTCGACCACGGCGCGACGCTTCTTGTCGGCGTCGGCATTGGCCTCGGCGTCCTTGACCATCTTCTCGATGTCGGCGTCCGAAAGACCACCCGAAGCCTGGATGCGGATCTGGTGCTCCTTGCCGGTGCCCTTGTCCTTGGCCGAGACGTTGACGATGCCGTTGGCGTCGATGTCGAAGGTGACCTCGATCTGCGGCACGCCGCGCGGGGCCGGCGGAATGCCGACCAGGTCGAACTGGCCGAGCGCCTTGTTGTCGGCGGCCATTTCGCGCTCGCCCTGGAAGACGCGGATGGTCACGGCCGACTGGCTGTCCTCGGCGGTCGAGAACACCTGGCTCTTCTTGGTCGGGATCGTGGTGTTGCGCTCGATCAGGCGGGTGAACACGCCGCCCAGCGTCTCGATGCCGAGCGAAAGTGGCGTCACGTCGAGAAGCAGCACGTCCTTGACGTCGCCCTGCAGCACGCCGGCCTGGATGGCGGCGCCGAGAGCGACGACCTCATCCGGGTTGACGCCCTTGTGCGGCTCCTTGCCGAAGAACTGCTTCACGATTTCCTGGATCTTGGGCATGCGGGTCATGCCGCCGACCAGGACCACCTCGTCGATCTCGCCAGCCTTCAGGCCGGCATCCTTGAGCGCCGCCTTGCAGGGGTCGATGGTCCGCTGGACGAGGTCGTCAACCAGCTGCTCGAACTTGGCGCGCGTCAGCTTCAGCGTCAGGTGCTTCGGGCCGGTCGCGTCGGCGGTGATGAAGGGCAGATTGATTTCGGTCTGCGTCGTCGACGACAGCTCGATCTTGGCCTTTTCAGCCGCCTCCTTGAGGCGCTGCAAAGCGAGCTTGTCGTTCTTCAGGTCGATGCCCTGTTCCTTCTTGAACTCGGCCGCCAGGTACTCGACCAGGCGCATGTCGAAATCCTCGCCGCCGAGGAAGGTGTCGCCATTGGTCGACTTGACCTCGAAAACGCCGTCGCCGATTTCGAGCACCGAAATGTCGAACGTGCCGCCGCCAAGGTCATAGACGGCAATGGTCTTGCCATCCTTCTTGTCGAGGCCGTAGGCGAGCGCGGCTGCCGTCGGCTCGTTGATGATGCGCAGCACTTCGAGGCCTGCGATCTTGCCGGCATCCTTGGTGGCCTGGCGCTGGGCGTCGTTGAAATAGGCCGGAACGGTGATGACCGCCTTCTCGACCTTCTCGCCGAGATAGGCTTCCGCCGTTTCCTTCATCTTCTGCAGGATCATGGCCGAGATCTGGCTGGGCGACTGCTTCTTGCCGCCGGCCTCGACCCAGGCATCGCCATTGTCGCCCTTGACGATCTTGTAGGGGACAAGCTTCTTGTCCTTCTCCGTCACCGGATCGTCATAGCGGCGGCCGATCAGGCGCTTGACCGCGAAGATGGTGTTTTCTGGATTGGTGACCGCCTGGCGCTTGGCCGGCTGGCCGACGAGACGTTCGCCGTCGCCACTGATGGCGACGATGGAAGGCGTCGTGCGCGCGCCTTCCGCATTCTCAATCACCTTGGGTTCCTTGCCATCCATGATGGCGATGCAGGAGTTGGTGGTGCCGAGATCGATACCGATTACTTTTGCCATTTTTCTAGTCTCTCCGCTAAGCAGGCTCTCAGGACCCGTAAGGCGTTCCGACGAAAGCCCCTGTTCACAAGAAATCCCGTTTGGCGACCGGTGTTCCGCCGCCGCAGGGCTGGCGCGTATATAAGAACAGGCGGCATCGGGCGCAAGCATTCTGCGCATGGCGTCCACTATGCGCCAAATCGACCCCTTATAGGGGCGGAAGCGGCCGAGCGGACAGCATTGTGGACGAAAAGGCCGCTTCTCATCGTTTTTGCCGCGGCTATAGTGCCATATCGTTTGGGGACCTGGATGATGCGTTGGATTTTTGGGCGATTGCTCGCTCTTTTTGCCGTTGCCAGCCTCGCATGGGCAGCTTGCCCGCCGGCGCAGGCAGTCGAATTCAAGACCATCACCATCAAGGTCGGGTATGGCGCAGGCGGCGGCTACGACCAGACATCCAGGCTGATTGCCCGTCATCTCGGCCGGTTTCTGCCCGGAAATCCCAGCATCATCGTGCAGAATGTGCCGGGTGGCGGCAGTCTCAAGCTCACCAAGATGCTTGTCGGCAGCGAACCGGCCGACGGCAGCGTTATCGGCTCGGTCAGCGAAGCGATGTTCTACGCCCCGATCCTTGATCCCGAGAATGCCAGTTTCGACCCGCTCGCCCTGCAGTGGATCGGTTCGCTGGTCGACGACCCGGCCTATTGCCTGACCAGCAAGCAATCCGGCATCGACACGATGGAAAAGTTCCTGCAGGCGGATTTCCTGATCGGCGCGACAGGCAAGAACAGCACCACCTACATCTTCGCCGCACTGGCCAAGAATGGCATGAAGGCCAGATACAAGATCGTCACCGGCTTCGACGGCACCGCCGACATCGAACTGGCCATGCAGCGCGGCGAGATCGCCGGCATGTGCGGGGTATCGAGCTCCCTGCTCAGGAATGATCGCGCCGCGATCAATATCATCGGCACCTTCGGGCAGGGCGGTTTCGGCGCGACGCCGAGCATTTCGGCAACCATCGCCGACCCGACGGCACGTCAGGCGGCCGATCTCATCGAATCGGCGCTCCACATTCACCATCCGCTCGTCGCCCCGCCCGGCGTGCCGAAAGAGACCGTCGACGCGCTGCGCAAGGCCTATTCCGCGATGGTCGTGGACGCCGATTTTCTCGCCGATGCCACGAAGCTTGGCGACCTCACCCTCAACCCGACATCCGGCGAAGCGATCAGCCAGTTGGTCGCGCAACAGCTGAAAGCCGCGCCTGCGGTCTTCGCCGCTGCCCGGGAACTCGTGAAATAGGCCTCCAGTGGATCTGATCCTTGTCGCCATTGCGGAGATGGCGCAGCCATTCCGCATGCTCATGCTGGTTACCGGCGTGTTCGCCGGCCTCGTTGTCGGTGTCGTGCCGGGCATTGGCGGCCTGTTCGCCATGGCCCTGCTGATCCCGATGACCTACAATATGGACCCCTATTCCGCCTTCGCGCTGTTGCTCGGCATGGGCTCTGTCACCACCACATCGGACACCATTCCGGCGATCCTGTTCGGCGTTCCGGGCACGGTTGGTGCCGCGGCGACCGTGCTCGACGGCCACGCCATGGCCAAGAAGGGCGAAGCGGCGCGGGCCTTCGGCGCCTCCTATTCGGCCTCGATGATCGGCGGCGTGTTCGGCGCGCTGGTGCTGGCCGCGGCAATTCCGGTCATGCGCCCGCTGGTGCTCTACCTGAAGACGCCGGATTTCTTCGCCATTTGCGCCTTCGGCCTTTCGATCGTCGCCATTCTCGCCGGCAGCCAGCCCTTGAAGGGCTTGGCGGCGGCGATGCTCGGCATGCTCGCCTCCTTCATCGGCATCGACAGCATTGCCGGGGTCGAGCGCTGGAGTTTCGGCCAGGTCTACCTCTGGGACGGCTTGCCGATTTCGCTGGTCTTCCTCGGCCTGTTCGGGCTGCCCGAACTTGCCTCGCTGCTGCTGCGCGGCTCCATCCAGGGCAATGCCGAGCGGCCGACCTATGCCGGCATGTGGCAAGGCATCAGGGATACGCTGCGCGAATGGCCATTGGTGCTCCGCTGCAGCGCTATTGGCTCGCTGCTCGGCGCCGCGCCCGGAATCGGCATCGCCGTGCTCGACTGGATCGCCTACGGCCATGCCTCGCGCCGGCCGGGTTCGGGTCCGAAATTCGGCCAGGGCAATGTACGTGGCGTCATTGCACCGGAAAGTGCCAACAACGCCAAGGAAGGCGGCTCCCTCATCCCGACCATCGCCTTCGGCGTGCCGGGATCGGCTTCGATGAGCATCCTGCTCGGCGCCTTTGTCATCCACGGCCTTGTCCCCGGCCCCGACATGCTCGGCAAGAACGCCGCGATCACCGTTTCGATGGTGCTGTCAATCGCCGTCGCCAACATCGTCGGCGCCGTTACCTGCCTGCTGTTGACCAGGCAGCTGGCGCGTATCGCGCAAGTATCGGCAGCGATCCTTGTGCCGCTGGTGGTCACCTTTATCGTCGTCGGCGCTTACCAGACCAATATGAGCGCCTTCGACTTCCTGCTGGTGATGCTGGTCGGCGCGATCGGCATGGCGATGAAGGAGCTCAACTGGCCGCGCTCGGCCTTTTCGCTCGGCTTCGTGCTCGGCCCCAGCCTCGAAAACTACTTCTTCCTCGCCTACCAGATTTCCGGCTGGGCCTGGCTGAAGCAGCCTCTGGTGCTCATCCTGCTCGGC
Organism: Mesorhizobium sp. 128a; assembly: GCF_053848025.1. Classification (NCBI taxonomy): domain Bacteria; kingdom Pseudomonadati; phylum Pseudomonadota; class Alphaproteobacteria; order Hyphomicrobiales; family Phyllobacteriaceae; genus Mesorhizobium; species Mesorhizobium sp. 128a. Next base: position 104,139 of record NZ_JBSPKY010000016.1, on the reverse strand, counting down.
CTCGCCATTGCCGGCGTGGTCAGGCAGACCGTGTCCTGGATCAAGGCCCGCGGTGATGCCGGCGCCTTGCCGCCGGCGCTGCCCGATATCGCTGCCAGTGGCGCATTGACGCTGCTTGGCGCGGCGGCCCTGGTCACCGCACTCCTCGATTTCCCCTTCGAAGCCGCCGTCTTCCCGGCCATCACGGCCGGCCTTCTGACGCTGTTTTCTCTTCTGACAACCATCCAGACCGTGCTGCGCTGGCGAAGGCCAGCCTCTGCCTACAGAGCCGATATGACGTCGGCCGGCGAATGGCAGCCTTCCGATGGGCCGGCGATGAAGGGCAATCTCACCGTGCTTGGCCTCTGCCTGGCGCTCGCCTTTCTGGTCCTGCTGGCGGGCCATCTCGCCGCCACCTTCGTCTTTGTTGCCGGCGGCATCTGGATGCTGGGATCGCGGTCGCCGAAAATGGCGCTGGCTGTTGCCGCGGGCACGACGCTTTGCATTTATGCGGTGTTCGATCTCCTGGCGTCGCAGCCCTGGCCGACGCCCTGGCTGGCCGGTCCTTTCAAACCCTTCTGAGGAACAACCGCCGCTCATGCAGGTGGCGAAGCGGCGAGCCTTAACCTGTTGAAGCAAAAACGCTAAGGTTTGGCGGCGGCCGGCGACAGCGTTTCGACAAGGCGGCGGCGCAGCAGCTTGCCATTGTCGCTGTAGGGCAGCGACGTTACCAGCCTGACCTCGCGCGGCCGCCGGTCGGGCGAGATGTTGGCGCGCAGGAAGGCCTCGAATTCGGCAACACTTCCCTGGTCGGAGACGATGAAGGCGGCGATCTCCTGGCCCATCGTCGCATCGGGAAAGCCGGCGACCGCGACATCCCTGACCTTGGGATGGGCGCGGATCAGCTTTTCCAGTTCCTGCGGCGCGACATTGACGCCGCCGCGCACGATCATATCGGCCTCGCGGTCGACGATGGTCAGGAAGCCGTCCTCGTCGAGGAAGCCGATGTCGCCGGGAATGCCCCAGCCGTCGCCCATCACCTTGGGGTCGACAAACGGCTTGTTGCCGGCCGACACCACCGCCGAAACCATGGTCGACGTCCAGGCCTTGATCAGTCCGCTCTCGCCCTTGCCGAGCACGCGCCCGCCCGCATCGAGAATTTCGACACGCACATCGGCAAACGGACGCCCGGCGGTGCTGGGCTTGGCCAGCACGTCGGCGCCGGACAGCGTGGTGATGCCGCCGGTCAGGCTCGACGCATAATTGATGCGATATCCCGGCGAAAGATTGCGGTAGGCCGCCAGCTTGTCTTCGACGGTTGCCGGTCCGCCGATGCTGAAAAGCACCGCCAGGTCCGGCAGCAACCGGGTCGAGCGTTCGCCCACTTCGCGCACCAGCCGCGTAATCACCGGCGGCGGCAATGCCGATCCGCTGGCCTGGAACGACAGCAGACCCTCGATCAGTTCCGACGGCGTGAACAGCGGCGGAAAGAAGTTGATCGTCCCGCCATGGCGCAGATAGCTGAACACCTGATGGCGCGTCGCCGAATAGGACATCACCATCGGGGTTAGCAGGCGCATGACCGTCCCGTTCAGCCCACGCCGGTGCGACGTGGCGCGTCCGGCAAGCGCCTCATGCGATTGCAGATAGCCTTTTGGGTCACCGGTCGTGCCCGACGAGAACATCAGGAAGGCCGGGTTGGTGTCGTCGCCAACTGGACCGGCATACGGCACGGGCGAGGCGTGCTTCCAATCCTGCTGGAAAGCGACACCCGGATAGACATCGTCACCGGGTGGGCTGCGGCTTTCGAGGATCAGCGTCAGGACGAAGTCATGCGCAAACTGCGCCCGCTGGCTGCGCGGCGCGCGAAAGTCGGCAATCGAAACTGTGGCGCCGAGCTTCCAGCAGGCCAGGATCGACAGCACCACGTCTATGTTGCCGATCATGGCCAGGCCGACGCGCTCGCCGGAGCGAATACCGAGTGCGCTGAAATTGGCGGCGAGATGGTCGATCTGGATCAGGGCCTGCGCATAGGTGATCTGGTCGCGGCCACTGACCATTGCAACGCGGTCGCCATGGCCGGCGAAGGCGGCCAGTACGTCGCGGCCAAAACCCATCTAGCGGACCGGCATTGCGGCCGGCGCGCGCCTGGCGTCGAGGAAGGCGATGATGGCGGCGTCGATCGCATCCATGTTGGCGGCGCGGAACTTGTCATGCGTGCCCGGCATGACGACCGTCTCCACCCGCGTGTTCTCGCTCGCCCAGTCTTTGTACTGCTCGACCGTGGTGGCGCTCCATTCCGAGCTTGCGATGACCAGCATGTCGCACGGGTAGGACGACGGTGAAAAACCCGCAGCAGCGCGCACCAGCATGCTCTTGAAGGCTTTCTGCCTGGTGTGGCGCCCGAGCCTGGACTGCCCAAGCCCGACCGCCGCCAGGCCATCGCGCAACAGCCGCCAGTAGACGACCTTGCGGGTGATTTGGCGGCGCCTTTGCACGGTCATGCGGTTGTCCGCCATCGGCTTCAGCCAGGCCGAACCCAGCGGCGGCGGGTCGATCAGAAGCAAAGCCGGCCGCTGGCCGGTCGCCTCGAAGGTCAGCCGCCCGACTTCGATCGCCAGCAGCCCGCCAAGGCAGATGCCGCCGATGACGCGTGGGTGCTGGCCGGTGGCCGAGCTCAGCCCGTCGAAATAATTGGCGCCGATCTCTTCGACGCTGTCATACGGCGTCTCGCCGGGCTCAAGTCCCATGCCGCGCACAGCGATGACGGAATAGCGCTGCTTCAGCACCTTGCCGAAACGGTTGGCAAACAGCGCCGAACCGGAAATGCCATGGATCATGGCGATCGGCTCCTGGCCGTGGCTGCCGGAAACCTGCACCGCCAGCCGCCGCGCTGGATGCTCGGGCAGCTGTGCGGCAATCAGCCTGCCGAGTTCGCGCGGCGTCGGCGCTTCGAGCAGCACCGAGGTCTGCAGCTTCACGCCGAACCGGCTTTGCACCCCAAGAACAAGGGTTTCGGCGGCCAGCGAATCGCCGCCGAGATCAAAGAAATTGTCATCGAGGCCGACCGCGGCCAGCTGCAGCTCTTGCGCAAAGATGCCGGCGATCGCCTGCGCCGGCCCGCTGCCCAGCGCGGTTCGGTCTGCCCGGACGGCGTTATGCATGTTCATCGGTAAGCCCTTGAACCGATGGAATTGCCGTTTCCGGCAACAGGGCATCCTCCTGAATGCCTGTCCGCTTTTAACCCACAGCCTATGCGTTGAACAAGTAGCCTAGCCCTGCGTAATACCGGCAGGCGCCCGTCCGAAGGCCTGCGCGCACAGCGCCTGCAGCTTTGGAAAGACACGGCTACCGCCGGCAATCACCTGCGTGCCGTGGCTGAGCACCGTCCTGGGGTCCGGCTTCAGCACCGTGCCGCCGGCCTCTTCCACCAACAGCATGCCGGCCAGGCAGTCCCACGCATTCATGTGCTCCTCGACATAACCGAGCAGCCGCCCGGATGCCGCATAGGCCAGCATCAGCGCGCCCGAAGCATTGCGGAAGAAGACGCCGCCTTCTGCCATGATCAAGCCGACGAGCACCGCGACATGTCTGGTCTCGGCGCGGTTCGACAGCCCGGTCCCGACCGATCCATCGCTCAAGCCGGCCGTGCTGGCCTTGATCGGCCGGCCGTTGACGTAGGCGCCGCCGCCGCGGCGGCCGTGGAAGGTCTCGCCGGTCGACGGCTCGTGGATGACGCCGACGACGGCCTCGCCGTCCTTGGCGCAGGCGATCACCACGCACCAGGCCGGAATGCCACGCACGAAGTTGGCGGTGCCATCGATGGGGTCGATGACCCAGACATGGCCGGTCGATCCGGCTACCGCTTCATGTTCTTCGCCGACGATGCCGTCCTGCGGATAGGCGGCGGCGATCGCGGCGCGGATGAACAGCTCCACCTCGCGGTCGCCATCCGAAACCAGGTCCTGATGGCCCTTGCTCTCGATAGTCAGGTTTTCAAGGTCGCGAAAATATTTCAGCCCGAGCTCGCCGGCGCGGCGCGCCAGATCGATGGCAAAATGCATGCGCTGGTCGAGATCATGGGTCACGGCAGGGCTCTTGGCTGAGGAAGGCGTCTGCCCTTAGCAGACGCGCATCTCAGGCAAAAGCCTCGCGAGCAGCTCACGCCGCCTGCGACAGCGATTTATGCGCCTCGGCCAGGATCTCGAACGAGCGCACGCGGGCTGCATGGTCGAAAATCTGCGCCGTCACCATCAGTTCGTCGGCGCCGGTGCGGCGCACGAAGGCGTCGATGCCTTGCCGGACGGTTTCGGGCGAGCCGACGACGGCGCAGGACAGCGCCTGGCCGAGCATGGATTTCGCCATCGGCTCCAGCGTCTGGTCATAGCCCTCGACTGGCGGCGGCAAACGGCCCGGCCGCCCGGTGCGCAGATTGACGAAGGCCTGCTGCAGCGAGGTGAACAGCAGGTTTGCCTCGGCATCGGAGGGTGCTGCAAAGACGTTGAGGCCGAGCATGACATAGGGCTTGTCCAGCTGTTCCGAGGGCTGGAAGCGCGAGCGGTAGATCTCAAGCGCATGGTCGAGCTCGGCCGGCGCGAAATGCGAGGCAAACGCGTAAGGCAGGCCAAGCATGGCGGCGAGCTGCGCGCCATACAGGCTTGAGCCGAGAATCCAGACCGGCACCTTTTGGCCCTCGCCGGGCACCGCGTGGATGCGTTGGCCCTCTTCGGCCGGCCGGAAATAGCCCATCAGCTCGACGACATCCTGGGGGAAATTATCTGACGCCTCGAGATTGCGGCGCAGTGCGCGCGCCGTGCCCATGTCGGTGCCGGGCGCGCGGCCGAGGCCGAGATCGATGCGGCCGGGGTGCAGTGCCGCCAGCGTGCCGAACTGCTCGGCAATGACGAGCGGCGCATGGTTGGGCAGCATGATGCCGCCGGCGCCGACGCGGATGGTCTTGGTGCCGCCGGCGACATGGGCGATGACGACGGCGGTCGCCGCACTGGCGATGCCCGGCATGTTGTGATGCTCGGCCAACCAGTAGCGCTTGTAGCCCAGACGCTCGGCATGGCGGGCAAGGTCAAGCGAATTGGCCAGCGATTGCGAGGCGTTGCTGCCTTCGACGATCGGCGACAGGTCGAGTACGGAAAGAGCGGTCATGGGCCTCAAGCCTTTACGATGTTCAGCTGCCTGACCTTGGTTTCGAAGGCGGCGCGGTCGGGGATGATGATGTCGAGCTGGCTTTCCAGAATGTCGGCAAATTCGGTGGCCGTCTCGATCTCGCGGTGCTCCGTGCGGCCGCCCAGGTGATGCGTCGACAGGCGGTTGTTGCGCAACGCATAGCGCCGGTCGGGCATGGCCCGCGCCGCAACGACGGAGGACAGGAAGTGCGAACTCGGATTGGTCGACAAATAGTAGTTGGCGACTGCGTAATCGACGTCATAGGCCGGCTGCATGTCGAAGCGGTAGAGTGAGTGCCAGTCGCCGCCGATATTGGCCTGAACCCGGAAATTGTCGGATGTCTCGATGATCCGGAATGCTTCGTGCGGGGTCCGTTGTTCGAGGCCCGGCTCGAGCAACAGCGGCGCAGTCATCGTCAGCCCGCCAAAGCCGACATCGACAATGTAGGTCCGGCCGTCGAGCTCGATCCGCAGCAGCATGTGGCTGCGCGCGGTGATGGCATCGTCGGGCAAGCCCCGCAGAACCCGCGCGGCGAGGCCGCTGACCTCGAAGCCCAGCACCTGCAGCGCATGCATGAAAATCAGATTGTGTTCGAAGCAGTAGCCGCCACGGCGGCGCACGAGAATCTTGTCCTGCAGCGAAGCAGGATCGAGCTTCACCGCGATGCCCAGCAACGGATCCATGTTCTCGAACGGGATGGCTTGCGGGTGGAGGAGGTGCAGCGCCTTCAACGTATCCAGCGACGCATCCCGCGAACCGGCATAGCCGATGCGGTGGAAATAGGCATCGAGGTCGAAGGAGGCATCGGTCATGGCAGGGTCCGGCTTGACCGGCTCGATATAGGCACTCGATCGAAAGACGACAAACAAGACATGACAGGCAGACGCGACGAGCGATGTACTTGTCTTATGTCTTGCCGTTCTCCTCGACCGCTTCGTCCTCCACCACGACCGCCGTCTGCTGTGCGGCAAGGAAATTGCCGACATGGCTGAGACCTTCGAAGTGATCGCAGAACACCTTGACGACGACCAGCAGCGGCACCGCCATCAGCGCACCGACAAAGCCCCACAGCCAGGACCAGAAGGCGATGGCGATGAAGATCGCCACCGCGTTGATCTCCAGCCGCCGGCCGACCACCATCGGCGTCACGAACTGGCCCTCGACAATGTCGCACAACAGCACGAAGGCCGGCGCCAAAAGGGCGTAGGAGATCGAGTCAAAGCTGATCAGCGCGATGACGCTCACCAGCACGATGGTGATCAACGCGCCGACATAGGGCAGGAAATTGAGCAGCGCCGCCATCGTTCCCCAGACCAGCGGGTTGGGCATGCCGAGCCCCCACAGGCCGAGACCGATCACTGTGCCGAGGCCGGTATTGATGACGGCAACGGTGAGCAGATAGTGCGAGATTTCGCGCTCGACGTCATAGACGACGCGCAGCGCCCGCTTCTTTTCGCTGAGCCGGGCGAAGGACTGGATGATCTTTTCATAAAACATCGTGCCGGACGCCAGCAGAAACAGCGACAGCACGAAGATGATGGTGATGCTGGTGGCGGCCGACAGGATGTTGTCCGCGGCCGACGACAGCATGCCGGACTGCGCCACCGCAACCTTCTGCACATCGGCTTCCTGCGAGGTCTGGGTCAGCCCTTCCAGCTCATGCGCAATCTGCATGATCCTCTCGAACGGGCGGCGGAACTGCGCCAACCGCTCGCTCAGCTGCTGGCCGATGGCCGATGTGTTGTTGATGAGGTCAATAACCGGACCACTGAGCAGATAGCCGGCGGTGGCAAAGATACAGACAGAAAGCACCACCAGCAGCGTCGCCGACACCACTTCGGGCACGCCGTGCTTGCGCAGGAAGCGCACGATCGGCGTCAGCGTCAGCGTCAGCAGGAAGGCGAGTATGACCGGCATGAAGAAGGCGCGGGCAAAATAAAGCGCATAGATCGCCATGAACAGGAAGATGCCGATAAGCAGCGTCCGCATCAGGTGCGTATCCGCGCGGGCAACAGCGCGCGGATCTTCGCCGTCGACAGCACCAGCGCCCGAAGCGGCGGGTTCGGCTTTCATAGGGTTCCCTCGCCGGGCAAGCCGCAATTGGCGCAGCCCCTCAACGGAAACGTGCCGGTGGCGTCAAAGTTCCTTTGCCGGCGCGCCTCGCGCTTTTTGGGTTTCTACGGGACTGGCTGCCTCAAGCGGCCGGCGCAACGGCGGCGGCCTTCGCAGCCTCCTTGCGCACGATCGGCGCCACCTTGGTGCCGTAAAGCTCGATCGCCTTCATGATCTTGGCGTGCGGCATGGTGCCGATCGCCATCTGCAGCAGGAAGCGGTCGTTGTTGAAGATCTTGTGCTGGGCGACGATTTTTTCCACCACCTGCTCGGGGTTGCCGACGAACAGCGCGCCGTTCGGGCCGCGCGACTGGTCGAAATGCGCCCGCGAAGTTGGGCCCCAGCCGCGCTCGCGGCCGATGCGGTTCATCACTTCGGCCTGCGGACCGTAGAAATCGTCGGCCGCCTGTTCGGTCGTCTCGGCAATGAAGCCGTGCACGTTGATGCTGGTGGCGAGTGCCTTCGGGTCAGTGCCGGCTCGCTTGGCGGCCTCGCGATAAATGTCGAACAGCGGCGCGAAGCGCGCCGGCTCACCGCCGATGATGGCCAGCGCCAGCGGCAGGCCGAGCACACCGGCGCGGGCGGCAGACTGCGGCGTGCCGCCGATGGCGATCCAGATCGGCAGTTTGTCCTGCAGCGGCCGCGGATAGACGCCGCGGTCATTGATCGCCGCGCGCAGATTGCCGGACCAGGTGACCTTGACGCTGTCACGGATGGCCAGGAGAAGGTCGAGCTTCTCGCCGAACAATTCGTCATAGTCTTCGAGATTGTAGCCGAACAGCGGGAAGGATTCGATGAACGAGCCGCGCCCGGCCATGATCTCGGCCCGACCGCCCGACAGAAGGTCGAGCGTCGCGAACTGCTGGAAGACGCGCACCGGATCGTCGGAGGACAGCACGGTGACCGCGCTGGTCAGCTTGATGCGCTTGGTGCGTTCGGCGGCGGCCGCAAGCGCCACCACCGGCGCGGATGCGGCGTAGTCCGGGCGGTGATGTTCGCCGAGACCGAAGACGTCGAGGCCGACCTGGTCGGCCAGCTCGATCTCTTCGATCAGGTTGCGCAGCCGCTCGTGCGGCCCGACGGCGCCGGGGCCGGGCTCGGGGGTGACGTCCGCAAAGGTATAGAGGCCGAGTTCCATGATCTGTCATCCAATGGTTGGGTTTTGCGGCTAGAGGTAGCGACCAAGCCGCTCTGCCGCCAGAGGGGCGGATGGTGAACAGTGCACGTCGGTTTCAGCCTGCTCCTGTCGGCTTTGGTCAGCAGAAGCGCGTCTCTTGGCTGCAACAGCATAGAATTTCATGGCTGGCATACCGTTTTGGCGCTTGAACTCTCGGTTTTCGCGCGTATGTAAGCGTCGCGAATTGACTTCAGGGAAGTGGACTTGGCTATCTACAGGGAAAAAGACATTTTCGAGCGGCGCAACGCCGCGAACGAGGCAAAGAAGGCGCTTCTGGAGCGCTTCAAGTCAAAGCCGGCGGCTGATGATCCTGCGGTTCTGGCCAAACAGGCCGAACGCAAGGCGATTCTGGCGGCTCGCGAAATACGCGAGGCCGAAAAGGCCAGACTGAAGCAGGAAAAGCTGGCACGCGAAGCGGTCGAACGGGCCGAGCGCGAGGCAGCAGCCGAAGCGGCGCGTATTGCGGCCGAAGAGGCAGCGCAGGCTGAAGCGAAGATCAAGGAAGCCGAAGAAAACGAGCGCATCGCCCGTTTGCTGGCCGACGAAGCCGAACGCAAGGCCAAGCGCGACGCACGCTATGCGGCGCGCAAGCAGCGCACCGGCAGGACGCCTCCGGGCTTCTCCGCCCGCTAACCGCTTCGATCGGAACGATCGGACATCAGGGCCGCCTTCAGCGGCCCTGAACGTGTTTGTGCGCGTAAACAAAGAGGGTCAGGCGGCGAGCTTCAGCCCCATAATGCCGCAGACGATGAGCGCAATGCAGCCGAGCCTGATCGCGGTTGCCGGTTCGCCCAGCAGCCAGATGCCGAGCAGCGCTGTGCCGACCGTGCCGATGCCGGTCCACACAGCATAGGCCGTGCCGACGGGCAGCGTCTTCAGCGCCAGGCCGAGCAGGCCCAGGCTGACGATCATCGAGGCGACGGTAAGCACCGTCGGCAGCGGCTTCGAGAAGCCGTCAGTGTATTTGAGGCCGATCGCCCAGCCGATCTCGAACAGGCCGGCGAAAAACAGAAAAATCCACGACATCGGAATGCACTCCGTTCCACGAGGATGGCGGGTCGTCCCGGCCGGTTTTGGGGGAAGGCGCGAGGTCGTCCTCGCCGCCTCGATACAGGAGGCTTCGCCTGCCGATCAACAAAACACCGGCAGCATTGTTCATGCCGCCGGTGTCAAAATCTGCGCCGAAACGGTTTGCCCGGACTTCAATGGTCCAAGGCGGGCTTACCTGTCCTTGAGCCTTATGGCCTTGACGGGCGGCGCCTTGAGCGCCGGAGCAGCGGCAGGCTTCTTGGCGTCCTTCTTCGGCTTGCGGGCTTCCTTGCCTGCCTTCATCGCACCTTTAGCCATGATTCGGTCCTCCAATGGTGGGACACCAAGTGAAACAAGAGAAACGCCGGACTGCAAGGGGTCTGGCGCCTGTCGCCAGCGCCAGCAGTCTGCTTTCAACCGGTTTCTAATTTGCTCGTAAACCATGCCGGTCCATGCCATGGTTGTCTTCGCACTGCAGCATCGGCCATGCCTTCGCCCGGCGATGATCAGGCAGTCCGGTCAGGACGACAATGCGAATCCGCATCGGCAGCGAGATGAGTTTCGATTTTCCGCAGGAAACGCCGCTGATCGCGATGCTCAACGTCCACTATTCCCGAGCCTCCGATCTCGAGCGCCCGGACTTCCTCACCTCCAACCCGGCCGTTCCGATCCAGAGCTACCGCGACAGTTTCGGCAACTGGTGCAACCGCTTCGTCGCCCCGCCCGGCCGCTTTACCTTCGGCACCGATTCCGTGATCCGCGACCCCGGCACCTTCGAGATGGGCGACCTGATGGCCTGGCAGCACGAGGTGCGCGACCTGCCGTCGGAGACGCTGCTGTTTCTATTGCCCAGCCGCTTTTGCGAGAGCGATCTCCTGGCCAACGAAGCCTGGCGGCTGTTTGGGCACACGCCGCTCGGCATTGCCCGCGTCCAGGCGGTCTGCGACTTCGTCCACAACCACATCGTCTTCAGCTATGGCAATGCGCGGCCGACGCGCACGGCGGCCGAAGCCTATCGCGAGCAAAGCGGCGTCTGCCGCGACTTTGCCCACCTCGCCGTCACCTTCTGCCGTGCGCTCAACATCCCGACCCGCTACTGCACCGGCTACATCAGCGACATCGGCCTGCCCAAACCCTGGGCGAGCATGGATTTCGCGGCCTGGATGGAGGTCTATCTCGGCGGTCGCTGGCATGTCTTCGATCCGCGCAACAATTCCCCGCGCATCGGCCGCATCCTGATCGCCTCGGGCCGCGATGCCGCCGACGTGCCGCTGACCCATATCTTCGGTCCGGGCACGCTGGCCGGCTTCAAGGTGTGGACGGACGAGATCATCGAATAGGGCGTCTTTTCCGCGAGCGAGCTTCAAGAACCTGAACGACCGAGCGATTGGTGCGTTGTGATGCCTGTGGAGCTTCGGCTGCAGGGCCGTTACATTGGGTGGCTTGGAGGGCAAGACAGCATGGCAGCGCATGGCGGGTCGAAGACGGTCATCTACGCGGCGCTCGCCGGGAATCTCGCCATTGCACTGACCAAATTCGTCGCCGCCTTCTTCACCGGGAGCTCGGCGATGCTGTCGGAAGGTGTCCACTCGCTGGTCGACACCGGCAATGGCGGGCTGCTGCTCTACGGCATGCACCGCGCCGCCCGCCCGCCGGACCGCACGCACCCGCTCGGCCATGGCCGCGAACTGTATTTCTGGAGTTTCATTGTCGCCCTGCTGGTCTTTGCGCTCGGCGCCGGCGTGTCCTTCTACGAAGGCGTCGTCCACATCATGTCGCCCGAACCGGTCGCCAATCCCAGGATCAACTATATCGTGCTTGGGCTCTCGATGCTGTTCGAGGGCAGCTCGTGGTATGTGGCGCTGAAGGAGTTCCGCCGGGAGAAGGGCAAGCAGGGCTGGCTGCAGGCCGTGCAATCGAGCAAGGATCCGAGCGTCTACACGATCCTGTTCGAGGACAGCGCCGCCCTCCTCGGTCTCGTCGTCGCCTTTGCCGGTATCCTGGCGGCGGAACTCCTCGATATGCCCGAGCTCGACGGTGCCGCCTCGATCGGCATCGCGGTGATCCTCGGCGCCACCGCCATCTTCCTCGCTCGTGAAAGCAAGGGCCTGCTCATCGGCGAGCCGGCCTCGGCCGAAGTCCAGGCCAAGGTGCTGGCCATCGCCCAGCGGGATCCGGCGGTGCAACGCGCCAACGGCGTTCTCACCGTCCATCTCGGCCCGCAAGAGATCGTCGCCGGCCTCAGCATCGAGTTCGAGGACCATCTGACGGCGCCCGAGATCGAAGCCTGCGTCGAGCGCCTGGAGGCACTGCTGAAGAAAGACATGCCGGAGATCACCAGGCTGTTCGTCAAGCCGCAGACGACGGGAACCTGGGAACACCGGCGCAAGGCGGTCGAAGCTGCATCGAACTAGTGCTGGACCAGAAGTCCACCGTTGCCTCATCGCCTGGTCCCGCTAAGATCAGTCGACGGATTTCGGAGGAGCAGCCATGAGAATCGATGGTGGGTGTCATTGCGGCGCCATTACTTATGAAGCAGAGGTCGACCCGGAAAAGACCTCCATCTGTCATTGCACCGACTGCCAGCAACTGACCGGCACTGCCTTTCGTGTCACCGTTCCCGCGCCTGAGGATCACTACAGGATCACCAAGGGCACGCCGAAGGTCTATATCAAGACAGGATCCAGCGGCGCCAAGCGCGCCCAGGCCTTTTGCGGCGAGTGCGGTTCGCACCTTTACGCGACGTCGGTTGGCGACGGCCCCAAGGTTTATGGGATAAGGGCGGGGACCGCGCGGCAACGCGAGGATCTGGTTCCGACACAACAGAAATGGCACCGGTCGGCCCTGCACTGGCTTCCGGAATTCGAGGGCATAGGCATCGTAGAGGAGCAATAGCACCTGCCTGTCTGTCTAACGCGACCAAACCAGACGATTATGTGCTAGGCTCGCGGCCCATCAGACCGCTTGGCGGGTGAAAGCGATGCTGGAACCAGACAAGATTTTTGCCGGCTCGATTCCGGAAAATTACGACCGCTATATGGTGCCGTTGATTTTCGAGCCGTTCGCCGCCGATATGGCACGGCGGGCAGCGTCTTTGTCGCCCGGCGCCGTCCTGGAAGTCGCCGCCGGCACCGGGGTCGTCACCCGCGCATTGGCGCCAAAACTGTCTCCTGGCGCAAGCTATGTCGTGACCGATCTCAACCAGCCAATGCTCGACTTTGCCGCTTCGCGGCAAGCTCCCGACAGTCGCATCCAATGGCGTCAGGCGCATGCTCTGGCGTTGCCGTTTGAAGATGCGACCTTCGATCTTATTTGCTGCCAGTTCGGCGCGATGTTCTTTCCCGACCGCACCGCCGGTTATCGCGAAGCAAGGCGGGTCCTGAAGCCCGGAGGCCATTTCCTGTTCAACGTGTGGGATCGCATCGAGGAGAATGTATTTGCCAATGATGTGACGAACGCTCTTGCGGAGATCTTTCCGAACGATCCGCCGCGCTTTCTCGCCCGCACGCCACATGGCTACCATGACACGGCCCTGATCCGCAGCGAGCTGGAAGGCGCAGGTTTCTCCCGTGTGGCGATCGAGACGAGGGCCGAACAAAGCCGTGCATCGTCGCCGCGGCTTCCGGCGGTTGCCTATTGCCAGGGGACGGTTCTTCGCACCGAGATCGAGGCCAGGGATGCAGGAAAACTGCAAGCCGCAACCGACCATGCCGCAGCCGTGATTGCAGCCAGACATGGCAGCGGCGAGGTTGCGGCCAAAATTCAGGCGCACGTAATCGTGGCTACGGTCTAGAGCAGGCTCTAGAGTAATTCCAGGAAAAGTGTGTAGCGCTTTCCCTTGAGGAATTGCGCAAAAACAAAAGAGTTAGAGCGGGTCCGCGATTCCGTGAAACGCTGAACCGCTCTAATCGTCGCCTTCGACAACACGTAGCCTGAGCTGGCCCGTCTTGGAATCCGCCACCCGCACCCCGGCTTCGGCCTTGGCGGGTCCGCCGCCGCGCACTTCAGCTTCGCTTTCGCCAAACTCCAGCGCCTCGATCTTCTGGCCGCGCCTGGTCACTTTCGATGTCGACACCAGTATCTCGTCAATATCCTTGGCCGACTGGCCAAAGTGCGTCTGCAGCCGCCGCACGCGTTCGTCGACGCGCGCGACGTCTTCCATAAGCCGGATGACCTCGCCCTGGATAAGATGCGCCTGTTCGCGCATGCGGGCATCCTTGAGGATCGCCTGGATGACCTGGATCGACAGCATCAGCAACGACGGCGAAACGATGATGACCCGGGCGCGGTGCGCCTTCTGGATGAGGGCGTCGAAATTCTCGTGGATTTCGGCGAACACCGATTCCGACGGCACGAACATGAAGGCGGTGTCCTGCGTCTCGCCCTGAATCAAATATTTCTCCGAGATATCGCGGACATGGATCTCGATGTCGCGGCGGAAGGCCTGGGCGGCGACCTTTTGCAGTTCGGCGCCATCGGCGGCGCGAATGGCATTCCAGGCTTCCAGCGGAAACTTGGCGTCGATGGCGAGCGAGGGCGCGCCGTTGGGCATCCGCACCAGGCAGTCGGGCCGGCTGCCATTCGACAGCGTTGCCTGGAATTCATAGGCGCCCATCGGCAGGCCGTCGGCGACAATCGCTTCCATGCGCGACTGACCGAAGGCGCCGCGTGTCTGCTTGTTGGACAGGATCGCCTGCAACTGCACGACCTGGCCGGCCAGCGACTGGATGTTGCCTTGCGCGGTGTCGATGACGGCCAGCCTTTCCTGCAGTTTCGCCAGGCTTTCATGCGTCGATTTGGTCTGCTCTGTCATGGTCTGGCCGAGGCGGCCGGTCATGGCGTCGAGCCGCTGGCCGATCGACTGGTTGAGTTCGGCCTGCCTTGCGCCGAACACATCGGCGATGGCGCTCATGCGGCCCTGCATCTCGGCCTGGCTTTGCAATATGCCGGCCATCCGCGCCTCGGCGTCGCGGGCGTGGTCTGTGGCCTCAGCGGCAGCGATGGTCCGCGCCCTGGCCGACCGCCACAGGGCGACGACCAGCGCCAGAAAAAGGCCGAGAAACACGATCGCGCCGAGCGCCAGCGCATGGCCGAGCGTGATCGTCGTGGCGCCGAGCCGGGCGACGGGCTCGGAAAGGATGGTGCTCAGGTCGTTCATCCCTACAGCATAGCCGATTCGCCGCCCTGGCACAGATCAAAACGTGAACGGGCGCCAACCGCACCGGTTGACGCTTTTCCTGCGACGTTTTAGGTGAGACGCCATGTCGATCAAGCCGCTTATCATGCTCCCCGATCCCATCCTGCGCCAGGTTTCCAAGCCGCTCGAACGCGTCGATGCGCCTTTGCGCAAACTCGCCGACGATATGCTGGCCACGATGTATGAAGCGCCCGGCATCGGGCTGGCCGCAATCCAGATCGGCGAGCCGCTGCGCATGCTGGTCATCGACCTCGCCAAGGAAGACGAGGCGCCGGCGCCGCATGTCTTCATCAATCCCGAAGTCCTCGAAAGCGCCGACGCGCGCTCGGTCTACGAGGAAGGATGCCTGTCGATCCCGGACTACTACGCCGAGGTCGAGCGCCCGGCTTCGGTGCGGGTGAAATATCTCGACCGCGATGGCAAGCTGCAGGAGATCGAGGCCGAAGGCCTGATGGCGACCTGCCTGCAGCACGAGATCGACCACCTCAACGGCGTGCTGTTCATCGACCACATCTCGAAGCTGAAGCGCGACATGGTGGTGAAGAAGTTCAAGAAGCTCGCCAAGGACAAGGCGCCGGGCAAGCTGGTGGGATAGGGCATGGCCCTTCGCGTCATCTTCATGGGCACGCCGGAGTTTTCGCTGCCGGTGCTGCGTGCGATCGCCGAGGCCGGCCATGAGATAGCCGCCGTCTACACCCAGCCGCCGCGCGCTGCAGGCCGCCGCGGGATGGAGCTGACGCCGTCGCCGGTGCAGCGCGAGGCCGAGCGACTGGGCATCGATGTGCGCACGCCGACGTCGCTGAAAGGCGAGGCTGAGCAGGCTGCATTCGCCGCCTTGCAGGCGGATGTCGCCGTGGTCGTCGCCTATGGCCTGCTGTTGCCGAAGCCCGTTCTCGAGGCACCGCGGCTTGGCTGCCTTAACGGCCACGCCTCGCTTTTGCCGCGCTGGCGGGGCGCCGCTCCCATCCAGCGCGCCATCATGGCTGGCGACGTGGAAACCGGCATGATGGTGATGCGCATGGAAGAAGGCCTCGACACGGGTCCGGTGGGATTGGTTGAAAAATGCGCCATCGGACCCGATATGACGGCCGGCGACCTGCACGATCAGCTGATGCACATTGCTGCCACACTGATGGTGGAAGCGTTGTCCCGAATTGAGACGGCAACGCTGGCATTCACCTTGCAAGCTGTGGATGGGGTGACCTACGCCCGAAAAATCGACAAATCGGAGACCCGCGTGGACTGGACGCGGCCGGCTGTCGAGGTCCACAATCACCTTCGTGGCCTGTCGCCCTTTCCCGGGGCTTGGTCCGAGATTGAAATTGGCGGCCGTGCGGAGCGGCTGAAACTGCTTCGCTCGACGCCTTCTGAAGGCATGGGCGAGTCGGGAGGAATTCTCGATGATCGGCTGACGGTCGCCTGCGGGACAGGCGCCATCAGGCTGGTCGAAGTTCAACGGGCGGGCGGAAGGCCCGCTGCCGCGCAGGAGTTTCTGCGCGGGGCCAAGATCGAAAAAGGAATGAAATTCTCATGAGCATGATGTCGATACGCGCGGCAACGCCGCGGGATCGCGAGGCTATACGCCTCGTCGAGGAACACGCATTCGGCCAGCAGGCGGAGGCCGGTCTGGTCGACGCGCTGGTCACCGGCGGCGACGCCGTTGTCGAGCTGGTGGCGGAAGAAGACGGCCAGGTGGTCGGCCACATCCTGTTTTCCAGGCTGTTTGTCCAGAACGGCGGCAAGCAGTTTGCAGCCGTGGCGCTGGCGCCCTTGGCGGTGGAACCTTCGTTCCATGGCTCCGGCATTGGCGGTGCGCTGATTCGCGAGGCGCATATCCGCCTCAGGGATGCCGGCGAGACGCTCGCCGTGGTGCTGGGCGATCCGGCCTATTACGGCCGCTTCGGCTACAGCCATGCGCGCGCCGATAACTTCGAGAGCGAATACCAGGGTGAGGCGCTGCAGGCGCTGGCCTGGGGCGACGCACCCGAAAAAGGCAGACTGGTCTACGCCCAGGCCTTTACCGCACTCGCCGCCTGAACGGCGGATGTCGATCGCTTATGCCGCGTTTTCGTCTCGATATCGAATATGACGGCAGCCTCTTCGCCGGCTGGCAACACCAGGCGGATCAGCCATCGGTGCAGCAGGCGATAGAGCAGGCGATCGAGAAATTCAGCGGCGAGGCGGTGCGGTTGCGCGCCGCCGGCCGCACCGACGCCGGCGTGCATGCGACCGCGCAGGTAGCGCATGTCGACCTCAACAAGGCGTGGCCAAACGACAAGGTGCGCGACGCCATCAACGCGCATCTGCAGGCGGTGGGCGCGCACGTCGCCATCTTGCAGGCGAGGGTTGTCTCAGACGAGTTCGACGCCCGTTTCTCGGCCACCGGACGGCACTATCTCTACCGCATCCTCAACCGGCGCGCGCCGGCTGCGATGGAAAAGGGCAAGGTCTGGTGGGTGCCGAAGCGGCTCGATGCGGACGCCATGCACGAAGCGGCGAAAGTCCTGCTCGGCCGACATGATTTTACCACCTTCCGCTCGACGCAATGCCAAGCCAACAGTCCGGTGCGCACTTTGGAGCAGCTTGATGTGAGTCGCCAGGGCGACCTGATCGATATCAGGGCCTCGGCCCGCTCGTTTCTGCACAACCAGGTGCGCTCCATGGTCGGCTCGCTGAAACGCGTTGGCGATGGCGGCTGGACCGCTGCCGATCTCAAGGCAGCGCTCGATGCGCAGGACCGCGCCGCCTGCGGCCAGGTGGCGCCGCCGGATGGGCTGTTTCTCGTCGGTGTCGATTACCCCGATGGGTCCTAAGCCGGCGCGGCGGTCGGTAAAGTGATGCCGAGCAGCGCCACCAGGCCGAACAAGACGGCCAGAGACACCACCAACATGCCTGCGAACACGGCGCTGCCGACAGCCGCGCCCTTGCCGATCGCGGCGTTGGTCATCCGCCAGGTGAGTACCAGCGACAGCACCACCAGAACCAGCCACACCAATTCGGCAACTGGGTTGCCGGGCGGCAGGAAAAGCCGGATCAACGCCGATGGCAGCAGCATCCAGGCGGTGATGGCCGAAGCCCAGTTGCTGGCGACGACGTAGTGGACGAAGCGGTCGCCGATGCCGGCTCGCGACGCGACCAGGGCAAGCGCAACCAGCGGCAGCAGCCACGAACCGAGGTCGACGGTTGCCAGGCGGATCAACATGCCCAGACGCCCAGCGAACGCATTGGGGTCGCCGATCTCGTTGGCCGTGCCGACCCAGCCGACGATCATCGCCGGCGCGGCGACGACGATGGCGAAGAAGGAATTCCAGAAGCCGTCGGCCGACAGGTCGAGCAGCCGCAATCCGTCGGTCTTGCCGAGCATCAGCCGCCAGGCGCCGGTAAGCGATGAAGAGGTCTCGTCAACCGAAAGCATGATCAGCCCTGCTCGAACCAGTCGTCGATGAAGCGCTGGTAAATCTGGGTCAGCGTTTCGAGGTCGGCCAGTGCGACGCGTTCATCGACCATATGCATGGTCTTGCCGACCAGTCCGAACTCGACCACCGGGCAATAATCCTTGATGAAACGTGCGTCCGAGGTGCCGCCGGAGGTGGAGAGCGCCGGCTCCCTGCCGACCGCCGCCTTGATCGAGCCGCGCAGCGTGTCGATGAGCTTGTCGTCGCGTGTCAGGAAGACATGGCTCGGCCGGTCGCGCCAGACCAGCTCATAGTCGACCGGGGTCTTCTTGCCGGTCCGGTATTTCTTGCGCTTGGCCGCCTGGTCGAGGCGGTTGTGGATCTCGGCCTGCACGGTCTCGGCCGTCCAGCTGTCGTTGAAGCGGATGTTGAAGGTGGCTGTCGCCCTGGCCGGAATGACATTGGTCGCCGGGTTGCCGACATCGATCGAGGTCACCTCCAGATTGGTCGGCTGGAAATCCTTCGTGCCCTTGTCGAAAACGGGGTGGAGCAAGGCCTCGACCAGGCTCATCAGACCGCGCACCGGATTGTCGGCAAGCAAGGGATAGGCGACGTGGCCCTGGCGGCCATTGACGGTGACGCTGCCCGACATCGAGCCACGCCGGCCGATCTTGATCATGTCGCCGAGCGCGTCCGGGTTGGTCGGCTCGCCGACGATCGAGGCGTCCCATTTCTCGCCTTTGGCCGCCGCCCAGTCGAGCAGTTTTGTCGTGCCGTTGATGGCCGGGCCCTCTTCGTCGCCGGTGATCAGCAGCGAGACCGAGCCCTTCGGGCCGCCCTTGTTCTCCACATGGCGCGCCACCGCGGCGATGAAACAGGCGATGCCGCCCTTCATGTCGACGGCGCCGCGGCCGAACATCTCGCCCTTGGCGATTTCGGCGGCGAAGGGCGGATGTGTCCACGAGGCCTCGTCACCCACCGGCACCACGTCGGTATGGCCGGCAAACATCAGATGCGGCCCATTGCCGGAGCGGCGCGCGTAAAGGTTCTCGATATCGGGCGTGCCGTCTTCGGAAAACACCGGGCGCTCGACGGAAAAGCCGAGCGGCTTCAGCATGCCTTCCAGCGCAGCCAGCGCACCTCCCTCGGCGGGTGTTACGGAAGCGCAGCGTATGAGGGTCGCGAGGTTGGCGGCGGGATCGGTCGGCAGGTTCATGGGGCAAAGCGATAATCGAAAGCGAAAGGCCTGTCACGGCCAGAGATGATGACCGGTCCTGCCGCCGACATTATGGTTTTCATGTCGTATAGTGCAGGGCCAACACGGGATTGTGGCATGGCCAATGCCGAAAAGACCATCGTTATTGCCGGCGCCGGCAGCATCGGCTGCTATGTCGGCGGCTGCCTGGCGCTGGCTGGACGCAAGGTGGTGTTTCTGGCACGGCCGCGCATCGCGGAGGCCCTGCTGGGCGGTGGGCTGCGCGTCACCGACCTCGACGGCCGCGACCGATCCATCAAGCCGATGTCCGTCACTGCCGATCCGGCCGCCGCCCTGGCCAGCGCCGACGTGGTGCTGGTGACGGTCAAGAACGGCGCCACCGAGGAGATGACGGCGCTCATTGCCGCACACGCTCGCGGCGATGTCGTGGTGGTCAGCCTGCAGAACGGCGTCGGCAATGCCGACCGGTTGCGCGCCGGGCTGGGCTCTCGACCGGTGCTGGCCGGCATGGTTCCGTTCAATGTCGTCCAGTCGGCCGAAGGTAACGTGCCGCTTCACGTGCATCGCGCCAGCGATAGCAAGGTGCTGATCGAGGACGGTATGGCCGACCTTGCCGGCCTTCTCGATGTCGAAGGCCTTGCCGTCGAAACCCATGCCGACATCAAGGCAGTGCAGTGGGGCAAGCTGCTGATCAACCTCAACAATGCGCTCGTCGCGCTGTCCGGCCTGCCGCTGGCTAGCGAGCTTGCCGACCGCCGCTGGCGGCTGATCCTTGCCGGTCAGATCGACGAGGCGCTTGCGGCGATGAAGGCATCACACATCGCCCCGGCACGGATCGGCGGCCTGCGGCCCGGCCTGCTGCCGAAACTGCTCCGGCTGCCGGACTGGCTGTTCCGACTGGTGGCCCGGCGCATGCTCGCCATCGACCCGCAGGCGCGCTCATCCATGTGGGACGATCTCCAGCGCGGCCGGCCAACCGAAATCGGCGACCTGCAGGGAACGGTCCTGGGCCTCGCCGAAAAGGCCGGCACGCCAGCACCGTTGCTGAAGCGGGTCACAGCGTTGGTTCGGCAGGCCGAGCTCGAAAAGAGCGGGTCGCCCGGCCTGACGCCGGAAGCTGTCACCGGATAGGCTACTCGCCGTGAGCGTCAGGCCTTAGCCCGGAAAAGCAGGCGCGCCGGCACCGCCTCACGGCTTTGGTGCGCGCCTCGGAGCCGGGACTTTGCTCGCCGGGCCTGGCGCCGGCAGTGGCTGCGCCGCCGGATGGTTTTCGATCAGCGTGATCTTCTGCCAGATCTTGCGCGACAGGTTGGACGCCAGGTTCTCGACGTCGTTGACGCCGTCGATGACCACATCGTCATTGACCGACTGCGCGAACAGCGCCGCGATCTTGCCGGTGATCGACAGCATTTCCGAGCAATAGTCGAGGTAGCGCGCCAGGTCCGCAGCATTGGTGATGCGCGCCGGCGAATGCGCGGTCGGCTTGAAATTGGCAGACAATGCGGCCGGATCCTTGGTCAGCTGGTGCATGTCGATGACATGGATCAGCGACCTCAGCCCATGCAGCTGGCGAAACACCCGCTTGCGCTTGATGCGCTCCTCGGTGCGGATCAGCGCCAGCAGGCCGAGTACGGCAAGAATGATCATGTTGATCGTGGCTTCGATGCCTTGCACCGACTGCACCGCGTCGTCTGCCTGCGAGATATGGATGAGCGGCAGGATGGTGCCGACGAACAGGAAGATCAGCGCGCCGGCGGCGACGGCGGCGACGATGGCGCCGCGCAGCCACCAGATCGGCGCCTCGAGCGCCTGCGCCGCCTTGGCCAGGTCGCGCGACAGCGACACCAGTTCGGCGGCGACACCGCGCAGGCCGGCCTCGGGAAAACGCTCGGCGACGCGTCCTTCCAGCCGCTCGGCGGTGTCGATGATCAGTTTCGGATCAAGCGTGCGGTAGCGCATGGCGAGATATCCGGTCGCCCTCAGGATTGTGCGGGAGAATTGGTCTGCCGGCCGTAGCGATTGGGCCCGGGATCGCTGCTGAAACAAGCCAGAATGAGAAGAAGAATCGGGCCGATGATGAGAGAGATCAACGCGTAGTAAGTCGGCTTGCCGAAATCATGGAAGCGCTTTGCCGTCACCGCGAAGCTCGACCAGGTCGAAATCAGCAGCACGGTCCAGAACACAATGGCCCACACCTGGCTATTTGCGGTGCCGGGCTCCAGTCTGGCAAACTGGTAGAGCGGGAAAAACTGGGCAAGCAGCAAAAGCAGGCCGGCCAGCGCATACGCACTGGGGCTGACGCGGCCTGAGGTTTTGAAGAAAAGCCAAATGAGGTCTGTTTTTTCAGGCAAGCGGATCCGGTCCATATTGATTGGCGCCTCGAGTGCCTTCGAGGATGCCGCATTCTACGAGGAACCAGATCGCACCAATTAAAGGCACAAACAGGATCAGGGACCACCAACCCGACTTGTTGCGATCATGCCAACGCTTGGCATAAACCGCGAGAGCGAAATAGATCGACGCCAGCGAAACGATGATTCCGATAATACCGATTTCGCCGCCACCGCCGAGATCCATGCGTGTGCCCAGGATCGAATCCAGGATCAAGGCGATGATGCCGATCACGAAAAAAACACCGATCGCCGCCCAGAACTTGGCGCGATTGATGCGGCCGTCAAAGCTGGTCAGAAGGTATTTCCAGTCCATGTCACCCCTCCATGCTGAATCGGCGCGACGGAATGTCGCGCCGGCGGAAGGTGTGTCCGTTTGCAGAAAAGATCAATCGCGCAGCAATTCGTTGATCGAGGTCTTGGAGCGGGTCTTGGCGTCGACGCGCTTGACGATGACGGCGCAGTAGAGGCCGGGACCCGGCTCGTTGTTCGGGAAGGCCTTTCCTGGCATCGAGCCGGCGACGACGACGGAATTGGCCGGCACTTCGCCGTAAAACACCTCGCCGGTTGCGCGGTCGACGATCTTGGTCGACTGGCCGATGAAGACGCCCATGCCGAGCACCGAGCCCTCGCGCACGATGCAGCCCTCGACCACTTCCGAGCGCGCGCCGATGAAGCAATTGTCCTCGATGATGGTCGGGCCGGCCTGCATCGGCTCCAGCACGCCGCCAATGCCGACACCGCCCGACAGGTGCACGTTCTTGCCGATCTGGGCGCAGGAGCCGACCGAGGCCCAGGTGTCGACCATGGTGCCTGAATCGACATAGGCGCCGACATTGACGAAGGATGGCATCAGCACCGCGCCCGGCGCGACATAGGCCGAGCGGCGCACGATCGACGACGGCACGGCGCGGAAGCCGGCCTTCTCGAAATCGACCGCGCTCCAGCCGTCGAACTTCGATTGCACCTTGTCCCACCACACCGCCTGGCCGGGACCACCCTTGATGATCTCCATCGGATACAGGCGGAACGACAAGAGCACGGCCTTCTTCAGCCACTGGTTGACATGCCACTTGCCGTCGGCCTGGCGCTCGGCGACGCGCACCGTGCCGCGGTCGAGCAGGTCGAGTGAGGACTGGATGGCGTCGCGCGTTTCGCCGCGGGTCGCGGTCGAAATCGTGTCGCGCTCCTCGAAGGCCTT
The DNA here is from genome assembly GCF_053848025.1 of Mesorhizobium sp. 128a. Classification (NCBI taxonomy): domain Bacteria; kingdom Pseudomonadati; phylum Pseudomonadota; class Alphaproteobacteria; order Hyphomicrobiales; family Phyllobacteriaceae; genus Mesorhizobium; species Mesorhizobium sp. 128a. Next base: position 81,262 of record NZ_JBSPKY010000016.1, on the reverse strand, counting down.
CTCGATGGCCCTTTCGAGGCTTGCCAGATCAGGCTTCGACATGATTTCGCTCCGTTACCACGCTGTTAAGGCCATCGCCTTAACCTTGTTTTGAAAATCGCGCGGACCCTATGTTAAGGCGTATTGGGGGTCAATCGCGCGTGCGCCATGGGACGGCGCAACTGAACTGTTGGGACGGGTAAAGCATATGACTCCTATGGAAAAGGCGGGGTGGACGCCACTGCCGCATTCGGACGAGGATCTGGAGCGCTCGAAAAGCGTGCCCGATACGCCGCAGACGCGCGCCGACACCTACCGTCTCGCCTGGAACGATCCCGATTTCATGACGCGTCGCGAATTGCGCGCGGTGCGCTTGCAGCTGGAACTCTTGAAGCCTGAAATGATCCTGGCCGAACGCGGCATCCGCTCGACGGTGATCCTGTTCGGCGGCGCACGCATTCCCGAACCCGGCGGCGAGGCCTGGGCGGCCAAGAACGAGACGCAGAAGAAGAACCTCGAGCAAAACAGCAAATATTACGAGGAGGCGCGCAAGTTCGCCCGCCTCTGCTCGCAGCAGTCGGCTACGTCCTATTACCGCGAATTCGTCGTCGTCACCGGCGGCGGGCCAGGCGTCATGGAAGCCGGCAATCGCGGCGCCGACGATGTCGGCGCGCCGTCGATCGGCCTCAACATCGTGCTGCCGCACGAGCAGGCGCCGAACGCTTATGTGACGCCGGAGCTGTGCTTCAACTTCCACTATTTCGCCATCCGCAAGATGCATTTCGTCATGCGCGCCAAGGCCGTCGCTGTGTTTCCGGGCGGCTTCGGCACCATGGACGAGTTTTTCGAGACGCTGACGCTGATCCAGACCGGGCGCATGGAGCGCGTTCCGGTGATCCTGTTCGGCAAGGCGTTCTGGAAAAGGGCGATCGATCTCGATTTCCTGGCGGAACAGGGCACCATCACGCCCGGTGACCAGGACATAATCGACTTTGTCGACACCGCCGACGAGGCCTGGGGCATCGTCAGCCGCTTCTACAACCTGTAAGAGCGGGGCCGTCCGCTGCCGGCGGATCGCCTCAGGCCGTAACTTCGACGATCGCGGTCAGGAATGTGGCGAGATCGTCGGTGACGAAATCGACGTCGTCCTCATTGGCCGGGTCGCGTTCCCAGATCTCGGCGAAGGTCGGCTCGAAATTGCGCGGCACCACCAGCACCGTGGTCATGCCAAGCGATTTCGGCACCGCCAGATTGCGGGCGAGATCCTCGAACATCACTGCATTGTGGCCGGTGACGGCGTGCAGTTCGGCAAACTTCTCGTAGGTCTGACGCGACGGCTTCGGCGTCAGCCCGGCGGCGACGATGTCGAATATGTCGTCGAAATGGTCGAGTATGCCGAGTTGGCGCGCGGTCCGCTCGGCATGCTTGCGATCGCCATTGGTAAAGATGAATTTGCGCCCGGGAAGCTGGCGGATGGCGGTTCCGAGCACCGGATCGGGCACCAGCCACGAATAGTCGATGTCGTGCACCTTTTCGAGGAAGTCGTCGGGGTCGATGCCGTGGCGAGTCATCAGCCCGTTCAGCGTCGTGCCATATTCCAGATAGAGTTCCTTCTGCAGCTTGCGGGCCTCGTCGCGCGGCAGCGTCAGCAATTCTCCGACATAGGCCGTCATCTTGACGTCGATCTGTGAAAACAGATTCGAATGGTGCGGATAAAGCGTGTTGTCGAGGTCGAACACCCAGTCGGTGACATGGGCGAAGCGGGCGGGATCGGGCGACGTGGTCATGGCGTCCTTATGGCACGAAATATCTGCCGTTCGAACCCCTTTCTGATGTCAGGCTTATCCACAACCTAGATGCATCTAGAGTTGTAAAAATGGGCTCTCCATTCAAATTTTAGCCATCCCCGAAAGGTGGCCTTCAGGGCTTGCTGGCACAGAGATGGTTCAGTGGGAGCCAGCGATGAGTCGCATAGTTTTGAAGTCCGCCGCCGTTGCATTCGGCTCGGTAGCCGTCTCGCTTTTGCTGACGCTGATTATCGTTCCCGCCATGGGTTTTCCGGTCAGTCGCACCATTTGGCTGACATCGACCGTGTGCCCGCTGGCGCTCGCCTGGATCGCCTGCGCCAGCTCCTTCTGGCAGAGCGACAGGTTGAAAGGCGCGCACCGCGACCTTGCCCGCGCGCATGCCCAGCTCGCCGCCGCGCACCGGCGCCTGTCGGAGAAGGCGAGCCGCGACGACATGACCGGGATGCTTAACCGCGAGAGCTTCTTTGCCGCGCTCGACGGTTCGCGGCGCAAATCCGATCGCGGCGCGCTGCTGATCATCGACGCCGACCATTTCAAGGCGATCAATGACAGTTTTGGCCATCTGACCGGCGACGACGCGCTGCTGCTGATCGCCAGCGCCATCGAACGCGGCGTGCGCAGCGGCGACGTGCTTGGCCGCATCGGCGGCGAGGAGTTCGGCGCCTTCCTGGTCGGCGCCACCGGCGCGGAGGCCAGGCGCGTCGCCGAGCGCATCCGCAGGGAAGTCGAGCTGATCCGCTTCCGCCCGGTCGACGAGCGGACGGTGCCGCTGACCGTCAGCATTGGCGGCATCACTTGCGATGAGGACGCCAATGTTTCGGAACTGATGCGCGCTGCCGACCTTCGGCTTTATGAGGCCAAGCACCGTGGCCGCAATTTGTCGATCCTGGACCGGGACATTTCCGAGGCCGCCTGAGCCTCCCGCCCATGCTTGCCAAGGATTTGCTGACATTGTTGCAGCGCAACCGCGCCGTTTACCCGGTTGTAAGCCGTTTACCGATAGGACTGGCACGGAAATGGCCTGTCTGGCTGGCACGTGTGCCGTTCAGGGAACGCCATGCGTGGATCGAAGCCCCCATCGAGAGACGTGTCATGAGCTTCTTCATCAAGAAAATATCGCGCCGCACCATCGTGCAGGCGCTGATTGCCATGCCGGCGTTGCAGCTTTTTCGCAAGCTGCCTGAAAGCGACCGCCCCCGTGCCGACCCTGACGAGATCGTCGAGGTCAATGGCTGGATCCTGAAGCGGAGCGACCTGGCATGATCTTCGACAGCTATGAGGCGTATCGCGCCTCGGAGTTCAAGCCGAAGGTCTGCATTCTCGGCTCCGGGCCTGCCGGCACCACCATTGCCAGGAAGCTTGGCGCCGCGGGCATCCCGGTCGTGGTGCTGGAAGCCGGCTCACGCGAATTCAGCGACGAGTCGCAGGACTTCTACCGCGGCACCACCGTCGGCGATCCCTATTTCGACCTCGACATCACCCGGTTGCGGTTCATGGGCGGGTCGTCGAACCACTGGGCCGGCTGGTGCCGGGTGCTCGACAAGCAGGATTTCGAGCCCAAGGCGTGGGCGCCGGACACGGGCTGGCCGATCAGCCGCGCCGACATCGAGCCCTATCTGTCCGAGGTTCATGACATACTCGACCTTCCGGACTTCCGGCCAGATGTGCCGATTTCGGACGACATACGCTGGATACAGCTGATCAAGAGCCCGGCCGTGCGCTTCGGCGAGAAATTTGCCGATGAGCTCGACAAGAGCAAGACCATCGCCGTCGTGCTCAACACCTATGCCACCGAACTTGCAGGTGACGGCAAGCGGGTGACTGGCGCCAGGCTGTGGTCGAACGGCCAGGATGCCGGCGCCTTCAGCGCCGATTATTTCATCGTCTGCACCGGCGGGCTGGAGAACTCACGACTGCTTCTATGGTCGAACCAGCGCTCGAACGGGGGCGTGGTGCCGAACGCCACGGCGCTTGGCCGTTACTGGATGGAACACCCGACCTTCGAGGGCGGCAATGCCATCCTGGCCGATTACAGCGAATTCGAGGTCGACGCCGTCAACGAGGCCTTCTTCTCGCCGACGCTTGCCGCCATGGAGCGGCTGCAGATCATGAATTTCGGCATACGCCTGATCGAGACGCCCTACGCCGGGGTCAAGAGCCTGATTGCCGACCTCGCCTGCACCGCGCCCGACGCTGCCGAGTGGGTAGCCTATCAGCTCAGCCAGAATCTGCGCTGTGCCGCCCAGCTCTATGTCGCCTGGGAACAGGCGCCGCTGGCTTCGAATCACATCGAATTGTCGAAGACCGATGTCGACCATGCCGGCGTGCCGCGCATCGAGTTGCACTGGAAGAAGTCGCCGCTGGAGCGCCGCACCATTCTTGAGGGGCTCAAACTGTTCGGCAGGACGTTGATCGAGAAGAACCTCGGCCGCGTCCGCATCATGGACTGGCTTGCCAATGGCCAGGACTACCCGACCGACGAGGAGCTGGCCGGCCACCACCATATGGGCGGCACGCGCATGGGCACGGATGTGACCAAGAGCGTGGTCGACGCCAACTGCAAGGTGCACGGCATGGACAATCTCTATGTCGGCGGCTCCTCGGTCTTCTGCACCTCCGGCGAGTGCAACCCGACGACGACGATCACAGCGCTGGCCTGCCGGCTTGGCGATCATTTGAGCAAGGTCGTCACAGTGTGACGCAGTCCCGGTTTGACCCAGTCACCACCGTCTGACCGCCAAAAGCGGACGGTGCCGGCAGGATTGCTGCCGGCACCGCCCTGGCGCGCCTTTGGGTGGATTCAGGTCTGGACCAGAGCGTGATTCCGAAACCGGTTTTCGGAAGGGTCCGCTCGGTGGAAGGTAAGCCTCATCCCGATTCCTCGGGATGGAACAGCCTCTAAAGGCCGTACACGGCGACGCGCACCAGCACAGCCGCGGCAGCCAGCGCCACCAGCAGGATGCCGAGGCCGATGGGCGAGCCCCAGCCATACCATTTCATCGCCATCTCGGCGTATTTGTACTCTTCCTCGTGGGAGACCGGCGCGCGTTGTTGAATTAAGCTCATTTTTCACTCCTTGTCGGCGGCAGGCCCTTGCTATGTCCGGACCGCAGCCGCATATTGATGCAATGGTCTAAATGTTAGACAGAGTGATAGTTAGATGATCGAAATAAATTCGTCAAGCCGGAATCGCGAGGACATGACGACGGCCATCGGCCTGGCCATCATGCAGTGGCAGGACGCCACACAGGCCTATGACGAAGCGGTGGGGGAAAGGCTCGGGCTGAACATGGCCGAACGCCATTGCATCGGGCTGCTCTATGGCGGTCCGCAATCGGCCGGCGCCGTTGCGATAGCGACCGGCCTGACGCCCGCTGCCGTGACCGCGCTGACCGACCGGCTGGAAGCGCGCGGGCTTTTGACGCGCACGCGCAGTCTCGAGGACAGGCGCAAGGTGGTGATCGAGGCAACCGAGGCGACACGCGAACTGTCGGCGCGTTACTACGGTGCCATCGCGCGGGAAGGAGAAAAGGTGATCGCCACTTTCAATGACGCCGAGCTCGCGACCATATCGCGCTTCGTCAACGCCGCCCTCGACCTGCAGCGCGCTCAGCTTGCGCGGCTGAAGGCCGAGGGGCCGGACCCCCTTGGGCGATAGAAGCGCTGCTGTGCTTGCGGCGTTCCGCTGATGTCGGCAGGACTATTTCGGCTGGACCCCATAAACAACCAGAAACGCTTCCACCGAGGCATCCGCGTGCCGTTCCAGTTCGGCCTTGGAGCGCCGGTTGCTTCCAGTGAACATGGCTTCATTCATGGGGATCCAAAGAAGCATCCCAAAAAGATGGCTGGCCGCCAGATAGGGATCGCTGGTTTGTATCAGTCCTCGACTGGTGAGCTTTTGAAAGCACGACGCCGTCGAGGCAAGCATGCGTTCAAAACCTTTCTCGTACCAACTGCGCCCAAGCTGCGGCATTCGATCCGCATTGGCGATAATCAAGCGCCGCAGCTTCAACAACTCTTCATCCATGAGAACCGCTATCAGACGTCGGGCAAGCTGCTGCAGCCCGCCTTCCATAAATTTCGCCTCGGAAAGCAGCGTCGTCACGGACTCGATGATGTCGTTGACCTGGCCAGCGGTTGACAGAACGACTTCGCCGAACAGCGTCTCCTTGTCGGTGAAATGCTTGTAGACGGTCTGCTTGGAAGCCCCTGCCCTGGTGGCGATTTCCTCCATGCTGGTTCCATCATAACCCTTGCCGATGAACGCTGCAGTGGCCGCCTGGATGATTTCACGGTCCTTGCGTGCCGATCTGGTTTCACCGTCAATTTCCATGGGTGCTCTCCTGACCAGTACTAGACGGTACCGTTCCCGTATGATAACCACAATCCCAGTACTAGACTGGCTAGTACCCGCCAACAAAGCAGGGCTTAAACTGATGAGCAAAATGATCTTCGTCAACCTACCGGTTCGCGATCTGCAGGCAGCGACAAACTTCTATCTCGCGATCGGGGTCACGCTAAACCCGCAGTTCTCGAGCGACCAGGCCAGCTCGATCATGTTCTCCGACTCGATTGGGGTCATGTTGCTGACGCACCAGCACTACAGCCAGTTCACAGCTCGGCAGATCGGCGACGCCAGGCGTGACAGCCAGATGCTGATCGCGCTCACCACTGGCAGCAAGGACGAGGTCAATGCCACAATCGATAAGGGTGTGGCGGCAGGCGGCCGCGCTGATCCCAATCCCGCGCAGGATCTCGGTTTCATGTTCAACCGCCACATCGAAGACCCAGACGGCAACGTGTGGGAGTTCCTGTGGATGAACCCCGCCGCCATGCAATAGCCTGTCGGGAACAAAAGCCTAAAGTACGTCGCGTTGAAGCGGATTCATGCGACGCGCTTTAGGCCTTTGTTCTATGCATGTCGTGTTTCCAAGATCACTTTTCGGCGACACGCATTAGACGGCCGCCGGGTCGAGCGCGGCCTGACCCTTGCGACGCGCCACGATCGCCTTGAAATCGGCGGTGCGGAACGCATCGCGCAGCACGTCGAAGGACGGCAGCACGAAATAGGCGCGCTGGAACTTGTCGATCTCGTAGCCGGTGCGCATCACCGTCTCCAGGTCGAAGGGCACGTGATGCGCGTCCTTGCTGTCGACGGCAATCTGCAATTCGGTGAAGGATGACATCAGCCCGGCGCCGAACGCCTTCAAGGGCTGGCCCTTCTCTTGCATCAGTCCGTATTCGGCGGTGTACCAGTAGAGGCGGGTGATCATCTCGTCGCCGCCCAGCGCAATCACGCTCTCGGCCTTCTCGCCATACATCTGCATGAAATCGGCGAACACCGGCTGCGTCAGAATGGGCACATGGCCGAAGAAGTCGTGGAACATGTCCGGCTCGACGATGTAGTCGAGCTCGTCCTTGGTGCGCAGCCAGTTGGTCACCGGAAAGCGCCGGTTGGCGAGATGGTCGAAGAAGGGCGCAGCTGGAATGAGGCCGGGAACGGCGACAATCTCCCAGCCGGTCAGCTTGCGCAGCCTGTCTGAGACCGCGCCGAAATCCGGGATCTTGTCGAGCAGGCCGAGCGTGGCGACGCCATCGAGATAGGAATGGTGGGCCAGTTTCTGCGTCAGCTTGGTCTGGCGGTCGCACAGCGTGCGCCACACCGCCTGCTCCTCGGCGCTGTAATCATAGCCTTGCGCCACGGTGAAATCGGAACGGCAAACCGAATAGTCGCCGCGCAACCCTTGCGCCGCGCAATCGCGGGCATAGTCGGCAACGCTCATCGTCGTCATGGCTCTTCTCCCTGCAAATCATCAACGGCTGACGTGCCTGAAGGCTAACCCGGTTTTCCGAGGCAAATTGGTTTTGATGATGGCTCAGGCAGACATTTAGAGGTAACATCCCCTCAATAGCCGTCTCAGAGGAGTGAAAATGCCTCAGTTCGATGATTTCGAGATCAAGATGCTGGATGTGCTGCAGCGTGACGGGCGCAAGCCCGTCTCCGAACTTGCGCAGGAGATCGGCCTGTCGACGACGCCTTGCGCGCGCCGCTTCGAGGCGCTGCAGGAGGCCGGCATCATCAAGGGATTCGCCGCCGTGCTCAGCCGCCGCGCCGTCGGCCTGATGGTGGAGGTGTTCATCGAGGTGCGGCTGGTCAGCCACAGCGATGGTTCGCCCGAAACCTTCATCGCCGCCGTGCAGCGCATGGACGAAGTCTCGTCCTGCTGGACGATGACCGGCGACCACGATTTCCTGCTGCATGTCATGGTGCCCTCGGTCGACGAACTCAACGCCTTCGTCATGCACCGTCTGATGCGGCTTTCGGGTGTGCGCGACGTCCACACACAACTGGTGCTTCAGAACATCAAGGGCCCGGGCCACGTGCCGCTCTCCCATCTCAGACGGTAGATGCACTTTCCGGCAGACGTATTTTCTGCCGAAAAGCTGCACGCAAATTGCTGAACGGAGCCCAATTGCCGATCTGAAACGCCGACTACGCCATGCGGACCACTGCTTTGAGGTCCGTCATGAACATCGTCCTGATCAATCCGCCGCATACAGCCATCGGCAGCCGCGTGCCCGACGACCATCTGCCGCCGCTCGGCCTGCTTGCACTCGGCGGGCCGCTCATCGATGCCGGCCATCAGGCGCGGCTGGTCGATGCCGAGTTCGGGCCGATGCCGCTGGATCAGCTGGTGCGCGATGCCCTGAGCGGCCAGCCCGACTGCATCCTAATCGGCCATTCCGGCTCGACCTCGGCGCATCCCACGGCACTCGCCATTGCCCGCATGGTCAAGACGCGCGAGCCGGCGACGCTGGTGATCTATGGCGGCGTGTTCCCGACCTATCATTGGCGCGACATACTGGCGGCAACGGATGTTTTCGACTTCATCGTGCGCGGCGAGGGCGAGGTGACCATTGTCTCTCTCATCGAGGCGCTGGATAATCGCCGCCCGCTGGCGGATGTCGCCGGCATCGCTTATCGCGACGATCTCGGCCGTCCCTTTGCAACGCGGCCGGCCGGCACCATCGCCACCCTCGAGGATTATCGCGTCGGCTGGGAGCTGATCGATCCCCGCCGCTACAGTTATTGGGGCGGAAAGCGTGCGGTGGTCATGCAGTTTTCACGCGGCTGCCCGCATCTGTGCAATTATTGCGGCCAGCGCGGCTTCTGGACCCGTTGGCGGCACCGCGACCCCAAGAAATTCGCGCAGGAAATCGCCTGGCTGCACCGCGAGCATGGCGTCGAACTGATCAACCTCGCCGACGAGAACCCGACGGTGTCGAAGAAAGCGTGGCGCGCCTTTCTCGACGCCATGATTGCCGAGGATGTGCCGGTGTTGATCGTGGGCTCGACCCGCGCCGACGACATCGTGCGCGACGCCGACATTTTGCACCTCTACCGCAAGGCGGGCGTCATCCGCTGGCTGCTCGGCATGGAGAATACCGACGAACAGACGCTTCAATTGATCCGCAAGGGCGGTAGCACCTCATCCGACCGCGAGGCGATCAGACTGCTGCGCCAGCACGGCATCCTGTCGATGGCGACCTGGGTGGCCGGCTTCGAGGACGAGACTCTTCGCGATTTGTGGCGCGGTTTCCGCCAGCTGCTTGCCTATGACCCCGACCAGATCCAGGCGCTTTACGTCACCCCGCACCGCTGGACGCCGTTCTTCCGCATCGCCCGGGATCGCAAGGTGATCCAGACCGACGCCCGGCTGTGGGACTACAAGCACCAAGTGCTGCAGATGACCCGCCTGAAACCGTGGATGCTGTTCTTCTCGGTCAAGCTGATCGAGGTCGCGGTGCAGTCCCGGCCCAAGGCATTGGCGCGCATTCTCTTTCACCCCGATCCCGAACAGCGCCATTCGATGCGCTGGTACACGCAGATGGGCCGCCGCGTCTGGTTCCGCGAGGTCTGGGGCTTTTTGGCCTGGGACCGGCGCCTGAAGGACGGTCCGACGCTGGCCGAATTCTGGGGCGCGCCGCAGGACGCCGAGGAAGAATCGATGGTCGCCGTGCGGCCGCCACGCAAGCCGGCCGAAACGGCCGCCGCGATCTCGCCCGGCGCCTGACGGTTCCGTTGCCATCACAAATATACGTTGCGTATGCGTATTGACATACGCGACGTATGAACCCATCTTGGACATACGGGGCGTATGTAAAAGGACGACGGCAGGCCGAAATCGTTGGGAACCTGCCTTGTCCAGATGGAGTAGAAATGACCAAACGTGACGCGATCTTCCCTGCCGGTCGGCAGGCTCTCTACGAGATCAACCGCTATTCGGCGGCGATCCGCTCGGGCGACCTCCTGTTCGTCTCGGGCCAGGTCGGCAGCCGCGAGGACGGCTCGCCTGAGCCGGTGTTTGAAAAGCAGGTCCAGCTTGCTTTCGACAATCTGGCCGCGGTGCTGAAAGCAGCCGGCTGCACGTTCGACGACATTGTCGACGTGACGAGCTTCCACACAGATCCGGCCGCGCAGTGGGGCGCCATCGATGCCGTCCGACTGAAGGTGTTTGGCGAACCGCCCTATACCAACTGGACCGCGGTCGGCGTCAATTGGTTAGCCGGCTTTGATTTCGAGATAAAGGTCATCGCGCGCTTGCCCGAGCCGGCCTGATCGAGGGGCAGCAGGCGGTCGGGTTCAGGGCACGATCAGCGTGCCGGCGCCGTGTTCGGTGAACAGCTCCAAGAGCACCGAATGCGGCGTCTTGCCGTTGAGGATGACGACACCTTCGACGCCGCGTTCGATCGCTTCGATGCAGGTCTCGACCTTGGGGATCATGCCGCCCGACACCGTGCCGTCCTTGATCAGCGCCTTGGCTTCGGCCACCGTCAGTTCGTCGATCAGCTTCTTGTTCTTGTCGAGCACGCCGGGCACATCGGTCAGGAACAAAAGGCGCGTCGCCTGGCAGGCGCCGGCAATGGCGCCGGCAAAAGTGTCGGCATTGATATTGTAGGTATGGCCGTCGCGGCCGGGCGCCACCGGCGCCAGCACCGGGATCATTTCCGAGCGCGCCAAAAGGTCGAGCAGCGTGCGGTCGACCTCGACCGGTTCGCCGACGAAGCCGAGGTCCAGCACCCGCTCGATGTTGGAGTCCGGATCGATCATGGTCTTGCGCGCCTTTTCGGCGAACACCATGTTGCCGTCCTTGCCGCACAGGCCGATCGCCCATTCGCCCTCGGCATTGATCAGCGCCACGATTTCCTTGTTGATCGAGCCGGCCAGCACCATCTCGACGATCTCGACCGTCTTCTGGTCGGTGACGCGCAACCCGCCTTCGAACTTCGATTCGATGCCCATCTTGGAGAGCATGGCGCCGATCTGCGGGCCGCCGCCGTGGACGACGATCGGGTTGACGCCGGATTGTTTCAACAGCGCGATGTCGCGGGCGAAGGCCTTGCCCAGTTCGATATCGCCCATGGCATGGCCGCCATATTTCACCACGACCGTCTTGTTCTCGTAGCGCTGCATGTAGGGCAGCGCCCGCGACAGCAGGGCGGCCTGCATTTCGGCGGTGGCGGTGATCTCCGTCATCGGTAGGTTCCCGGCTTGCTGGAAAGGACGGCGGCGTCTTAGCGGGAATTGGCGCAAGGGGCAAATGGTTCGACGCGACTTGGGCCCAGAGCGATCGAATTATTCCTCGATCCGTAGCCCGCCTGCGGTGATCAGCTCAAAGACATTCTCGATATCCGCCGAAGCCCAACCATAGTCATGCGGAAGCCCGAAATTGACTTCGTCGAGCGTGATTGAGCCGCGCCCCCGATACCGATCGATCAGGACCAGGATCGCGTTTCGAATGTGTTCTGGCAGGCCGGGATACTCGGTCATCCGCGCAAAGATTGGTCGGCATGGCCGGTTGTCAAGGCACTAACCTATTGGAGCACCTCAGCGGTGCCCGTCGCGTCAGCCACCCGAAATTTTTTCCATCTGTCCGGCGAGCGACAAGAGCGTCTCCTCGTCACCGGGCCTGCCGACGACCTGGATGCCGAGCGGCAGGCCGGCGTCGGTGACATGGACAGGTAGTGCGATCGACGGCTGGCCGCTGACGTTCTGGATCGCCGGCCAGTGGGTGAACCACAGGCTCTTGTCCATCAACTGCCCGAACAGCGGCTTCAGTTTCAGCAGCACGACAGATGATTCCTTGGCAACCGACTGACGATTACTGGCGGGGAGGCGCAGACATCGATTGCGTAGACAACAACATTTCCGCCTTTGCAAATAAATCGCAATCGCCTAGCTTGTCGGCATGACGCCGCAGGACATCTCCACCCTGATTGTCCGTACCTCGATGAAGGACCGGGCTGCGTTTGATCTGCTTTACCGACAAACCAGCGCGAAACTTTTCGGCGTTTGCCTTCGTGTATTGAGGGACCGGGGAGATGCGGAAGAAGCGCTGCAAGAGGTCTTCGTCAAAGTGTGGACGAAGGCGGATCGTTTCGCCGTTTCGGATCTCAGCCCAATCTCCTGGCTGGTGGCCATAGCCCGCAATCATGCGATTGATCGCATCCGATCACGGCGCAAGCCTGCTGCCGATATCGATGCCGCGCTTGACGTGGCTGACCCGGGTCCGGGTCCGGAGGCCATGGTTGTTGCGGGCGGTGAATCCGAGCGCATCTACCAGTGCCTCGAAGAGTTGGAACAAGACCGGGCGCAAGCCGTCCGGGGCGCTTATTTGAACGGCGAAAGTTACGCCGAACTGGCGGAGCGTCACAAGGTCCCGCTCAACACGATGCGGACGTGGCTGCGGCGCAGCCTGTTGAAACTTAGAGAATGTCTGGAAAGATGACCTTGGCAGAAGAAAATGGACCGGAACGTGGAGGCGACGACCTGCTCGCAGCCGAATACGTTCTCGGCGTTCTGCCGGCGGACGAACGCCAGATAGCCTCCGGACGCATCGACGCTGAGACCGGCTTTGCCCGTCTGGTCGATTCCTGGGAGGTTCACCTTTCGCCGATGGCCGGCGCCTATGCGGAAGTAGAGCCACCGGCCACGATCAAGCCGGCTATCGATCGCCGGTTGTTCTCCTCCACCGCAGCGTCGACTGCCGCGGCGCCGAGCGGCAGCCTTTGGGCGAGCCTTGCCTTCTGGCGCGGCCTCACCGCAGCGGCTCTCGCGGCGCTGGTGCTCTACGCTGCCGTCCCACTCTTCAGGGCTCCGCCGGTCGTCGTGCCGCAGGGGCGCCTGGTCGCCTCGCTGGCTGCCGATGGCAGCGATGTCAAATACCTCGTCGTCTACGACGCCGGACGCAAGGATGTCGGCCTGTCGCTGGTGTCGGGCGAACGCGCCGCCGGCAAGGACTTCGAACTGTGGATGATCGAAGGCAAGAATGCTCCGGTCTCGATGGGTGTCATTCCCGCCGGCCAGACCACGCACATCCCTGTTGCACCGGCCGTGCAGCAGAAGCTGGCGCAAGGCGCCGTGCTCGCCGTCAGCGTCGAGCCCACCGGCGGTTCGCCGACCGGACAGCCGACCGGACCCGTCGTTGCCGCGGGCGACCTGAAGGGTATCTGATAGTTCTCAATAGAGAATTGCTTAGTGAAGAACGGCGGAAGTTTAGCTTCCGCCGCTTTCGCGTTCAGATGCGCTGTCTTGAATCAAAAGATCGACCGTCAAAGGTTTAATTCACCGACAAAATAAAGAATAAATTTTCGCGGCTTGCGGAAACTCCAGCAGGTCCATCCCGTATCTCCATATGTTCCCGAGAGAGGAACAATAACCCGAGGAGTCCGAACACTATGCGTAAACTCGCCACCCTTTTGCTCGCCGGTACCATTGCCGTATCCGCCCTCGCCACTGCTGCCTATGCCGAGAATCCGATGGTTGGCGGCGCCGCCATGTTCGCCAACAAGAACATCGTCGAGAACGCCGTCAATTCGAAGGACCACACGACGCTGGTCGCGGCCGTGAAGGCTGCCGGCCTGGTCGAGACGCTGCAGGGCGCCGGTCCGTTCACCGTCTTCGCGCCGACCAACGACGCCTTTGCCGCCCTTCCGGCCGGTACGGTCGAGACGCTGCTCAAGCCCGAGAACAAGGACAAGCTCACCAAGATCCTGACCTGCCACGTCATCGGCGCAAAGGCGATGGGCGTTGATGTCGCCGCGATGGCCAAGGCCGACGGCGGCACCCACAAGGTCAAGACGGTCGGCGGCTGTGAGCTGTCGCTCAAGGCTGATGGCGGCAAGGTCACCGTCACCGACCAGAACGGCAATGTCGCCAATGTGACGATCGCCGATGTCGAGCAGTCCAACGGCGTCATCCATGTCATCGACAAGGTTCTGCTGCCGAAGATGTAACAAAGCGCCTGCCGCCGGCGAACTGCTGGTCAAGGCTCCCTGCAGATTGCGCGGCTCGCGCCCCCGTGGGCCGCGCAATCGACCGAGCGCTCCATCCCGTCCGCAGCAAGTGCGGAACCGGTGTGGAGCGTTCGTTTGCAGAGGCCACCGTCACCGGCTTTTGATTTTGCTGTGGCGGCCAAATTTGGCAAAACAACCTGCAGGAGGATTTCTATCATGAACCGTCGAGATTTGCTTTTGAGCGGCGTCGCCTTTGCGGCCGTTGCCGGCGCGGCGGCAACGCTGCGCATGGGCGGGCTTCAACCCGCCAGGGCTGCCGAAACCTTCGAGGTCACCAAGACCGACGCCGAATGGCACGCCATCCTGTCCGACGACGCCTTCAACGTGCTGCGCAAGGAAGGAACCGAATATCCCGGCACCAGCCCGCTGCTCAACGAACACCGCAAGGGCATCTTTGCCTGCGCCGGTTGCGACCTGCCGGTCTATCCCTCGGAGACCAAGTTCGATTCCGGCACCGGCTGGCCGAGCTTCTGGCAGGAGATTGCCAACGGCATCGGCAAAACCGAGGACCGCTCGCTGGGCATGACCCGCACCGAGGTCCACTGCCGCCGCTGCGGCGGCCATCTCGGCCATGTCTTCGATGACGGCCCAGCGCCGACCGGCCTGCGCCACTGCATCAACGGCGTCGCGCTGAAATTCAAGCCGGCGACTGCCTGACCGTCCAGCGTCTCTTGGCGATGTCGAGAACTTGGCAGGCGGCGTGGCCGCCGCCTCCTATCTCTTGAAATGGGGCGAAAACACTTAATTTCAAGAATTGGCAGACGGCTTTTTATGCGTAGATTCCGCAGCCCTTATCGAGAGGGCCAGAACCTATGCAACGAGTGCAAGAACACGCTCGCCAGGGCGAGCGCAAATCGACCGGTCATGCTGATGCCGACCGGCCGCAAATCTCCCATCCTGTGGTGATCGTCGGAGGTGGGCCGACCGGACTGATGTTGGCCGGCGAGCTTTCCTTGGCCGGTGTCGACGCCGCCATCGTCGAGCGGCGCGCTGGACAAGAGGTCGAAGGGCTGCGCTCCGGCGGCCTGCACGCACGAACCATCGAGATATTCGACCAGCGCGGCATTGCCGACCGGTTTCTGACGCAAGGGCGGACTGCCCAGGTCGCTGGCTTTGCCGGCGTTTCGCTCGATATCAGCGACTTTCCCACTCGCCACAATTACGGGCTCGCTTTGTGGCAGAAGCATATAGAGCGCATCCTTGCCGACTGGGTGGAGGAGCTTGGCGTCACGATCTACCGTCGCTGCGAGGTGACGGCTTTCGCCCAGGACGAGAGTAGTGTCGACGTCGCGCTCAGCGACGGCCGCTCGCTTCGCGCCGATTACCTCGTCGGCTGCGACGGCGGCAGAAGCCTCGTGCGCAAGGCATCGGGCATCGAGTTCCCGGGTTCGGATCCGACGACCAGCAACCTGATTGGTGAGGTCGAAATAACAGAGGAGCCGAACTGGGGCATCCACCGCGATGCAACGGGCATTCATGGTCTCAGCAAGCTGGACGACGGGACCGTGCGGGTGATGGTGACCGAACGCGAGGTCGGGGCTGTCGCGCCGCCCACGCTACGCGATCTGAGCGACGCGCTCGTTGCCGTCTTCGGCACCGATTATGGCGTCCACAATCCGGCATCGCTTTCCCGTTTCACCGATATGGTCCGGCAGGCAGCGTCATACCGCAAGGGGCGGGTGCTGCTGGCGGGCGACGCCGCCCACGTGCACCCGCCAGACGGCGGACAGGGCATGCAGCTTGGCGTGCAGGACGCGGTCAACCTTGGATGGAGGCTCGCCCAGGTGGTCAGAAAAACGGCGCCGGAAGGCCTGCTCGATACCTATCAGGCAGAGCGTCATCCGGTCGCTGCCAGGGTGTTGCAAAACACCATGGCGGCGGTCGTGCTGCGTCGTGAAGACGAGCGCATAAAGGCGCTGCGAGACTTGCTGTCGGGGCTTCTTGCCATGGAGGAGCCGCGCAAGCATTTTGCCGGCATGATGTCCGGCCTGGACATCCGCTACGACCTTGGCGAAGGCCACGAACTGCTGGGACGTCGCATGCCGGATCTCGACCTCGTCACCGATGCCGGCCGGCAACGGGTCTTTGCGCTGCTGCACGAGGCGCGACCGCTGCTGTTCAACTTCGGCCAGCCGGGCGCTTTCGACATCGGCCTATGGGCGGACCGGGTTCGGTCGGTCGACGCCAGCTACAATGGTGCATGGGAGCTTCCGGTGCTGGGTGCGGTCGAAGCTCCCGGCGCCGTGCTGGTCCGGCCCGACGGCCATGTGGCCTGGGTTGATGACGGGGGATCGGCTGGACTGGCCGACGCGTTGACCAGATGGTTCGGCCCACCGGCCACGACACAGAGCAATTGAACGCGATTGATGCTTAAGCATGACCCCGGAAATCGGGGGTGATTTCCGGGGTCATGTATGAGGGCGCCAGGCGGGGGGTCCGGCGCGCTCAATGGCCTCCGCCGCCACCGCCCGCAGGCGGCGCCGGCTTGGCGATGACGAGGGTGAACAGAGCCATCGTCGCGAAGAGCACGGTCAGCATGGTGAACACATCCATGAACGACAGCAGCGACGCCTGCTGCTGGACCATGCCAGACAGTTTGGAAATGGCCGCCTTGGTGGCGTCGAGGCCGGGGGTCTGCTGGAAATCGAGCGTCATGTTCTGCAGCTTCTGCTGCGCCGCTGCACTGCCCCATTCGACATGTTCGGCCAGCCTTGCATAGTGGAAGGCGTTGCGGTCGATCAGCACCGTGTTGATGATGGCAAGGCCGACCGCGCCGCCGAGGTTGCGGGTCAGGTTGAACAGGCCCGAGGCGTTCTTCAGCCGGTCCGGCGGCAAGGTGCCGAGCGCGATGTTGTTGATCGGCACCATGCACAGCATCATCGAGGAGCCGCGCAGGATCTGCGGGATCAGCAGTTCATAGAAATCCCAGTCTGCGGTCAGATGCGTCATCCACCAGGTGCCGGCGGCAAAGCCGAGCAGCCCGATCATCATCATGATGCGCAAATCCATCTTGCTCGACAGGATGCCGGAAATCGGCGCGGTGACGAACATCGCCAGGCCGCTGACGAACAGCGCCTCGCCGATCATCAAGGAATCGTAGCCGCGGATGCGCCCCAGGAACACCGGATAGAGATAGGTCAGGCCGTAGAGGCCGATGCCGATGACGAAGGAGAACATCGAACCGAAGGCGAAATTGACGTTGGTGAAGGCCCTGAGATCGACGATCGGCTCCTCGGCAGTAAAGGCGCGCCAGAAGAACAGCACCGCACCGACAACCATGATGATGGCGCAGATGAACACCGCCTGTTCCTGCAGCCAGTCATGGTTCGGGCCTTCCTCGAGCACATATTCCATGCAGCCGAGGAACGCCGCCATGCCCGCGAGTCCCCACCAGTCGAACTTGCTGAACAGGCCGAGATTGGGCTTGTCGAAATCGATCAGCGACCAGGTCGTCACCGTCACCAGAATGCCGGGCACGACATTGATCAGGAACAGCCAGTGCCACGACAGGGCATGGCTGATGTAGCCGCCGACGGTCGGGCCGATGGTCGGCGCCAGCGTCGCAACCAGGCCGATCATCGGCGACACCATGGCGCGGCGCGACGGCGGGAAGATGGTGAAGGCAGCGGCGAAAACGCTCGGGATCATGCCGCCGCCGATAAAGCCCTGGATGGCGCGGTAGACGATCATCTGGTCGATGTTGGTGGCGGTTGCCGCCAGCGCGCTGGCCGCCGTGAAGCCGGCCGCGGCGCCTGCAAACAGCACGCGCGTCGACAGCATCCGGCTGAGGAAGCCGGAGAGCGGGATCATCACCACCTCGGCGATCAGATAGGCGGTCTGCACCCACGGGATTTCATCTGAACTGGCGCTGAGGCCGGCTTGAATCTCGGCCAGCGAGGCCGAGACGATCTGGATGTCGAGGATCGCCATGAACATGCCGAACACCATCGCCAGGAAGGCGATGAGGCGGCGCGTCGAGATCGTGGTCGGCACCGCCGGCATGGCAGGCGCCGGCGCCGCTCCAGCTGTTATGGTTGCGGTTGCCATGGCTTTGCTCCTTGGCGTTCGCTCAGTTCGCCGCGGCCGGAGCCGTGCGGCTGTCGACGGCGACGACGACACTCAGGCCGGCGCGCAGCCTGCCTGCCTTCAACACATCGGCCGGCACTTCGATGCGAACCGGGACGCGCTGCACCACCTTGGTGAAGTTGCCGGTGGCGTTTTCCGGCGGCAGCAGCGAGAACACCGCGCCCGACGCCGGCGCCAGCGACGACACCGTTCCTTCGAAATCATGGCCGTCGGTGGCGTCGACCGAGATCCGGACCTTCTCGCCGGGCACCAGCTTGGCCAGCTGCGTCTCCTTGAAGTTGGCGACGATATAGAGCTTGTCCATCGGCACCACCACGGCGAGCTTCTGGCCGGGGCTGACGAGATCGCCCTGCTCGACCGAGCGGTTGCCGACGACGCCGTCATAAGGCGCCTTGAGCACGGTGAAGGACAGATCGCGCGCGGCCTTGTCGCGGCTAAGCTGCAGCGAGGCCAGCGTGCTGGCCGATTCGGCGCGCTGCGCTTCGTACACGCCGATATTGGCCTGCGCCGCGGCGATCTGCGCATCGGCGCCGACAAGGGCTGCATTGGCCTGGTCGAGAGCGGTCTGGGCGTCGTCGAGCTGCGCCTGCGTGCCAACACGAGTCTTGACCAGTTGCGTGGCGCGCTGCTGGGCACGGGCGGCGTTGGCGGCGGCTGCCTGATCGGCGACCTTCTGCGCTTGTGCCTGTTGCAGCGAAGCCTGCGCGGCCTTGGTCTGCGCGTCGATGCGGTCGAGCGTCTTGGCCAGCGTGGCGATCTGCGCCTCGGCCTGCGCAACGGCTATTCTGTAGTCGCCGTCATCGATGGTCAGCAGTGGGTCGCCGGCCTTGACCTGCTGGTTCTCCGAGACCTTGACCTGGTCGACATAGCCGGAAATCTTCGGCGACACGAACGACATGTCGGCCTGGACATAGGCGTCGTCGGTGGAGATCAGGAACCGGCCGTCGGTCCAGTAGTTATAGCCATACCAGGCGCCGGCGCCGAGCAGGGCGAGGCCGATGATCGGCAGCATCAGCGAGCGTGCCGACCGCTTCTTTTTCGCCGGCGTTTCGGCCAGGACTTCGGCGGCAGGCTTGGGAGGCGCTTCCGGGGCTTCGATGACCGGCGAGACCTTGGCGGTGGGAAAGGGCCGGACTTCGGCGGTCGTGTTTGGCGTGTTCGAGGACATGATATCTCGCTACTGTCGCTATATAAGGAAATCGTGTTATACTGAACCGTTCGGTTCGATGTGGACGTTGACATAGCGCTAAAAGGAGCCCATATCAAGAGCAATCGAACCGATCGGTTCGAATTATTTTGCGAGGTGTGACTTTGATGGCCGATACGCTACCCGATGCTGACATCGACCTGTGCGATGCGCTGGACAGTGCGCGTCGCGGCCGCCCGGCAGCGGGCCAGGATCCGGTCAAGCGCAGCCAGATCATCGAGGGCGCGCGTCGCGTCTTCATCGACAAGGGCTTCGAAGCGGCGTCGATGAACGATATCACCCGCGAGGCCGGCGTCTCGAAGGGCACGATCTATGTCTACTTCGCCAACAAGGAAGAGCTGTTCGAGGCGCTGATCGAGGAAGAGCGCGGCACCATCTTCAAGAACATGTACGACATGCTCGACCGCGCCGATGATTTGCGCCAGACGCTGGTGAAGTTCGGCAAGGTGCTGTCGATGAAGATCACCTCGGCCAAGGTGATCCAGGCGCAGCGCACGGTCATCGGCGCCTCCGACAGGATACCTGACATGGGCGCCCGCTTCTACGAACGCGGCCCCAAACGCGGCCACGACAAGGTGGCGGCGTTCCTCAATGCCGCCGTCGACCGCGGCCTGCTCAAGATCGACGATGTCGATCTTGCCGCCTATCAATTCACCGAGCTGTGCCTTGCCGGCCTGTTCCGCCAGTGCATCTTCGCCTACCGCACCAAGGCGCCCAGCCAGGATGAAATCGACCACATCGTCGGGTCGGGCGTCAGCCTGTTCCTGAAGTACTACGGCACCGAAAAGCTTGCCGAGGAAGAAAGCCACCAGCTGATCGCTCTGGAGGCCAAGGCCTAGTCGGCTCGCTCAGCCGCCATTGGCGGCCAGCACGATCGCCGCGCGTAATTCCTCAAGACCTTCGCCCTTTTCCGACGATGTGGCGAGCACGAACGGAAACGCCGCCGGCCGCTTCTTGATCTTTTGCAGCGTCTCTTCGATCAGCCGCGGCACGCCCGCAGCCTTGATCTTGTCGGTCTTGGTCAGCACGATCTGGTAGGACACCGCCGCCTTGTCGAGCAGCGACAGCACCTCGTCGTCCTTGGCTTTGATGCCGTGGCGGGCATCGATCAGCACATAGACCCGCTTCAGCGTCACGCGGCCCTTGAGATAGTCGAAGACCAGCTTGGTCCAGTCGTCGACCTTCTCCTTGGGCGCGCTGGCATAGCCGTAGCCCGGCATGTCGACCAGCGCCATTGGCGGCAGGTCGGCGCCTTCGCCGGAAAACCCGCCCGGCACGAAATAGTTGAGCTCCTGCGTGCGCCCCGGCGTGTTGGACGTGCGTGCCAGCCCATTATGGCCGACCAGCGCATTGATCAGCGATGACTTGCCGACGTTGGAGCGGCCGGCAAAGGCGATTTCCGGCGGCCCTTCCGGGGGCAGGAACTTCATCGCCGGCACGCCGCGGATGAAGATCCAGCCCTTGGTGAACAGCTCGACGCCGATAACCGTGTTGCCCAACGCGTTCAAACCGCTGCCTCCAGCCTGGAAATATCGGCGCCCCTGACGGCATTGAGGTTGCGGCCGATCTTGTCCACCGGCCAATTCCACCATGCCACGGAAAGCAGTCGCCGCACGGTCCTGTCGTCGAAGCGCATCTTCACCACCTTTGCCGCATTGCCGGCGACGATCGCATAAGCCGGAACGTCATGCGTCACCACCGATTTCGCCGCCACGATGGCGCCATGGCCGATCGACACGCCGGGCATGATCACCGCATCCATGCCGATCCATACATCATTGCCCACCACCGTGTCGCCACGCACTTCCTGCGACCACGTTTTCGGATCGAAGCCCTGTTCCCAGCCATGGCCGAAAATGTTGAACGGATAGGTCGAGAAGCCGGACATCGCATGGTTGGCGCCGTTCATGATGAAGCGCGCGCCCTCGGCGATGGCGCAGAATTTGCCGATGATGAGCTTGTCGCCGATGAAGGGGTAGTGATGCAGCACGCATCGCTCGGCGAATTTGTCCGGTCCGTCCGGATCGTCATAATAGGTGAAGTCGCCGATCTCGATATTCGGCGCAGTGACCAGCGGCTTCAGGAAGCCGACCCGGGTGTGCATCGGGATCGGGTGCTTGATGTCTGGGTTGGGTCCGTCCATGGCGAGGTCCGTTGAAGAGTGGCAGCCGGGCGCAAGCGAAACCTTGCCGCGTCGTTCAAAATAGACTGATCCGCCCTATAGCACCAATCGCCCGATGCGCGAGCCTTCGCTGTCAGCCTTGCTCGATGGAGTGAAGCGGCGGTTCCCGATCGGATCGGAACCGTGCGGGGATCCGGAGCGGTTCACCCGCTAAAACGAAACCGGGGCCCTGCGAAGGACAAGCAGGACCCCGGTCGTGTCGAAGGCGGCTTCCGCAACACATGGCACCTCGTCATGAGGCGGGATGGCAAGCCGAGAAAGCCGTCACGGACTTGCCGTCATCCCCTTTTTCCGGAAGCCGTTACTTCGGCAACAGCACTTTGTTGACGACGTGGATGACGCCGTTTGACTGGTTGACATCGGCGACCGTCACCTTGGCGGCACCGCCGGACTCGTCGACGATGTAGAGCGATCCGCCCTTGACCTCGGCGGTCAGCGTGTCACCGGAAACGGTCTTCATCTCATACTTGCCGCCCATCGCCTTGGCCTTGGTCATCATTTCCTCGGCCGAGATCTTGCCGGCAACGACATGCGCCGTCAGGATCTTGGTCAGCTTGTCCTTGTTCTCCGGCTTCACCAGCGTGGCGACGGTGCCGGCGGGCAGCTTCTTGAAGGCGGAATCGGTCGGCGCGAAGACGGTGAAGGGACCGGTGCTCTGCAGCGTGTCGACAAGGCCGGCGGCCTTGACGGCTGCCACCAGCGTCTTGTGGATCGGCGAGTTGACGGCATTCTCGACGATGTTCTTCGTGGTCGACATCGCGGCGCCGCCGACGGCGGGGTTGGCGAATGTGTAGACGGTCGTGGTGGTAAGGCTGGAAGCAGCGAGGACGGCCGAGATGCAGAGAGCTTTGAGGATGGACTGTACCATTGGAGAACCCTTTTGATGGAGGCAAAGGTTGATTCGATTGCCGCAAGAGTTACGCCAGGGAATCAGGATAGTTTCGGTTGCACTGGAAAAAAGAATAACAAAAGCAAACGGTTAGATGAAATTTCCCGCAGCCACGACAGCTATCCCCGTGACAGCGTCACGAGGATATCCGGCCGCGGCAGCAACCGTGTTCGAGCATCATACTGGCTATGTGAATAACGCCATTCCAATCGTCCTCCGGGAATGGCAACGCAGGCAGTAACGGCCCGGAGCACGCCGAAGTTTCGCCGCTCACCGAACCGTGATGCCTCGCGCCTCTGGAATGTTCGAGCGCAACAAAAAAGCCCCGCTGGCGGGGCTTTTCAGGTCTTCGAAAAGGGAGGCGCCTTCTACTCCGCCGGCGACGGTTTCTTTCGGAAGAGCGCGGCCAGATTGTCCCACAATTCGATCTTGGCGCCCTGGCGCTTCATGATCACGCCCTGCTGCAGGATCGACAGCGTGTTGTTCCAGGCCCAGTAGATGACAAGTCCGGCCGGGAAGCTGCCCATCATGAAGGTGAAGATCACCGGCATCCAGGTGAAGATTTGCGCCTGCGTCGGGTCCGGCGGCGTCGGGTTCATGCGCATCTGCAGGAACATGGTGATGCCCATGACCACCGCCCAGGCGCCCATATGCGGCAGGAATGCCGGCGGCGCGAAGGGCAGCAGGCCGAACAGGTTGAAGATCGAGGTCGGATCGGGCGCGGCCAGATCCTGGATCCAGCCGAAGAACGGCGCGTGCCGCATCTCGATGGTGATGTAGAGCACCTTGTAGAGCGAGAAGAACACCGGAATCTGCAGCGCCACCGGCCAGCAGCCGGCGAGTGGATTGATCTTCTCGGTCTTGTACAGCTCCATCATCGCCTGTTGCTGCTTCATCTTGTCATCCGCGTATTTCTCGCGGATCTCGAGCATCTTGGGCTGCACCTTCTTCATGTTCGCCATCGACGCGTAGGATTTGTTGGCGAGCGGGAAGAACAGCCCTTTGACGATGACCGTGGTGGCCAGGATGGCCAGGCCGAAATTGCCAAAGAATTTGTAGAGCGTATCGATCAGCCAGAACATCGGCTTGGTGATGAAATGGAACCAGCCCCAGTCGATAAGTAGGTCGAACCGTTTGATATGGCGTTCCTCGGCATAGGCGTTGATCTTGCCGACTTCCTTGGCGCCGGCGAAGATTTCCGATTCTATGGTCACCGACTTGCCGGCGTCGATGTTGATCGCGTCGGTCAGGAAGTCGGACTGCCAACGTGGTCGACCATCTTCGTAATAGCCGTAGCGCGGCTGGAAGGGCTGCTTCTCGGTCGGCACCAACGTCACAGCCCAATATTTGTCTGTTATGCCGAGCCAGCCATCCGTCGATTTGCCTGGCTGGATCTGCTTGTCCTTCTCGATCGCCGCGTATTTGTGTTCCTGCAGGCCCTCGGTGCCGGTGAAGCCGATCAGGCCCTCATGCAGCACATAGGTGCTGGCGACGGCCGGCTTTTCGAAGCGGGTTACGCGCCCGTAATTGGACAGCGAGACAGCGGCGCTCCCCGAGTTCTGCACCGTGTCCGTAACGGTGAACATATAATTGTTATCAACCGAGAAAGTGCGTTTGAAAGTCAGGCCCTTGTCATTGGTGTAAGTCAGTTCGACAGGCGCTGCCGGTGTCAGCGTCGCATTGCCGTTGACCGTCCAGATGGTGCCCGAGCTAGGCAAAGCACCCGTTTGCTCGGGATTACCACTGCTGTAGCCGATCTCGGCAAAATAGCCGTCCTTCAGCGGTTGCGGGTTGAGCAGGCTTATCTCAGGAGAGTTCTTGTCTACCGTCTCGGTATAGTGCTTGAGCTTGAGGTCATCGAGACGCGCGCCGGTCAGATTGATCGAGCCTTCCAGGCTCGGCGTGTCGATCTTGACGCGGCTGGTTGCCGCCAGCGCCCGCTCGCGGCTGGCCGGGCTCACAGTGTCGCCGCCGGGCGCGTTCGGAATGGCGCCGGGCGCCGCGGGGGCCGTCGTGCCGCCGGGATTTGCGGCCTCGGCTGCCTTCTTCTGCTCCGCCGCCCGTTGCTCTTCGATGCGCGTGGCTTCGGCTTGCCGCTCGCTGCGCGGCAGCACGTAGAAATATTGCCACAGCCCGAGGATCAGCACCGACAAGACGATGGTGATGTAGAAGTTCCGGTTGTTTTCCATCGAAAGCCCTTGGCCTATCGTGTTCCGCGCAGTCGGCGGGAGAGCTCGGCCTTCAACTGGCCGAACGGAATGGTAAGCACGTCTTCACGCCCGACGATGACATAGTCATTGCCGGGCGCCATGTCACTTGCGGCATGGGTGCGCACGGCTTCTTTCAGCCGCCGCCTGACGCGGTTACGCACGACAGCATTGCCGACTTTCTTGGTGACGGTGAAGCCGACGCGCGGCGACAGACCGTCATTGCGGTCGAGAACTTCAACGAGAAAAAGCCGCCCGCGCCGCTTTTCACCGCGGCGGACGGCCAAGAATTCCGCACGTTTCAGAAGCCGCTTGGGGTTTGGTCCCACTGGCTTGCCGGTTGCGGGCAACGATCTCGTCTTCCGTTCAGGCGCTGAGCCGCTTGCGGCCGCGGTTGCGGCGAGCTGCGACGACGCCGCGACCACCCTTGGTGGCCATGCGAGCACGGAAACCGTGCCGACGTTTGCGGACGAGTTTGGACGGTTGGTAGGTACGCTTCATTTGTTTTAATACCGCGGGGTGCGGCCCTTCTTGATTCTGTCACTGTGTAACAGGAGCTTTGCCGGGCCGGCTTTGGCGCGATCGAAACCGCGCCGGGACGAATGGCCCGAGCGTGAGCGGCTTATAGAAAGAAGGGTTTTGGGAGTCAATCCGGCGTGAACTAACAGTTCATCGCCGCGCGAACGACCAGTTCGTCACGGCGTGAACGAACAGTTCGTCACGGCGCGAACGATCAGTTCGATGCGTCTTTATTGCTGGTACCATCGTCCATCGAAGGATGAAATTGGCAAAAAAGCCGCAATCGCCTAATCTCAACCGATCAAGCGTTTGTGAAGACAGGCCTTAATGAGCGAACTTGCCTCAGCGGATGAAGGGAGCGGCCCGGCGAATGCCGATGCCGGCCCGGCGTCCGTTCGCCCCGTCCCAAGCCGCTCGGTATCCTTGGCGCGCGGCCTGTCGACCAAGCTGCTCTTGCTCACCATCGTCTTCGTGCTCCTGGCCGAAGTCCTCATTTTCCTGCCCTGGATCGCCAGCTACCGCCTGGCCTGGCTGAAGGAGCGGCTGAGCACCGCCGCCGCCGTCTCGATCGTGCTGGTGCAGGGTGAGCCCAATTCGCTCTCCCGCACCGCCCAGAACGACGTGCTGATGGCGATTGGCGCCAAGGCGATCGCGGTGCGCGACGGCGGCGTCTCGCGCCTTTTGGTGGTGGCCGAAATGCCGCCGCAGGTCGACGAGCATATCGACATCGCCAATGTCGGCATGATCAAGGGCATGACCGGGGCGCTGGATACGCTGTTCTTCGGCGGCAAGCGCATGCTCAGGGTCTTTGGCCCGGTCGGCGACAGCGACAAGGAATTCGAGCTGATCATGCCCGATTATTCCCTGCGCAACGCCATGCTGCGCTATTCGCGCAACGTCGCCTTCGTGTCGCTGCTGATCTCGCTGTTCACCGCCATGCTGGTCTATGCGGCGATCGACCTGATCATGATCGGCCCGATCCGCACCATGACGCGCTCGATGCTTTCCTTCTCCGAGGCGCCCGACGATCCCTCGCGCATCATCCACCCGGCCGCCCGCGCCGATGAAATCGGCGTTGCCGAACGTGAACTGTCGCAGATGCAGGAACGGCTGCAAAAGATGCTGGCCGAACAGAAGCATCTCGCCGATCTTGGCCTCGCCGTCTCCAAGATCAACCACGACATGCGCAACATCCTGGCCTCGGCCCAGCTGATGTCGGACCGCCTGCGCCTGGTCAAGGACCCGACCGTGCAGGCCTTCGCGCCAAAGCTGTTGCGCGCGCTCGACCGCGCCGTGTCCTATTCCGAAGGTGTGCTTCACTATGGCCGCACCCAGGAGCCGGCGCCCTCGCGCCGCCGCTTGCGGCTGCGTCAGCTGGTCGACGACGTCCACGGCCTGCTCGACATCGAGGACGGTATCGAATTCGTCAACGCCGTCGAGCTCGCTTTCGAGGTCGATGCCGATTCCGACCAGCTGTTTCGCGTGCTCACCAATCTGTGCCGCAACGCCGTGCAGGCGATGGCGGCCGATGCAGAGAGCGCGCTGGTGCGCCGGCTCGCCGTGTCGGCCGAGCGCATGGGCAGCGTCAGCCGCATCATCGTCACCGACACCGGTCCCGGCCTGCCGCCCAAGGCGCGCGAAAACCTGTTTGCGGCGTTTCGCGGTTCGGCCCGCAGCGGCGGCACCGGCCTTGGCCTGGCCATCGCTCACGAGCTGATCCGCGCCCATGGCGGCACGGTGGAGCTGGTCGAATCGATCGGCGGCCGCACCACCTTCGCCGTCACCATCCCCGACCAACCCGTCCGCCTCGACCAGGCCCGCAGCGGCCTGCGCCGCCCCGCCTGAGCCGAATCCCGCATAGCTCTATCTGCCTGCGACAAAACTTTTGCCGGATCGGCTTGCTTTTCGGAAATTCAGTCGTTAGGGAACACGTCTCGTCGCGGCCGGTCGCCAGGACCGGATCGCGGGGCTATGCAAAGCATGGCCTGTTGCGCGCCCGTAGCTCAGCTGGATAGAGCACCAGACTACGAATCTGGGGGTCAGGAGTTCGAATCTCTTCGGGCGCGCCACTCGTAACACGCCAATTTGGCGAAAGATTTTTCCCGGGTCTGGAACAAAACTGGGCATCCGCGTCTTCTTGTGGCCTGATGCGGGCATTCGACCAAGGCTCGGGCTATATTCCTTTGGCTTATCTGTTCTATGTTGTGGCGGGCGGCCCTGGTCGGGCTGAAATGCTGCGCTGGGGAAGGACAGCATGAGCGAGTCCCGAAAGCTGGCTGCGATCCTGGCGGCCGACGTCGTCGGCTACAGCCGACTCGCCGGCGCGGATGAGGATCGCATCCTGGCGCGCCTGCGGACCCTGCGCAGCGACCTGATCGATCCGACGATCGCCGTGCATCATGGTCGAGTGGTGAAGCGCACCGGCGACGGAGCCCTCGTCGAGTTCCGCAGCGTAGTTGATGCGGTGCGCTGTGCCATCGAAGTGCAGAACGCAATGGTCGAGCGCAATGCCGGCGTACCTCCCGATCGTCGAATCGAGTTTCGCGTCGGCATCCATGTCGGCGACGTGGTCGAGGAGAGCGACGGCGACCTGATGGGCGACAGCGTCAACATTGCGGCGCGCCTAGAGGCCATCGCTGCCCCCGGTGCCATCTGCCTTTCGGAGGATGCGTATCGACAGGTCAGGTCTAGGCTCGACGTTTTTGTCAGCGATCTCGGCCAAACTCAACTAAAGAACATCGCCGAGCCTATGCGGATCTATTCGCTTGAGGTTGGAGTCAGGACCAAGGCTAGCACCGTCGAGCCTGTGGCCGCACCCACCGCAAGCCCGACCGCCCCGGTAGAGTTCCCGCAAAAGCCTTCGATTGCCGTTCTGCCATTTACGAATATGAGTGGTGATCCCGAGCAAGAGTATTTTGGCGATGGCGTCACCGAGGACATCATTACCGAACTATCCCGTTTCCGCTCGCTGTTTGTGATCGCACGAAACTCATCGTTTCAGTTCCGGGACAAGGCAGCCGAAATGAAGCTGGTAGGCCGCGAACTCGGCGTTCAATACCTTGTCGAGGGAAGTATTCGTCGTTCGGGCGAAAAACTCCGAGTTGCCGCCCAATTGATCGAGACTGCGACAGGCACCCACATTTGGGCAGAGCGCTACGATCGCAACGTACGTGACATTTTTGATCTCCAGGACGAATTGGCTCACGCGGTCGCCGCCACCGTTGGCGGGCGAGTAGATATGGCTGGACGCGAGCGGTCGGCACGACTTAGCCCCGCTAGCCTCAAGGCCTATGATCTTCATTTACGAGCCAAAGCGAGCTACCTCGAGTTTACCAAAGCTGGCAACGAAAGAGCCCGAATTCTGGCTCAGGAAGCAATAGGACTGGACCCAACGAACGCGGTGATCACCGCTTACTACGCCCATTATTGCTTTCTAGACTACAATTTCGGTTGGGTCTTGGATGCCGATCAGTCTCTGAGATCCGCGCTTGAGTTCGGGAAGCAAGCGGTAACACTAGACGACGCTGACACCACCGCGCGGTGGGTTTTGTCACTAGTTTACCTGATGATGCGCAACTACGGAGAGGCGCGCGTCCATATCGAAAAGGCACTGGAACTCAACCCAAACGACACCGAGGCAAGAGGCATCTATGGCGATTTTCTGACGTACGTCGGAGAGCCCGAAAAGGGGCTGGCGCAATTCGAAATTGCCAAGCGCCATAATCCCTTCGATATGTCCTGGCTCCCTTGGGTGAAAGGCACGGCGTATTTTACCGCACGCCGATATGGCGAGGCCATTGATACGTTCAACCAGATCCACGAGCCGAACCACGAGATCAATTATTGGCTGGCGGCGAGTTACGCCCACGCGGGCCGCTTCGACGAGGCAAGGGCTAAACTGCGAGAGTTCCTGCGCATAGCGAAGCGCGATATGGCGCGGTTTCCTGACCGAAACTCACAAGCATGGATGAGCTTCTTCGACCGCTCGGTTCCGTATAGTGACCGGCGGTACCTGGATCACCTCTGTGAGGGTCTTCGAAAGGCAGGCCTCCCCATGTGAACGCGTAAGGTCTGCATGTCCGCTGAGCCCGCTATCGTAGTGGCATCCGCCACGTCCGCTATCGGAGCAAGCGGACTGCTCTCTTAGAAATCAATAGGCGTCACAATGACATAACGGTGCCCAGTTTCATCTCCTCCGGTGCGCCATTTTGGTTTGAAACTGCGAACGCCAGCAGCCGCCGATTCTACGCCACAGCGGCGACGAGTGTCCGCAGCAGCTCAGTTCTCACGGTCGTTGCTCCTTTTCAGTTCTCACGGTCGTTGCTCCTTTTGTGCTCGTGCCGCTATGGCCAGGTCAAATCGTTGCAACTGGCTGGTCAGTCCAAGGATTGCGCCGCGTGTCATTTCGGGGTCCGGGTGACGATCGGCCGTCACGATCATCCGAACTCGCCCAGCCTCGGCGTGGAGCTCGACCACAATGTCGTAGGGATACGACTCGACGCCAGGGACGAAGTCGATGTCGAAGCGAATGCGCAGTCGCCGGTGGCGCACCATCTCGACGAATCGACCGCTCACCCGCGCCGTCGTCGACATGTTGGCGTTCGCAAGGTAGGCGACTTGGTCGGCGCCCACCGCGGTCATCACGTGTTCGAACGCACCACCGACCCGCGGCTCGAGGCCCAGCACCTCGACGTGCATTCCCTCAGGCGCGTACCACTCCTCGAGCCCTTCTTTCGTGGTCCACAGCGCCCAGACGTCCTCGATCGATGCGTCGTAGACCCGCTCGAACCTGATGGTGCCCGCCTCCGGCTCGATGGCCATCACTTCTTCTCCTCGCCTTGCCGCACGCTGCTCCGTCGCGCCAGGGCTGCGTCGAAGCGATCGAGCCGGCTTTCCCAAAGCTTGCTATAGCTCCGCACCCAGTCGTCGATCGCCCGGAACGGCTCAGGTCGGAGCGAATAGAGACGCCGCGCCCCATCAGGCCTCATCGCGACGAAGCCAGCTTCGCCGAGGATCCGCAGGTGCCGCGAAACGCCGGATTGATCGATGTCGACGGCGCGAACCAAGTCACCCACGGCCTGCTCGCCGCCTGCCAGCGCTTCGACGATGCGAAGCCGCGTGGGGTCGGCCAATGTCTGGAACACGCTTTGTTGCATCATTATGCATATGTATCTGTATGCATATTCCGGGTCAAGCCGTTCGGCCGAGGTCTCCGCCTGACATCCGGTTTGAGCGGAGTAGATTGATGAACCTCGGGTATCTTCTGCGAGGTCCAAGGCAACGAAGCCGCCGTCGCCTTCCGCAATTAAGCGCCTGCTCAGTGGCTTGACGGTCCGTCGGTTGCTCCGCCAAGCAGCCTGACGTTGAGCCGGCCGCCGGTGAACAGCATGTCGTCCAGGGCCTCGGCGAGATCCTTGGAGGTCACGACCTCTCCGTCGCCCCGCATAATGCTCGTTTGCGCGCAACGACGCATAAGCTCCTTGATGAAGGCCGCGCTGACGCCTTTCGTCCGCGCCACGGCCTCGGCCATGATCTTGTTGGAAAGTTTCAGTCCGCCGCCATAAAGGTGCACCAGCTTTTCGCGGCAGTCGTCGTCTGGCAGCGGCACCTCGATGGCTTGGTCGATACGGCCCGGCCGCCCTGTCAGCGCAACTTCAAGCTGTTCCGGCCGGTTGGTGGTCAGGACGAACAGGATGTCGGCATTGTCCTTTAGTCCGTCCATTTCGTTGAGCAGCGTGTTGAGGAGGGATTCTTCGCACGGACCACCCATGTTCTCGCGGTCGCGGGCAATCAGATCCACGTCCTCGATCACCACGGTGGACGGCTGCAGCAGGCGTGCCAAGGTCATGTATTGCGACAATATACCCATCTGACCGGCCGTTATGATGAGCGTGGTATGGCCGGGGAGATTGGCAGCGAGGTAGCGAATGGTGTGTGTCTTGCCGGTGCCCGGGGGGCCGTAGAGCAAGATGCCCTTGCGCGTCGATTGTCCAAGCCGCCTCAGCGCGTCCCGGCTCTCGATGAACCGGATCACGTTGCGGTCGAGAAGCTTCAGGGTCTGTTCCGGCAGAATGATCGCTTCGCGCGGCACCGGCGGCAAGCGATGAACCATCACACCTTTGGACCGGCCTTGATAATCCCCTTCCGTTTCGAGGGAAAGAACCTTGCCGCGGTAAGATCGCGCAGCATTGATGGCCGCCTCAAGTTGCGAGAAGCAACGGTCCACAAGGGCAACGCCATCTTCGCCGGCCGGTACGGCGATCTCCACGCAGGTCCCGGACTCGCGACCGTACTCGCGGTGGAAGGACAGCACGACTGCATAGTGCAGGCCATCGTCCCGGTTGAGCCACAAACCGTTGTTGAGACACTTTATCGGCTCGATTTCGCCGATATCGACGTCCTGATATTGCGCAGCCGAGATGGTAACGGCGAACTGTCCTTCCTTCGTCAGCGCGGCATAAGTCAGCGTCTCGTAGCGATGCTGCTCGTAGAGGCCGAAGAAGCGAATGGGCGCGGCTGAGAACAGCTTGTTGAGCGCCACCTGCACGTCGGCTCGCATGTGGCCGGGGAACTGGCGGGAGGTCGCGATGATCTCGTCATGCGCCAGTCCGCCAAAATGCCAGGCAATCGCCTCGTGGGCATATTTGAACTTTTTGTCGCGCGGAGCTTGTGCGGAATGGCCGGCTATGGCCGCGCTTTCTGTTTCGCTGGGAGCGGCGGTGATGCGAAGCGGGTGGCCGGCCGCATTGATGCGCTGCTGCGCCGTATCCAGCATCGCCTTCGCAACCGCAAATGGGTAGCTGCCGCACACGGCCTTTCCCTCCTGCGACACGGTCGCGGCGAAGGTCTCGGCCTCCGCAGCCGATCGATCGAAGACCGAACGGACGAGATCGACGACAAACTCCCACGGGGTCTGATCGTCATTGTGAACGACAAGCTGCAAGATTGCTTCGGCGGGTGTATTGCGCAATGGAACGGCTCGCTTTCGGATTGCTGCAAAGCCACACTATCTTCGCCACGTTGCATGAATTGTTAACGACCCGCCGCCCCTGATGCGATAGATGGCCAGCTCGCTGCCGCTTGTTCAGGCTTACCGCGAAGCTGGTTCGATATAGGCGTCGAGGTATGCTACCTGCGCCTTGGGGCGGCGGCCTGCAAGCAAGATCTTTCCATGAATCCATTGGAACAGATGCAGCCGGCTACCGTTTTGCTTTCTTTCGCCATCTGAAAGGAGGTTCAGATGCCCACCCCCGCCGAACTCGAAGCCAAGTTCTGGAAATCGTTGAAATCCGACATGACAATGATGATCGGCCTCGATGGATCGAAGGTCATCCCGCGTCCGATGACCGCTCAGATTGAGAATCAAAACGGACCCATCTGGTTTTTCACGGCGACCGATACCGAACTTGTCCAGGGCCTGAAAGACTGCGCCAGCGCAACGGCTACCTTCACATCCAAGGGTCACGATCTGTTCGCCACGGTGCAAGGGAAGCTTTTTCTGAACAACAACCCGGTGGTCATCGACCGGCTCTGGAATCGCTTTGTCGCGGCTTGGTTCGAAGGCGGGAGGGACGACCCGAAGCTGGCACTGCTCCGTTTCGACCCAACCAACGCAGAGATTTGGCTCGATAGCTCAAGCGTGACGGCGGGCATCAAAATGCTGCTCGGGTTCGATCCGAAAGAGGAATACAAGGACAAGGTCGCCAAGGTGTCCCTCTAAGGCGACGCAAACCTGGCGATGCGGAGCGAGGGCCGTTGAGCGATGGACACCAAGTCCTCGTTGATCGATACCGAAGCGGCCAATCGTGCGTTGGCCACGTCGGAAACCAGCAAGGCCGCCATAAGGGCAGAGGATGGGGGCCGTGGTCGCGATGCGGCCTGGCCGTCACAGATTCCCGCACGCGGCTGGAAGGACATCTTCTGGCGGCTCTGGGAAGAGTTCAACAAGGACCGGGTTTTGCTGGTCGCGGCCGGCGCAACCTTCTATCTGCTGCTGGCGCTGTTTCCGGCGCTGGCCGCCTTCATCTCCATCTACGGTTTTGTCGCCGATCCTGTGACAGTCGCGGACCATGTCGCCTATCTCGGCGGATTGCTGCCGTCAGGGGGATTGGATATCATTCGCGGACAGTTGCAGGCTTTGGCCAGTCAGAAACCGGGAGCGCTCGGGACAGGTTTCTTCATCGGTCTCGGCATCGCACTGTGGAGCGCCAACAGCGGAATGAAGGCGCTCTTCGATGCAATGAACATCGCCTATGAGGAAAGCGAGAAGCGCAGCTTCATCACGCTGAACCTGATGTCGATCCTGTTCACGCTTGGGGCCCTGGTCATCGGCATCGTGCTGTTGCTGACCGTTGGCGTTGTCCCGGCCTTGTTGCGCTTCTTCTATCTTGACGCCTGGACAGAGACCCTTGTTGCGGTGTCTCGCTGGCCGATCCTGACAGGCTTCATGCTTACAGGTATTTCCCTGCTCTACCGTTTCGGGCCGAGCCGCGAACATGCCAAGTTGCGATGGTTGAGCTGGGGAACCTCGATTGCGACGGTTGTGTGGATCGCAGCATCGTGGCTGTTCTCGTTCTACCTGCAGCATTTTGCCAACTACAATGCCACCTATGGATCGCTGGGCGCTGTCGTTGGCTTGATGATGTGGACATGGATTTCCGTCATCATCCTCATCGCCGGCGCCGCAATCAATGCCGAGATGGAACACCAGACTGCAATCGACTCGACCACGGGTCCCGCTCTGCCAATGGGAGAGCGTGGCGCGGTGGTTGCGGACACTCTGGGCAAAACGGCTGACTAACTGACTGGATCGCTTATCCGGCAACGAGCCGGGACAGTGCGCGAGAGCACGTGGAGATCGACAGCCTGCTTTCGCCCTTTCCCGATCAGGAACCGGACTGCCAAATCGGCCTCGCCCCAGCCAGATAGCGCTCATTGTCGAACGGCTCGGCCCGGGTGCTGTCCGGGCTCCACATATGGCGGTCAATCTCCGTCAGATTGCCGAGATAGACATGCAGCGCGCCGGAGCGTGCGGCGCCCGTGTTGGCGACAGCATGCACAATGTCCGGGGTCATGTGCACGACGGCGGGTGCGGCAATGTCCTGCCGTTCCGGTGTATCGATCTCTGAGCCGTCGACGGGATAGATAAAGTTGGTCTCGCTGCCCTTGTAGATACCGATCAGCGCGTCCATCCGATGGTTGTGTGCGGGATACTGCAGGCCGGGCGACAGGGTTATGTGGTAGATCGTCAGATCCGGGCCAGCATGCAGGAGCACTTCGTCGTCGTCTTCCTCATGGGCGAGCACCCCGGAAGCATGGAAGCGATCCGTGTGTTCGCGCAGAACCGCCTTGACCCGTTCGAAGGCATCGGGACCTTTGGCTGCGTTGACGATATCGGCGGTTACGGCGTAGAGAGGCGATTTGGCGGCAAGAGGCATGTCAGTTATCCCCCTTAAGAAGCTTAATACCAATAACTGAGATGCTCAGGCTAGCGAATGCCGGAACCAGCGTCAACCGCATGGCCCCAGGAAGACCTGACATGATCGCCCCGAAATCCGCCCCCCCATCGACCGCCGACATATTGCGCAGCGAGGAGGCCTACGAGCAGCTGAAGAGCGACATCGTCGCCTGCGTGCTGCGCCCCGGTGAAAGCCTCACCGAAAAGCAGATCGGTGATCGCTACCAGATCCGGAAGGCGACGATCCGCTCCGCACTCGCCCGGTTGACGCAGGAAGGGCTGATCAAGAGCGAACCGCGCCGCGGCTATGTCGTGACGCCGCTAAGCCTGCGTGACGTCAACGAGATCTTTGACGTCCGCAGCCTGATCGAGCCGGAAGTGTTCCGGGTGGCGGCCGCCAACCTCACCGAGCGCGGGCTCGAGGACATCAGGCTGGCGGCGCAAAAGGTGCTGAAGCCTGAGACGCTGCGCAGCCACGTCGCCTTCCTCGCCGCCGATCGCGCCTTTCGCCTGGCACTGGCCGAGCTGTCGGGCAATCTACGCCTGGCCCGCCTGCTCGACCAGATCCTCGACCAGTCGGAGCGCGTCCTCCATCTCGGCTTCAAATCGCGCGACTTCACGGACGTGATCATCGGCCAGCAGAAGGAGCTCGTCCTTGCCTGCGAGGTGGCCGAGGTCTCGGCCATTGCAAAGCTTGCCCGTTCGCAATGCCTGCTGCTCAAGAAACAGGTGCTCGAAGCGTTGCTCGCCGGCTCCAAACTGCAGGACGCCAACCTCCAGAGCTTTGCCTGAAGCGACTGGCCGTCCGCGCTCATTCGCTGATGACGCGGATCTCCGCATCGGCAAGGCAATAGGGCGCATAGAGGAAATCTCTGATCTGGCTGACCTTTCCGTCCTGCCAGTCGACCAGCATGAAGCCACGCACGGCATCGTCCCCCGCCAGCGGGTTGCGGATCAGGATGGCCGGCCTGCCGTCGACGAAGCCGAGCGACAGCGCCCAGTCGCTGACGCGGTCGTAATTGCCGAAATAGTTGGAAACCTGCGCCTTGCCGCGCATGCGGGTGCGGTTGACGACTTCGAGCTGGATATCCTCGGCGATCAGCGCGCGCACGGCATCGAAGTCGCGCGCGTTGAACAGGTCGACATAGCGGCGCAGGCGTTGCTCGTCGTCGGCGTCGAGTTTTGGGGCGGGCGTCTGTTCGTCCTGCGCCGCCAACAGCCGCAGCTGCGCCCGCCCGCGATGCAGCGCCGCCTTGGTTGCCGCCAGCGTAGCGCCTGACACTTCGCAGGTCTCGTGCAGGCTGAGGCCAAGCACGTCGACCAGGATCACGGCGCTGCGTTGCGCCGTCGCCAGCTGCATGAAGCTGCGCAGGCTGGCGGCCGCGGCGAGCCTGGCATCGGCGCTTGCGGCGGGGTCTTCGATCGTCGTCATGTCGGTCTCGCTCATGCGCGCCTGCTCCCGCTGGCGTCGGCGCAGATGATCCTGCGCGGCATTGTGGGCGATGCGGAACAGCCATTGCTCGGGCCGCTCGACAGAGGCGTCGCCGTCAATGGCCTGCAGCGCCTTGATCAGTGTCTCCTGGACGATGTCCTCGCCATCGATCACCGAGCCGGCCATGCGGGCGCAGTAGCGGTGCAACTTCGGCCGCAAGGAGCCAAGCATCGCCTCCAGGGCCACGCGGTCGAGTTTTGCCGTGTTCATCCTGTCCATTCCCCAAACGCCGGTCTTTGCAATCAGGCCGGCACGACCTCGCCGGCCAGCATACGGTAATTGCCGGCGATCTTTGCCGGCGATCTGGCAAGCGGCGTCGAGCGCCGCCCGGCATGATCGGCGCTGAAAGCCTTGAAGGCGGCGAGCCCGGTCAGGCCGTCGCCGTCCTGGCTGACAAGATGGACGAACTCGCCATTCTCCAGTTCCAGCACGAGGTAGCGCACGGATTGCGGCTTGGTCTCGTCGAGCGCCTCGAACACCTTTGCAACCAGCATACGGTTCTCGGCGATGCTTTCATCCTTCACGCCGTAGCGGATGAGATTGTAGCCCATGTGTCGTCTCCTGTTTTTCAAGTCTGCATGGAGAAGACGTTTCGCGACCTCGAAAAGATTCTTCGCCGCCGCGAATCTTTTCGATCGCCCGGATCGTCTTTCCCCCGTGGACGGCTGCGCGGCAGCCAGCAGGAGCAGGAGAGACCCTCATGCACATTCAGTTTGCCGAGTTGCCGGTGTTTGACCAGGACCGCGCCAAGGCGTTCTACACCGAACACCTTGCCTGCCAGGTCGCTTCCGACCAAGCGATGGGCGATAGCGGCTGGCGCTGGATCGAGCTGACATTTCCGGGCGCCGTCACCAACCTGCATTTCGTCAGGCGGGTCGACGATGCCCCAAGCGCGGAGCCGGTGCTGGTTCTGGTCGACTGGAACGTCGAAGCGACCATCGCGACTTTGAAGTCGCGCGGCGTCGAGATCGTCACCGAGCCACAGGAGGCGCCCTGGCAAAGGGGCCGCACGGTCGCCGAGTTCCGCGACAGCGAGGGCAACCGCATGGTGGTTGCCAGCCGATAATCTGGCGGCGGCATGCCCTCACATCGTGTCGTCGGATCTCGAGTCAACCACGCCCGCCGCGACGCGCCCGAAGTCGCTACGCAAGGGAGTCATCCGCGTTGTTAACCCCCAAGCTGCTGCAGCTTACGACAGGCACGCATCCTGCCTTCTCGGCAGTTTTGGCGACATCTCTCCTTGTTGCCATCCCTGCATCGTCCAACGGCTTCCGGTTTGGCAGGCGCGGTCGTTTCCGCTGAACGATTGGCAGAAGGCTCGTTGATAGGCGGCGAGGCTTGCGGCTTACGACTGACTTTCTTTGGCAGGATTTTTTTGCGTGGCGGCGCGGGCGCCTCGAGCTTGGCAATTCGGCTCTTTGCAATTTGGATGAATGTACCATTCGGAAATGCCGCCAGATAAGCACGATACATCGAGACATCGGATGTATCCTTGATCGATTTCCAAAATTCGAGTTCTGTCTCCGTATTGATGTCCGGCTGATGGAGTTCTGATGGAGAGGGGTTCGATGCGGCATCTGGGTTGAATGAGAACCCCGGCTCCACCAAGGACGAGTTGCTCCAGGGAACCTGCCTCCCAGAAGTCGCGTTCATAACGTCCAACCGGACGCGACGCATAAGAATTTCAATGTCGATTGAAGGGGTCTTCAAGCGCTTCACGAGAGAGTCTGCAAAAGGGCTATGATTGGCGGCTCCATCGAGAGCGACATTGCCGGGCTGTGTTGCAAAGCCGATAAAGACTCCCCTGCCAGCATCCAAGGCTCCCAGCCCCTTTCCTATTGCAAGGCCGCGACTCTGACTCTGCCCACTTAATTGCTTAACGAAAGGATTGTCCCGACAGGCATCGAGAAGGACGATGGCTGTATTTTCCTCTGCCGTCATGGCTGCGATAATATCCTGCAAGCGCTCAGCCTCTAGAGCCAAGTCCGCAGGTCGTTGAAGGGCGGCATCAACTGGCAAGAGGTAGTTTTCTCCGTTCGCTTGGAGCCCGTGTCCTGCGTAGTAAAAAAGGGAGACGTCCCCCGGCTGCAAGTTTCGCCTGAATTTCCCAATAAGGTTCCTAAACGTAGACGCGTCAGCATCCAGGCCAAGGGTGACCTCAAATCCCATCTCCTCCAACACTCGAGCGATCGCATTCGCATCATTCACCCCGTTGGTGAGCGATGGCGCATAGCGGTAGGCAGAGTTGCCGATAACAAGTGCATATCTGTGGCTGCGTTGACCGATTTCGACCTCAGATGATGCGGGTATCGACAAGCCTGCCAGAAAAAGAAGGCACGCGCACAACAAGCAAATCTTGGACATTGCGACGTTCCCGAGCAATGAAGAACATTAGCATCTGTTAAAGCGCGTGGGTACCCGCCGTATGGGACGGTCTTGCTTAGGAAAGCATCCAAACTTGCCGTCAGCGGCTCGTTGTGAGTCTCCGGGCATCGTGACACTTTTTCGGGTATCGACTTCGAGGAATAATCAATCGCTGGAATGATGCCGCAGATGAGGTGGTCGCGACTTCGCGAGCTTGCGGCAACACCGTTCGGTCGTTCAGACCACCGCACCATTGCCGCCGCCGCGCTCGGCCCAGCCAACCACCGGAAAGAACTTTAGGCCGCGCTGCATCAGCCACGAGCGTTTCTCGCCGGCGGCAAAGCCGACATACGCCTCGGCCCAGCGGCGCGGCCAAAGATCTTCCGGGCGATCGAAGGCGGCGGTGCCCAGCCAGTCCTCGAGCGCCAGATCATAGGAATCGCGAATGCGCATGCGCCGCTGTTCAGGCGAGTCGCCGAGGAAAATTACGCCGAAGGACCAGAACGCCTGGCCGCCAAGCGACTGCTCCGGTTCCTGGTCGACGATGATGATTTTCTTGCCGGCCTCGGCCAGCTCGGCCGCGGCAACCAGCCCGGCGAGGCCGGCGCCGACAATGATCACATCCGCATTGTCAGCCATCCTTTTGCTCCCCCGGGCTTTGATAAAGTGGTCAGACGGTTTCCCAGCCGTCCTTTCCGCCGGCGCGGAAGATGGCGTCGATGACCTTCTGGTTGAGCACGGATTCCTCCAGCGTGAAGACGCGTTCTTTGCCGCCCTCGGCCGCCCTGGCAAAGGTCTCGACCTCGCGCCGGTATTGCTGCGTGCCGGGAAAGCGGAACACCTGTGCCTCGGTGTGGTTCTGGTTGTGCAGTTCGATGCGGTGGTGGTCGTAGAGCCCGGCATTGAACGGCGAAAACACCTCGATGAAACCCTTCTCGCCGTGGAACACCATCACCTGCCGCGCCGCCATCTGCGTCGACAGGTAGAAGGACAGTTCGAAATCGCCGAAATCGGCGCGGATCGAGGAGTAGATGTCGGTGCCGAATTTTTTGTCGCGCTCGATGGTCGCCTGCACTCGGCTTGGCTCCTTACCGGTCGAAAACCGTGTCGAGACGGTCGGGTAGACGCCGATATCGGGCAGCGCGCCGCCGCCGAGATCAAGCTGGTTGCGCATGTTTGTCGGGTCGACATTGTAATAGGAGAACGCGCCCTGGACATGGCGCAGCCGGCCGATGGCGCCGTCGGCGATGAGGTCGCGCACCTTGATCCATTGCGGATGGTAGATGACCATGAAGGCTTCGCAGACCAGCACCTTCTTCTGGTCGCGCAGCTTGATCAGCGGCGCGATGTCCTTGGCATCGAGCGCCAGCGGCTTTTCCACCAGCACATGCTTGCCCGCTTCGATGGCTTTCGCCGTCCATTCGACATGCTGCGAGGTCGGCAGCGGGATGTAGACGCCGTCGACCTCTTTCGAAGCGAGCAGTTCCTCATAGGAGCCGAAGGCATGGCGGGCACCGAAACGCTCGCCTAAAGCCTTGGCCTTCGACAGGTCGCGGCTGGCGATGGCCGACAGAACGCCATTCTCGGCCTCGACGATTGCCGGCAACAATTGCTCGCGGCCGATCTTGGCCGTCGACAAAACACCCCATCGGAACATCTGGCTTCTCCTATCGATCTTACAGGCGAGGAGGTTTGCCCGAATTTAGGGGAAAAGCCAATTGATGATGGCGCCAGTTGCTCTCCCCCGCTTTGCGGGGCGAGGAAAAGCCGCTCAGCCCTTCTTCCCCGTCAGCGTCATGTCGAAATCGACGATGTTGGAATAGATCGGCGTGCCGACATCCATGCCGTAGCGGGAGCGCAGCACCTTGCCGGTGACATGGAATTTGATCGTGCCGCCCTTCAGCCCGCCGAGCTCGGCGGTGAACTTTTCCGCAAACGTCTTGCCGCGCGCCGTCAGCCGGCCGCTGACCAGCGCCGTGGTGTCGCTGGTGCGCGTCACGCTGGTCGAGCGGAACTGGATTTCCGGATTGTTGGCGGCATCGAACACCGCGTCGGATCGAAGGAAGGCGTCAATGCGGCCCTGCCCGGTGCCGACGCTTTCGGGATAGATGGTGAAATTGACCTGGGAACGTCCGACATCGCGGTTGTCGATGCGGATCGAGCCCTTGAACCGGCCAAAGGCGCCGTCCAGCCCGCCGCCGCCGACCTTGCCGATGGAAAAGCGGATGCTGGAGCTGGCCGGGTTCACCGTGTAGCTGCCGGCGGCGTCGTTGAGGTCCACTGCGGCCAAGACTGGCATGGCAAGGCAAGCGGCGACAGCCGCCAATCCGAAGATGCGCGCATACATGGTTTTTGTCCTTCTGGGGCAGGCAAAGTCCTGCGCCTTTCCTCCATGAACGAATACGTGGCGCGCCCTATTCCACATCGCCATCTGACGAAGGCGTGATCATGCGCGTGAGCACGCTGTCGCGCAGCCAGAAATGATGGCGCAGCGCCGCCAGCGCATGCAGCGCGACCAGCGCAATGCCGGCATAGGCGAGATACCAGTGCGTTGCTGCCCAGAAGCCTTCCGCCGCGTCGGACAGGCCGAGCGGCAGGTTCGGCATCACGAACAGGTTGAACGGCATGCTGGGTATCTCCAGCATCGACACCGAAACCAGCGCCCAGCCGGACAGCGGCAGCGCGAGCTGGAAGGCATAGAGCGCAAGATGCGCCAGCGGCGCGGTGCGACGCTCCAGCGCTCCGGTCGATGCCGGCAGAGCCGGCGCCGCATTGCCGAGCCGCCAGGCGATGCGCAGGATGATGAGACCGAGCAGCAGGAAACCGAAGGATTTGTGCAGCTGGATGAGCTCGAAGGCGGTGCGCTGGCTGGTCAACCGCACCATGATGAAGCCAAGTGCGAACTGGCCAATGAAGATGATGCCGATCAGCCAGTGAAGGATGATCGCCACCCAACCGTAGCGGGTCGTGCTGTTTGTGATCGATGCCGGCATGGCAAATAAACGAACGGCGGGTCCGCTTTCTTCCACCTCCTGGGGTGGAGCAGCCGGTTCGCCGCAGTTATCAGCCCGGCCCTTCACAGGCTCAGGCGTCCGCTACGCGAACCACTTCTCACCCCACCTTGAAGAAATCCACAAAAGCCCGCAGCGCCGGGCGCATCTGGCGGCGGCTGGGATAGTAGACGAAGAAGCCGTCGAAGCGCGGGCACCAGTCGTCCAGCACGCGGATCAGCCGGCCGTCGGCGAGCGGTGCGCGCACATAATCGTCGAACACGAAGGCGAGGCCAGCGCCGTCGACCGCTGCCTGGGCGATCAGATGGTCCTCGTCGAGGATCAGTGGCCCTTGAGCGGCGAATTCGATCTCTTCGCCGTCCTTTTCGAATTCCCAGCGGTAGAGGATGCCGCTGGAAAAACGGAAGCGGATGCAGCGGTGATCGGCAAGATCGCGCGGATGCTGCGGTCTGGGCATGGTCGCGAAATAGGACGGCGCGCCGACGACGGCGCCGCGAAGGTCTGGTCCTATGCGCACCGCGATCATATCGCGCTGCAGGCTTTCGCCGAGGCGCACGCCGGCATCGAAACCGCCTTCGACGACATCGGTGAAGCGGTCCTCGATGACGATTTCCAGCACGATGTCGGGATAGGCCGATGCAAAGGCGCCGAGTCTGGGCGTCAGCGTAAGGTGGGCCGCGGTGCGCGGCACGGTCAGCCGCAGATTGCCGGCCGGCCGGTCGCGCGCCTCGATCGCTGTTTCCAGCGCCAGGTCGATCTCCGACAGTGCCGGCCGCAGCCGCTCCAGCAACTGCGCCCCTGCCTCGGTCGGCGCAACGCTGCGTGTGCTGCGCGCCAGCAGCCGCACGCCAAGCCGCGCCTCCAGGCTGGACACCGCATGGCTGACGGCCGAGGGCGCAATGGCCAGCTCCCTGGCGGCGCCGCGAAAGCTGCCGCATTGGGCGACGGTGGCCAGCACCGCCAGTTGCGAAAGGTGAGCGCGATTCATTGATCTATCTCTTGGAACAGCCTGTACGAATAAGAGATGATTATCGAACATGGTTCAAGGCATTACCTCAACCGCATCACAACAAGGAGACACGTGATGCAAACCCGCAAGCTAGGAACTGAACTCG
The DNA here is from genome assembly GCF_053848025.1 of Mesorhizobium sp. 128a. NCBI lineage: Bacteria > Pseudomonadati > Pseudomonadota > Alphaproteobacteria > Hyphomicrobiales > Phyllobacteriaceae > Mesorhizobium > Mesorhizobium sp. 128a. The sequence goes on along the minus strand of NZ_JBSPKY010000016.1, from coordinate 38,589 downwards.
AAGTCTTCCCCGTCGGCCTCGGCTGCATGGGCATGAGCTTCGCCTATGGCGGTCAGGCAGAGGCAGAAGCGATTATCACCTTGCGTCGCGCCGTCGACATTGGCGTCACCTTCTTCGACACGGCCGAGGTCTACGGTCCCTATGAGAACGAAATCCTGCTCGGCAAGGCGCTGAAGCCGGTGCGCGACAAGGTCACGATCGCCACCAAATTCGGCTTCAAGATTTCCGAGGAAGGCTCAGGCATCGAGCGCATGGTCGGCGTCGACAGTCGCCCGGAACACGTCAAGGCGGTGGCGGAAGCCTCGCTGAAGCGGCTCGATACCGATGTCATCGACCTCTACTACCAGCACCGTGTCGATCCCAATGTGCCGATCGAGGATACGGTTGGCGCCATGGCCGAGCTGGTGCGCGAGGGCAAGGTGCGGGCGCTGGGCCTGTCGGAGGTCAGTGCCGCCACCATCCGCCGGGCGCACGCCGTGCATCCGATCGCGGCCGTCCAGAGCGAATATTCGCTGTGGAGCCGTGATCCGGAAGACGAGGTGTTCGACGTCTGCCGCGAACTCGGCATCGGCTTCGTCCCTTACAGCCCGCTCGGCCGAGGCCTGCTCACCGGCACCATCGCCAAGCCCGAAACCTTGAGCGACGACGACTGGCGCCGCACCTTGCCGCGCTTCCAGGCCGATGCCATGGCGGCCAATGCCAAGGTCATTGCGACGCTGGAGAAACTGGCGGCGCAAAAGGGCGTGACCTCGGCGCAGCTGGCGCTGGCCTGGGTGCTGCACCAGGGCGATTTCATCGTGCCGATCCCCGGCGCAAGAAAAATCCACCATCTCGAGCAGAACACGGCGGCGGCCGGGATCGAGCTGAGCGCGGCCGAAGTGGCGGCGATTGGCGATGCGCTGTCGCCGGACAAGGTGGTCGGCAAGCGCTATCCGGAGGAATTGCTGGCACTGGTGAATGGGTAGAGATGGAAAGGGCGCTTCGTCGCCCTTTCTATTGAGAGGCTTGGCGCGAGGCACCCCCCTCTGGCCTGCCGGCCATCTCCCCCGCAAGGGGGGAGATCAGCAGTTCCGGCGCCTCGCTCCTCCTGCAACGTTGGTGATTGGCGAAACCCGCGGCGACATCTGATCTCCCCCCTTGCGGGGGAGATGCCCGGCAGGGCAGAGGGGGGTGCCTCGCGCCGACATCTCCATTTCCTCACCACGGCACCACCGTAATCTCCGGCCAGCACTCCTTCGCCCTCGCCCCCTTCGCCTCATGCGTGCGCTGGTTATCCGTCACCCTATTCGGCGTGATGCGGAACGAGAAAAGATCGTCCAGCCCGAACGGCGCCACCAGCTCCTGCTGTCCGTCAGCATCGAACCGCACGCCCACCGCATGCGTCTTCGAGGCAAAATGGCTGACGGACTCGGCTGAACTCGTATAGCGGGGCACGGCCGCCCGAACTTTTGCGGATACCACAGATGCACCCGCGCCTGGTTGCGCACCTCGACCGGTAGCGTCATCCCCTCGAAATGTTTCGCCGCCCGGCGAATCACCACATCCTCGGCCTCGTAGGACAGGTCGCTGTCATCGAAGTAGAAGAGATCGACGTCCTTTATGCCGTAACCCGACGGCTTGCCGGTAAGATGGTTCCAGACGGAATTATAGAGCGCTCCTGAAACCACCAGCCAGTCCGGCAGATCGAGCGCGCCTACGCGTTCCAGCGCCTCGCGGACGAGCGGATCCGCCGACACAATCGCAAAGAACGCCGCTCGCTGAGCTTCGAACGCCAGGCCGGAATAGCGCAGATAGTCCATCGCCCTTTGGAGAGCGATTCGCCATCTGACCGCAATCCCCTCACGTCCTCAGCACGCCGCCCGTCTGCTTGCCGACATTGTCGACGATGCGCTTGGCCAGCGCTTCGAAATCCTCGTCGGTCAGCGTCTTTTCGACCGGCTGGATCGAGACTTCGATGGCGATCGACTTCTTGGCGGCGCCCAGCGAAGCGCCCTCGAAGACGTCGAACACCGAAACGCCTGACACCAGCTTCTTGTCGGCGGCAAGGGCCGCGCGCACCAGCGTGCCGGCCTCGACCGACTTGTCGACGACGAAAGCGAAATCGCGCTTCACCGCCTGGAAAGCGGACAGCTCCAGCTTCGGCTTGGTTTTCGTCGGCTTGGCCTTCGGCTCGGGCACGGCGTCGATATAGACCTCGAAGCCGCAGATCGGGCCGGAAGCGTCGAGCGCCTCCAGCGTCTTCGGGTGGAATTCGCCGAATGTGCCGAGCACCGTCTTCGGGCCGAGCTTGATCGTGCCGGAGCGGCCGGGATGATACCAGGCCGGGCCGCCGGGCTCGATCTGCAGCCGGTCGACCGGCGCGCCGCAGGCTTCAAGGGCCGCGATCGCATCGGCCTTGGCGTCGAACACACCAACCGCGCCGGAATTGCCGGCCCAGTTGCGGCCGGAGCCCTCGAGCTTAGCCGTGCCGCGCCGCACGCCGGCGGCAACACGCCGCTGCTGGTCCGGCTGATCGCCCTCATAGGTGCCGGACACCTCGAACAGCGCGACATCGCCAATGCCCTTGTCGGCATTGCGCTGTGCCGCCGTAATCAGCCCCGGCAGCAGCGACGGCCGCATATCCGACATGTCGGCAGCGATCGGGTTGGCGAGCTTCAGCGCCGTCTGGCCGCCGCCGAACAGTTCGGCGTGCCTGGCCGGAATGAACGACCAGGTGACGGCCTCCATCATGCCCCGCACGGCAAGCGAGCGCTTCGCCGTCCGGGTGCGCACCTGCAGTGTGGTCAGGATCCTGGAATTCACCGCATCATGCGCGCCCAGCGGCTGCGGTGCGATGTTGTCGACGCCGTGGATACGCATCACCTCTTCGACCAGGTCAGCCTTGCCGTCGACATCCGGGCGCCAGGACGGCACCGCCACATCAACGATATCGCCCGAGCCCTGCGGCCTGAAGCCGAGGCGCGATAGTATGTCGAGGCTTTCGGCTTTCGGTACCTCGATGCCGGTCAGCCGCTTCACTTCCGACAGCGGGAAGGAGACGATCTTGGGTGTGTGGCCGGCATAGCCGGCCACTTCGATCTCCGTCGGCGTACCGCCGCAGAAATCAAGCACCAGCCTGGTCGCCAGCTCGACGCCCGGAACCATGAATTCAGGGTCGACGCCGCGCTCGAACCGATAGCGCGCATCTGTGATGATCCCGAGCGAGCGTCCGGTACGCGCCGTGGTGATCGGGTCCCAAAGGGCGGATTCGATCAACACGTCGGTGGTGTTCTCGTCGCAGCCGGAATGCTCACCGCCCATGATACCGGCGATCGATTCGACGCCATTGTCGTCGGCAATGACGCACATGTCCGGCGTCAACGTGTATTCGCGCCCGTCGAGCGCCATGACCTTTTCGCCATTGCGCGCGCGGCGCACGACGAGGTTGCCGGCGACCTTGGCGGCGTCGAACACATGCAGCGGCCGGCCACGATCGAAGGTGACGTAATTGGTGATGTCGACCAGCGCGCTGATCGGCCTCAAGCCAATGGCGATGAGCCGCTGCTGCAGCCATTTCGGCGACGGGCCGTTCTTCACGCCCTTGACCAGCCGAAGCGCGAAGCCGGGGCAGAGCTCCGGCGCCTCGATCGTCACCTTCACCGGGCACATGCCGCTGCCGGCATGCGGCATGATGGCGCCGCCGACGAGGCGGCCAAGCCCGCTCGCCGCCAGGTCGCGGGCAATGCCGTAAATGCTGGTCGCGTCGGGACGGTTCGGCGTCAGATTGATCTCGATCACCGGATCGTCGAGGTGAGCGTAGGCGGCGAAGCTGGTACCGACCGGCGCGTCGGCGGGCAGGTCGATGATGCCGTTGTGCTCGTCCGACAGCTCCAGCTCCCGCTCCGAGCACATCATGCCATGGCTTTCGACGCCCCGGATCTTGCCGACCGTCAGCGTCACGTCGATGCCGGGCACATAGGTGCCGGGTGCGGCGAAGGCGCCGATCAGGCCGGCGCGGGCATTCGGCGCGCCGCACACCACCTGAATGGGCGCTGCGCCGTTGCCGGTGTCGACCGTCAGCACCCGCAGCCGGTCGGCGTCGGGATGCTGCACGGCTGTCAGCACCTTGGCGATGACGAACGGCTTCAGGCTGGCCTTGTCGTCGACATGCTCGACTTCGAGGCCGATCGAGGTCAGCCGCTCGACAATCTCGTTGAGCGGGGCGTCGGTTTCCAGATGATCCTTGAGCCAGGAGAGGGTGAGCTTCATCACAGTGTTCCGTTTTGTCTGTACCCGTCCGGTCTCTGTCCATCAGGCCGGGGTACGCTTGTCTTCAAATGGCGCGGCAGGTCGTCGGGCATATGCAGGAAAGGCAGCTGCTCGCGCACATAGGCATGGTGCGTCGGCCGGAAATAGGCCGGCATGTCCATGGCCCGAGCATGAAATAGATGTGGTCTTGCAGCCGCTCGTCGACATAGGCGATCGGCGAGCCGCAAATGCCGCAGAACGAGCGCGTGACCGGCCCGTTCTCGTACATTTTCAGCGCCTTGCCGGTGAAAGCCACCTGCTCGGTCAGAAAGCCGACAAAGGCCGACACCGGCGCGCCGCTGGCGCGCCGGCAGTCGCCGCAATGGCAATAGCTGACATGGTGCGGTTCGGCCGAAGCCTCGAACCGCACCGCACCGCAGCGGCATCCCCCTGGATGGGGAGCAGTCATGCAGAAAGCCCTCCGAACAGCGTCGGCATGTCCAGCGGCCGGAAGCCGTAGTGCGACAGCCAGCGCACGTCGGCGTCGAAGAAGGCACGCAGGTCCGGCATGCCGTATTTCAGCATGGCGATGCGGTCGATGCCCATGCCCCAGGCAAAGCCCTGATATTCGTCGGGATCGAGCCCGCCGGCGCGCAGCACATTGGGATGCACCATGCCGCAGCCGAGGATCTCCATCCAGTCGGAGCCTTCGCCGAAGCGCACTTCGCCCGGCTTCGAGCGGTCGCACTGGATGTCGACCTCGAGGCTCGGCTCGGTGAACGGGAAGTAGGACGGCCGGAAGCGCATCTTGACCTGCGGCACCTCGAAGAACGCTTTGCAGAACTCTTCCAGCACCCACTTCATGTTGGCGACATTGGCCGACTTGTCGATCACCAGCCCCTCGACCTGATGGAACATCGGCGAGTGGGTGGCGTCCGAATCCTGCCGGTAGGTCTTTCCCGGAATGACGATGCGGATCGGCGGCTTCTGCTTCTCCATGGTGCGGATCTGCACGGGCGAGGTGTGCGTGCGCAACAGCTTGCGCTCACCCTTTTGGTCCGGCTGGAAGAAGAAGGTGTCGTGCATTTCGCGCGCCGGATGCCCTTCGGGGAAATTCAGCGCGGTGAAATTGTAATAGTCGCTCTCGACATCGGGGCCTTCGGCGATGGCGAAGCCGAGATCGCCGAAGATCGCCGCGATCTCGTCGATGACCTGGCTGATCGGATGGATGCGTCCGCGCTCGGCCGGCGACTGCCGCACCGGCAGCGTGACGTCGACCGTCTCGGCCGCGAGCCGGGCAGTGACTGCCACATCCTTCAGCTCTGCCTTGCGCTGGGTCAGCGCCTCGGTGACGCGGTTCTTCAGCCCGTTGATCGCCGGGCCCTTGACTTGGCGCTCCTCGGCGCTCATCGCGCCCAGCGTCTTCAGCATTTCGGAGACCGAGCCCTTCTTGCCCAGCGCCGAGACACGCACGGCCTCGATCGCGGTTTCATCCGAGGCCGCCGCGATTTCGGCGAGCAACGAACCTTCCAGGGCATCAAGATTTCCAGCGGTGGCGTTCACGGCGAAACTCTCTTGGTCGGGTGGCCACCGTGGTTCGGTGCGTCACCATTTTGGTTACAGCGGGCATAAGAAAAACCCGCGCCAGCCGTGCCAGCGCGGGTTCCCCAAATCAGTATTGCGAATGCTTGGGAAGCGCTGGCTTAGGCGACAGCGCTTTCAAAAGCATTCGGCGTCGTGTTCTTCAGATATTCGAGCGCGACCTTGGCCTTGGCCACCAGCGCGGCGAACGCCTGCGGCTCATGGATGGCCATGTCGGACAGGATCTTGCGATCGATCTCGATGCCGGCCTTGTTGAGGCCGTCGATGAAGCGGCCATAGGTCAGGCCATGCTCGTGGGTCGCGGCGTTGATGCGCTGGATCCACAGCGCGCGGAACGAGCGCTTGCGGTTCTTGCGGTCGCGGTAAGCGTACTGCAGCGACTTTTCCACCGCCTGCTTGGCGATGCGGATGGTGTTCTTGCGGCGGCCGTAGAAGCCTTTCGCGGCTTTCAGGACCTTCTTGTGCTTGGCGTGAGCGGTGACGCCTCTTTTTACGCGTGCCATGTCATGATCTCCTTAAACGCTGTTCCTGAAACCGAATGCTCAGAGGCCGTTCGGCAGAAAATTCTTGATGACCTTCTTGCCATCCGGTTCAGCCAGAACCATCGTGCCGCGGGCATTTCGAATGAACTTGTTGGAACGCTTGATCATGCCGTGACGCTTGCCGGCCGCAGCCGACAGAACTTTACCCGTACCTGTGATCTTGAACCGCTTCTTGGCGGCCGATTTGGTCTTCATCTTGGGCATTTTGCTACTCCGTATTGGTGGCGCACAATCGCGCTTCTTGTTCGCTTCGGGCGGACCAAAAGCCCGAAAAGCAAATGAAACCGCCACGGCATGCCCTGCCGGGCGGTTTTTTGGAACGCGGTCCTATACGTCAAAGCAGGCGCGCGCGCAACACCCCAAGGGCTGCGACGCTCTGTCCGGGATCAGGGCAGCCGGAACAACACGGGCAGAATGCCCGATTGCTGGGCGCCGTCGATGGACTCGAACACCGGCAACGCCACCAGGAACACCAGCCCATCGAGCAAGGTGGTCAGCAAAAGCCGCGGCTTGAAGCTGCCGGTATCGCCTTCCTGGTAGAGCGACAGATTGGGAAAGAAACGCGGCACCCGCGCCAGATAGGCCTGGTAAGGGGCGCCGAGCAGTTCCTTGAGGTACTTCTCTTCGCGCAGGATGACGATGTGGAAGGCGCCGGCGCACAACAGCGCGAAGAGGATTATGCCGGTGAACGAGCCGATCTGGGCGCCGACGCCGGCGGCGGCAATGGTCGAAAAGACATAGAGCGGGTTGCGGGTGATCGAATAGGGTCCGCCGATCACCACTTCGGAGGATTTGCGGCCGCCGATGTAAAGGGTCGACCACAGACGGCCAACGACACCGAGGAAAATCAACAGCACGCCGACCATCTCGATCGTCTCGTGCACCGGCGTGTCCGGTGGAAAGGTCGACTGACCGAACAGGAGTGCGGCAAACAGCACCACCACCAGCACGGCAAGCACCATGCGACGCATGTGCTGATAGCCGCCAAGGCCCTTTTCGGCTTCACGGTTGGCCATAGCGGAATCCATTCGAGGCGTTTGGGGCAAAGAAATACGTCCTTGGCGGTGCGGAACTGCCGGGCAAGAAAACAGGCGTCCCGTCGATCACCGGGACGCCTTGGAACTGGATTCAGGCGGATTTAAGCGCTGTCACCACGCCTGAGCCGATAATCGCATTACCTAAAGACACCTAGCGCGGCGCCAGCACCATCATCATCTGGCGGCCTTCGAGCTTCGGTTCTGCTTCGACCTTGGCGATGGTCGACACTTCCTCGCGCACCTTGTTCAGGAGCTGCATGCCGAGTTCCATATGCGCCATTTCGCGGCCGCGGAAGCGCAGCGTCAGCTTGACCTTGTCGCCTTCCTCGAAGAAGCGCCGCACGGCCTTCATCTTGGTCTCGTAGTCATGGCTGTCGATGTTCGGGCGCATCTTGATCTCCTTGATCTCGATGACCTTCTGGTTCTTGCGCGCCTCGGCCGCCTTCTTCTGGTTGGCGTATTTCAACTTGCCGAGATCGAGGATTTTTACGACGGGCGGCACCGCATTGGGCGATATCTCGACCAGATCGAGCCCGGCCTCTTCGGCGAGCAGCAATGCGTCGTTGATGGAGACATCGCCTCGGTTCTGGCCTTCGGCGTCGATGAGCTGGACCCGGGGAACCCGGATATCACGGTTGGAGCGCGGGCCATCCTTGGTGGGCGCCGCTGCTTTGAAAGGTCTGCGAATGGTCGTGGTCTCCTTGGCCGTTTCGTTCAGGGTTTCAAATCTAGAAATATTCAGGACGCGCCAATGTGGTGAGCGCGCGGGCGGAGTCAATAGCACAGCGCTAACGGAAAATCACCCTGAACGCAGGCCTGCACCAAACAAAGGATATAGCGGGCACTTTCCGCCTCGCCTTTGCCTGTGCCAAAAGACCGGTCAGCAAAATCAGGACTGACAGACCGCCATGACCGCGACCACCCCAATCCTTCTGGATGTCCAGGGAATCAGCATCGCGGTGCGCCATTCCTCGGGCGCGACGCCCGGCATCGTCTGGCTCGGCGGCTACAAATCCGACATGCTGGGAACGAAGGCTGAAACGCTGTCTGATTGGGCAGCCCGCGAAGGCCGAGCTTTCCTGCGTCATGACTATTCCGGACATGGCGAATCCGGCGGCGCCTTTGCCGACGGCACCATCTCGAAATGGCTCGGCGAGAGCCTCGCCGTCTTCCGGCGTTTCACCAAGGGAAAGCAGGTGCTGGTCGGCTCCTCGATGGGAGCCTGGATTGCGCTGCGCATGGTACAGGAGTTGCGCAAGGCCGGCGACGGCAATGTCGTTGGCCTGGTGCTGCTCGCGCCGGCGCCGGATTTCACCACCGAGCTGGTCGAGCCGGCGCTGACCGCGGCACAGAAGCGCGACCTCAAGAAGAAGGGCTTTTTTGAGGAGCCATCGGACTATTCCGCCGACCCTTACATCTACACAAGCGCGCTGATCGAGGACGGCAGGGCGAACCGGGTCATGACCGGCCCGATCGACACCCATTGCCCCGTCCATATCCTGCAGGGGCTGGCCGACGCCGACGTGCCGGCAAGCCATGCGCTGAAGCTGGTCTCCCTGCTGCCGGCCGACGACGTCACTTTGTCGCTCATCCCTGACGGCGATCACCGCCTGTCGCGGCCGCAGGACCTCGACATGCTGCTCAGGGCCGTGGGCGACATGGTCGAGCGGGCAAGCTAGGCAAGAATGCGCATTTCCATCCCGATATCCGCCTTTGTCGCGGCAATCGTCGGCTTCGGCGGCACGCTGGCCGTCGTCATTGCCGCCGCCAAGGCGGTTGGCGCCACCCAGGCCGAAACCGCGAGCTGGGTGACGGCGCTGTGCCTGGCGATGGCGATCGAGTGCCTGTGGCTGTCCTGGCGCACGAAAATGCCCGTCATCACCGCCTGGTCGACACCCGGCCTGGCGCTGATGGCGGCGTCAAGCGGCTTTACCATGGCCGATGCGGTCGGCGCCTTCATCGTCACCGGCATCCTGCTGATCGCCACCGGCCTGTTCAAGCCTCTGACCCAACTGATATCGAGGATACCGGCGTCGGTCGCGTCCGGCATGCTGGCCGGCATCGTCGTCACCTTCGCGCTCAATGCCGTCAAGACCATTCCCGTCGACCCCTGGTTGATCCTGCCGCTGATCGCGGCCTTCTTCGTCATCCGCCTGTTCAACCCGGCGCTGTCGGTGCTGGCGGTGCTGATCGGCGGCGGCACTGCCGCCTTCCTCACCGGCCGCGTCGGCGGCCTGCCGGCGCCGGAACTGTCGACGCTGACGCTGATAGCGCCGCATTTCAGCGCCGCCGCCATTATCGGCCTGGCGCTGCCGCTCTATCTCGTCACCATGGCCTCGCAGAACCTGTCGGGCCTCGCTGTGCTGCGCGCCGCCGGCTAACACCCCGAACCCGGCCCGCTGATCGGCGTCACCGGCCTGTTCTCGCTGCTGTCAGCACCGTTTGGCGGCTCGACCACCAATCTGGCTGCGATTTCGGCGGCGATCTGCACCGGGCCGGACGTCCATCCCGATCCCGCCGAGCGCTGGAAGACCGGACCCTTCTATGCGCTCGCCTATCTCGTCTTCGCGATTTTCGGCGCCTCGCTGGTGGCGATCTTCGCCGTGCTGCCGCAGAGCCTTATCGTGCTGGTCGCCGGTCTGGCGCTGATGGGGTCGCTCGCCAACGCGCTGTCGATCGCGCTCAAGGACGAGGACCAGCGCATGGCCGCCACGGTCACCTTCGTGGTCACCGCTTCAGGGTTGACGCTGTTCGGTGTCGGCGCTGCATTCTGGGGCCTGGTCGCCGGGCTGGTCGTGCTTTTCCTCGAAGCGCTCAAAAAGAAATAATCATTTCAAACCCTTGTCCGGTTTTGGCCGGTATTGTCTTGAATCGTCGTTTTTCCCATCCCATTTCGAATCCACGCAGCCGGACCCGGCTGCCTCCAACTGAAGGACTGGGAGAAAATGAACACATCCGCATTGATCCGCCCGGCCTGGACGCCGGCGACCATCGCGCTGATGGTCATCGGCTTCATGGTGTTCTGGCCGCTCGGCTTCGCCATGCTTGCCTACATCATCTGGGGCGACCGGCTTGACGGCTTCAAGCGCGACGTCAATCGCGCCACCGATGGCATCTTCGCCGGCTGTCGCCGCGGTTCCGACAAGGCCGCGCGCTGGGGCCATGGTTCAGCTCGCACCGGCAACGTCGCATTCGACGACTGGCGCGAGAAGGAACTCGAGCGCCTCGCCGAAGAGCGCCGCAAGCTCGACGAGATGCTGAGCGAGTTCGACGACTATGCCCGCGAATTGCGCCGCGCCAAGGACCAGGACGAGTTCGACCGCTTCATGGCCAACCGCCACAAGTCGACTGCCCCGACCACAACCGGGACAACTGAATCGACCAAGCCGGCAACCCCCAAGCGCAAGGGCTCGAACCTGCTCGACGACTGAGGCCGCGCGACAGGCCAAGGTATGATGACGGCGTCGCGCAAGCGGCGCCGTTTCTTTTTTGTTCTCTTTTGGCGTTCCCTCTACTGGTCGTTTTCCTCGAATCGCGTATCGTTCAGCCATGTCCTTCGGCTTCTTTCGCAACCTGACCAAGCCCAAGCCCTCGCCTGTCGAAGAGCGAGAGCATGTCGTTGCCGGCCGCACGCTGCCGCTCAGGATCGTCGAGAGCGCCCGGGCACGGCGGCTCACACTTCGCATCGATTCCGGTGGCCAGGGCCTGCGCATCACCGTGCCGCCGGGCCTGCGCCGCGGCGAGGTGGAAAAGTTCCTGCACCGCCACCAGGACTGGCTGGAGCAGCGGTTGGCCAAGGTGCCGACACGGCCGCAGGTGCGCCCAGGCATCAAGATCCCGATCCGCGGCGTGGCGCATCGCATCGTCCATGAACCGTCGAAGCGCGGCACTGTTTCCGTGTCGCGCGACGAGCGCGGCCCGCTGCTGATCGTGAATGGCGAGCGCATTCATCTGCCGCGCCGCATAGCCGATTTCCTCAAGCGCGAGGCCAAGAAGGAGATCGAGAAGCTGGTGATCAAACACACCGAGGCGCTCGGCAAGCGCGCCAAGGCGATCCGCTTCAAGGACACGTCGAGCCGTTGGGGCTCCTGCACCTCCGACGGCAACCTGTCCTTCTCCTGGCGCATCATGATGGCGCCGACGCCTGTCATAAACTACCTCGTCGCGCATGAGGTGGCGCATCTCAAGGAGATGAACCACGGTCCGAAATTCTGGAAACTGTGCGAGCAGCTCTGCCCCGACACTGACCGCTGCAAGGACTGGCTGAAGCGCAATGGCGGCGCGCTGCAGGCGATCGTGTTTGATTAGGGCACACGTCGGGCGAGAGCAGCGTTCCCCCTTCGCTTCGTGATGATCTGCGCTGTGACGCTACGCTCCTTGCTGCGCCCGTGGATGACGAAATCGCGGTTGACGGCCCGAGGCCTCCTCAATCATCATTCGCCGCATTCAGTTCCTCCGGCCGCAGTCCCTCATTTCCATGATGCGGCCAGGGCAGGAAATCCTTCTCGAAGGCGTCGCTGCCGAAATAATCCAGCGCCCGATGCGCTTCCGCCCCGTCGAAGGCGGCCTTGTCCATCAGATGCGCGATGACCTCGCGCGCCTGCGCGATCTTCTGCCTGAGTTCGGCTACGGTCCGGTCGGCCATGTCGTCTGCTCCCGCCTTGGCTTGTCCTTCATAGGTAGCGCTCTTGGCGCTGCCGGCAAACAGCATGCTTTTTCTCGACTCTTGCGGCTTTTCGTGCCAATCCCCGCGCCATGGCGCTCGACATCAAGATCTGCGGGTTGAAGACCGATGAGGCAATGGCTGCGGCATTGGCCGGCGGCGCCAGCCATGTCGGCTTCATCTTCTTCGCCAAGAGCCCGCGCTATGTTGAACCGGCGGAAGCGGGCCGCCTGCGCCAGGCGGCAATCGGCAAGGCCAGGGCGGTTGCCGTGACGGTCGATGCCGATGACGCCTTCCTGGACGAGATCGTCGCCAAAATGCATCCCGATATGCTGCAGCTGCACGGCGCGGAAACGCCGGAGCGGGTGGCCGAGGTGAAAGCCCGTTACGGCCTGCCGGTGATAAAAGTGTTCTCCGTCAGCGAGGCCGCCGACCTCGAGCGGCTAAAGCCCTTTGTCGGCATTGCCGATCGGTTCATGTTCGATGCCAAGCCGCCGAAAGGCTCGCAACTGCCGGGCGGCAATGGCGTCGCCTTCGACTGGCGCATTCTGGCCGGCCTTGACGCAGGCGTCGATTACATGCTTTCCGGTGGGCTCAACGCCGCCAACATCGGCGACGCCCTGAGGTCAGCCAATCCGCTCGCAATAGACATTTCGTCGGGGGTGGAAAGCGCTCCGGGGGTCAAGGACCCGGCGCTGATCGAGCAGTTTTTCCGGGCCGTCAGGGCCGCGCGCGACGACCGCGCCGCCTGAATAATTCTTTCGAACCCGAGCATGTTCCGGAAAAGTGGGACCGGTTTTCCGACAAGGACATGCTCAGAAACCAAGACTTAGGAGATCGGCGATGGACCAGCCGGCGACACCCAATTCCTTCCGCACCGGACCCGACGAGCAGGGCATGTTCGGCATCTTCGGCGGCCGTTTCGTCGCCGAGACGCTGATGCCGCTGATCCTCGACCTCGAACGGCACTGGAACGAGGTCAAGAACGATCCGGACTTCAAGGCCGAGCTGACCGATCTGTCGACGCACTATGCCGGGCGGCCCTCAAAACTGTATTTCGCCGAAGGGCTGACGAAACATCTTCGTGAGGTTTCCTCGGCGAAGGGCCTCGGGGGCGGCGCCAAGGTCTATTTCAAGCGCGAGGACCTGAACCACACCGGTTCGCACAAGATCAACAATTGCCTCGGCCAGATCCTGCTGGCCAAACGCATGGGCAAGAAGCGCATTATCGCCGAGACCGGCGCCGGCCAGCACGGCGTCGCGGCAGCCACGGTCGCGGCGCGCTTCGGCTTCCCCTGCGTCGTCTATATGGGCGCCACCGACGTTGCTCGGCAGAGCCCCAATGTCTTCCGCATGAAGCTGCTCGGCGCCGAAGTGCGCCCGGTCACCGCCGGCCACGGCACGCTGAAGGACGCCATGAACGAGGCGTTGCGCGACTGGGTGACCAATGTCGAGGAGACTTATTACCTGATCGGCACCGCCGCCGGCCCGCATCCCTATCCGGAGCTCGTGCGCGACTTCCAGTCGGTGATCGGCACTGAGGCACGCGCCCAGATCCTCGAACAGGAAGGCCGGCTGCCAGACAGCATCATTGCCGCCGTCGGTGGCGGCTCCAACGCCATCGGCCTGTTCCATCCCTTCCTTGACGACAGGCAAGTCCGCATCATCGGCATCGAAGCCGGCGGGCGCGGCCTTGACGGCATCGAGCACTGCGCCTCGATGAATGCCGGCGCGCCCGGCGTCCTGCACGGCAACCGCACCTATCTGCTGCAGAATGCCGACGGCCAGATCCTGGACGGCCATTCGATCTCGGCCGGCCTCGACTATCCCGGCGTCGGCCCCGAGCACTCCTGGCTGCGCGATTCCGGCCGCGTGGACTATGTGCCGATCCTCGACGACGAGGCGCTCGAAGCCTTCAAGCTGACGACGCGCGTCGAAGGCATCATCCCGGCGCTGGAATCCGCGCACGCGATCGCCCATGCGGTGAAAATCGTGCCTGATATGGACAAGGACCAGATCGTCATCGTCAACCTGTCGGGACGTGGCGACAAGGATGTGCACACGGTGGCTTCGATGCTGGGCATGGAGATCTGATCATGGTGACCCGCATCGACCGCCGCATGGCGAAGCTGAAAGCCGAGGGCCGTCCGGCGCTCGTCACCTATTTCATGAGTGGCGACCCGGACTATGCCACCGCTTTGTCGATCATGAAGGCGCTGCCCAAGGCTGGCGCCGACGTCATTGAAATGGGCATGCCGTTTTCCGATCCGATGGCCGATGGCCCGGCGATCCAGGCAGCGGGCCTGCGGGCGCTGAAAGGTGGCCAGACGTTGGTCAAGACCTTGCAGATGGCGGCGGACTTCCGCGCTGGCGATAACGAGACGCCGATCGTGCTGATGGGCTATTACAACCCGATCTACATCTACGGCGTCGACCGTTTCCTGAAGGATGCGGTCGCCAGCGGTATTGACGGGCTGATCGTCGTCGACCTGCCGCCGGAGATGGACGAGGAGCTTTGCATTCCGGCGCTGAAGGCGGGCATCAACTTCATCCGCCTGGCGACGCCGACCACCGACGACAAGCGCTTGCCCAAAGTGCTGCAGAACACGTCGGGCTTCGTCTATTACGTGTCGATGACGGGCATCACCGGCTCGGCTCTGGCCGACACCGGCAAGGTTGCAGCGGCGGTCAAGCGCATCAAGGGTCACACCGACTTGCCGGTCTGCGTCGGTTTCGGCGTCAAGACCGCCGAGCAGGCGCGCATCATCGGCGCCAACGCAGACGGCGTCGTCGTCGGCACCGCGATCGTCAATGCAGTGGCCAATGTGCTGGGGCCGAAGGGCGAAAAGACCGCCGACCCGGCCGAGGCCGTCGCCACTTTGGTCAGCGGCCTGTCGCAAGGGGTGCGTTCGGCCCGCCTTGCTGCTGCCGAATAGTTTCCCTACGTCTTTAGCCAACTCTTCGTCAGGACAGGAGCCGAAGCGATGAACTGGATCACCAACTACGTTCGCCCGAGGATCAATTCGATGCTCGGCCGGCGCACCGATATGCCCGAGAATCTCTGGATCAAGGATCCCGAGACCGGCGAGATGGTGTTCCACAAGGACCTGGAATCCAACCAGTTCGTCATTCCGTCATCGGGCCATCACATGAAGATCTCGGCCAAGGAGCGGCTCAAGTTCTTCTTCGACGACGGCAAATACGAGCAGCTTGAGAACCCCAAGGTCATGCAGGACCCGCTCAAGTTCCGCGACGAGAAGCGCTATACCGACCGCCTCAAGGACGCCAAGGCCAAGACCGGCCTGGAAGACGCCATCGTCAACGCGCTGGGCACGGTCGAAGGCCTGCCGGTGGTGGTGACGGTGCAGGACTTCGCCTTTATGGGTGGCTCGCTCGGCATGGCCGCCGGTGACGCCATCGTGCACGCTTTCGAGGTCGCCTTGCAGCGCAAGCGGCCGCTGATCCTGTTCGCGGCCTCCGGTGGCGCCCGCATGCAGGAAGGCATCCTGTCGCTCATGCAATTGCCGCGCACCACGGTCGGCCTCGATCGGCTGAAGGAAGCCGGTCTGCCCTACATCGTCGTCTTGACCAACCCGACCACTGGCGGCGTCACCGCCTCCTACGCCATGCTGGGCGACGTCCATATCGCCGAACCCGGCGCGCTGATCGGTTTTGCCGGCCCGCGCGTCATTGAGCAGACCATCCGGGAAAAACTGCCGGACGGGTTCCAGCGCTCCGAATATCTGATGGAGCACGGCATGGTCGACATGGTGGTGTCGCGGCTGGAACTGCGCGGAACGATTGCGCGGCTGTTGAAGATGCTGCTCAAGGTTCCCGAGCAAAAGCCGCTGGAGCCGGAAATCCTGCCGCCGGCCATCCTCCCGACGGAAGCCAGGCCGCAGGCCTGACGCGACGTTTCTGGCCGCTATCAGTGATTGCGTGCGCCTGCGCGCATGCTTAGGATTCTCGCATGACAACGCTTGCCGCAGACCGCGAAATCGACGCCTTGATGGCGCTGCATCCGAAAGGCTTCGACCTTTCGCTCGACCGCATCACCCGGCTGCTCGAACGTCTCGGCAATCCGCAGGACCGGCTGCCGCCGGTCATCCACATCGCCGGCACCAACGGCAAGGGTTCGTGCGCGGCCTTTTCGCGCGCGCTGCTCGAAGCCGGCGGCCATCTCGTCCATGTCCACACTTCGCCGCATCTGGTGAACTGGGCCGAGCGCTACCGGCTGGCGGCCGAAGGCGGCGGCAGGCTGGTCGACGATGAGACCTTCGCCGAAGCCATTGCCCGCGTCGCCCAGGCCAATGAAGGCCAGAAGATCACCGTCTTCGAGATACTCACCGCCGTCACCTTCATCCTGTTTTCCGAGCATCCGGCCGCTGCCTCCATCATCGAGGTCGGCCTTGGCGGCCGCTTCGACGCAACCAATGTCGTCTCCCGGCCGGCCGTGTCGGTGATCATGCCGGTGTCGATGGACCACGAAGCCTATCTCGGCGACCGGGTCGAGTTGATCGCCGCCGAAAAGGCCGGCATCATGAAGCGCGGCTGCCCGGTGGTGATCGGCGCGCAGGAGAGCGAAACGGCGTTGCAGGTGCTGATCGAAACCGCCGAGCGGCTCGATTGCCCGACCTTCGTCTATGGCCAGGATTTCCTCGCCTTCGAGGAAAACGGCCGCATGGTCTACCAGGACGAGGACGGGCTGATGGACCTGCCGCCGCCGCGCCTGCCCGGACGCCACCAGTTCGCCAATGCGGCGGCAGCCATTGCCGCGGTCAAGGCCGCCGGCTTCGAGATCAGCCACCGCGCCACGGAAAAGGCGATGACCACCGTCGCCTGGCCAGGCCGCATGCAGAAGCTGGCACAGGGCAAGCTGGCGGAACTGGCGCCCAAGGGGGCCGACATCTGGCTCGACGGCGGCCACAATCCCGGCGCCGGCTTGGTCATTGCCGAAGCTTTGGCCGAGCAGGAAGAGAAGAACTCGCGGCCGCTGTTTTTGATTGCCGGCATGATCAACACTAAGGACCAGAGCGGCTATTTTCGCGCCTTCAAGGGTCTGGCACGGCATGTCTACACGGTGCCGGTGAGCATGAGCGATGCCGGTGTGCCGAATGACGAGCTGGCGGTCCGCGCGACGGAAGCCGGGCTGACCGCCGAGCCGGTCAGCTCCGTCGCCAGCGCGCTGATGCTGCTGCGCGACACCTGGGATGGCCCGGCGCCACGCATCCTGATCGGTGGTTCCTTGTATCTCGCGGGCGCAGTGCTGGCAGAAAACGGCACGCCGCCGACTTGAAGCCGTTCACTGCGAGGAGCCGGTCATGATTAAGGTCAAGCAGCTCGCCCATGTCTGCATTTTCGCGCATGATCTGGATGCGACGCGAAGCTTCTATGGTGACGTGCTCGGCCTCGACACCCAGTTCAATTTCCTGCGCGACGGCAAGGTGTTCGGCTTCTACCTCAATTGCGGCGGCCGCAGCCATGTCGAGGTGTTCCAGAAGGACGGCACCGAATACAGCGAGCAGAACCAGATCAACCACTTTTGCCTTGAGGTGGAAAACATCGACGCGGCGATCGCTGTGACGACACGTTTCAAGCCTGGATCCGCGACCCCAACGGCGTGAAGATCGAGCTGTTTGAATACACTGCAAAAAGCGCGCAATTCACCGGCGGCGACCGCATCGCCGACTGGTGATGGCGACGCAAGCTTGATGCGACCCTACTGAGCTAGTCGGCTTTCGCTTCGACTGATCCAAGCGGCCGCTCAGAAATCCCACGGTGAGATCAGCTCAAGATTGGTGGTGCCAAAGTCGTCGAGATTGCGCGTAGCCAGCCGGCCGCCGTTCACGCGCGCGATCGCCGCAATCATGCCGTCGGGAGCCGACATGCCGCGGCCTTGGCGTCTGGCGGTTCCCATGATGTCGCCGTAAGCCAGGGCAGCCTCCTCCGTCAGCCCGAAAATCCGGTCTGCGAAGCGATGACGCCATTGAGAAAAACCCTGCTCCAGCCGATCCGCACGCTCATCAGGTCGAATTTTCTGAATGCCAAAGGCAATTTCAGCTATCGTCACTGTCGGAAGCGCCAATTCAGCATCGTGTCGGACAAGCCAGGCCAGAACGGCCTCGTCGGGTGCCTTCTTCAGGGTTTCTGAAATCACGTTGGTATCGACAAAAATCAAAGCTCAGGCCCTTTGTGGACCTGCCGGCCTTCATGGATGATGGTCTCAAGGTCGATGTCAGCCCCGTGGCTTGCCGCCAGTCGAGCATAGAAGGTCGAGGCCGGCTCGCGGCCCGCCTCACGAATCTCATAGGATTCAAGCGCACGCTCGACGACATCTGCTATCGAGCGATTTTCGCGACGAGCCAGTCGATGCGCCAAATCGCGCGCTTTTGCACTTCGGACTGATAGCTGTGGTTCAGCCATTTCAACTCCAGTTTGGAAATGAAATATAGGACAATTGACATCCGCCATCAAGATGGCAATGGATGGCAAGCCATCAAGCGGAGCCTACTTCAGCTCGATCTCGATGAAAGCGTATTCGCCCTCATTGGCGCTGATGACGTCGTGCTCGACGCCCTCCTTGCGGAAGTAGGGTGCACCCTTCTTCATCTCGGCGAAACTCTCGCCGTCGTTGGTCACCAGCTTCACCTTGCCGTCCATCAGCGGCACCACGACATAGTCGTGGCCATGCCGGTGCCAGCCGGTGTTGTCGCCGGGCTGGAAGCGGTACTCGGTGACGATGACGCGCTCATTGTCGATGAAGACGGTGGCCTTGGCGGATCCGGTCATTTGTCCCTCCTGTACTGCCTCAAGCAGATGACATGGAGTACGCAGATGCCAGCGCCAGAGGTGGGCGGGCTATGACGCCAAAGAAAAAGCCCGGTGCGAGGCCGGGCTTCGAATATCGGTAATGCTTAAGCGATCAGGCGAGGCTACCGTTGATCCAGTGCGAAAGGGCGGTCTTCGGCGCCGCACCGACCTTCATGTCGGCCACTTCGCCGCCCTTGAAGATCATCAGCGTCGGGATCGAGCGCACGCCGAACTGGGCCGCAAGCTCGGGATTCTCATCGATGTTCAGCTTGGCAATTTTAATCTTGTCGCCGAGCTCATTGGCGATCTCTTCCAGCGACGGACCGATCATTTTGCAGGGGCCGCACCATTCCGCCCAGAAATCCACCACGACGGGCTGCGAGGCGTTGAGCACATCGGCCTGAAAATTGCTCTTGTCGACCTTGACGGTGGCCATGCGAAAATCCTTTCGAAATTTATGTCGCACCAAATGTGGTGGTTGAGCAGCCCTTCTTCAAGCAGAACTTGTGTCACGCTCCCGTGAGTCGGGCAAGGGCATCGTCCATAGCCTGCGCCGGCAGTTCGATCAGCCTCGGCGCCTCGGTAAACAGCAGCGCTGCCGTCACGTCGCGGCCGGGATAAAGCGGCTGGAGCAGCGCGCGATAGAGCGCCAGCTGCAGCATATAGGCCGGTGGCACCTGGGCGAGTGTGGCCGGTGCCGGCCGGTTGGTCTTGTAGTCGACGATCGAAACGCGCTCCGGCGTCACCGCCAGCCGGTCGATCTTGCCGGAGATCGAACGCAATCTGCCTTTGACCTCGAGACTGCCCATAACAGCGACTTCGGCACGCGAGGTGGGCGAAAACAGCTCGGCAAAACGCGGATCCCTGAGGATCGCCATCACCGAGGCCAGCGCCGCGCTGCGTTCGGCTTCAGTCCAGTCGGCGCCGGCCCGGCTTAGATACTGTTCCGCCGCGCCTTGCCGTTCGCCCTCGGGGAAGCCCGGCAGCATCTGCAGCAGCTTGTGCATCGTCAGCCCGCGCATGACCGCAAAACCGGGCTCCGCTTCCGAGTCGAGTACCGGCGAGCGCGTGTCGACGACAGCCTCCATGCCCTCGTCGACTAAGGCCGAGGCGCCGGAGGGCGACAGCGGGCGCGGCAGCTCCTCATAAGGCGGCAAGGCCCGGAACAGGCTCGCCGGCAAGAATGGCAGGACCAGTTGCGGCAGCCGCGTCTCGTCTGCCGCCGCCTGCGCCACCGGCGGCAGCTTGGTCATGACAAAGCGGTGCACCGGTTCGCCGCCGGCGGGATGGCGGCGCTCGGTGCTTTCGGGCGCACCTGTCAGCGCGCGGCTGACGATCGAATGCCAGGTGCCGGTGCTCGGTGCGCGCTTGCCGTGATAGCCGCAGACGATCAGCCGGTCCTCGGCGCGCGTCATGCCGACATAGAGCAGCCGGCGGTATTCGTCGTCGGCCAGCTCTCGCGCCCGGGCCGAGGCAGCGTTGGAAAAGCCGTTGGTGACGTCAGCGGCCGAGCGCCAGAGGTAGCCCTTGCCGTCAAAGTTGCGGCCGGAGCCGTCGAATGGCATCAACCGCGGCAAATGCTGGTCGCTGAACGGCGCCGACCCGCCGTCGACCAGGAAGACGACAGGCGCTTCCAGACCCTTGGCGGCGTGCACGGTCATGACGCGGACCTCGTCGCGCGTCTGGTCCATTTCCCGCTTGATCTCCGGGCCGGTGTTCTCCAGCGTTGCCAGGAAGGCCTCCAGCCCTGGCAGGCCAGTGCGTTCCTCGGCCAGGCAGAAGCTCAGGAATTCGTCGAGAATATCGCCGGCCTCCGGTCCGAGCCGGGCAATCATCTTCTTGCGCAGGCCGTCGCGCGCCAGCAGGCCGGCATAGAATTCGAACACCGGCCGGAACGCCGCCTCATTGGCCCAGCCGTCGAGTCGGGCGACGATAGCGGCCAGCGCCGCATTGTTGCCGGTGTGCCGCCGCAGCGATGCGATCAGCGACATTCCGGCCTGCCTCCCCGCGCCAAGCGTAAAAAGCGTCTCTTCCGACACGTCGAAGATCGGGCTGCGCAGCACGGCGGCAAGCGACAGATCATCCTGCGGCTGGATAAGGAAATGGCCGAGCGCAATGAGGTCCTTCACGGCGATATGGCCGGGCAGGCTCAGCCGGTCGGCGCCGGCGACCGGGATGTCGCGGTCCTTCAGCGCCCGCGACAGCGCATGCACGAACCGGTCGCGCTTGCGCACCAGCACAAGAATGTCGCCGGCTCTCAACCGGCGCCCCTTGCCCTCGATGGTCTCGCGGTCCTTGAGCCAGGCCTGGATCGTTGCCGCCACATGTTCGGCAACCCGCACCGCCGGCGCGCTGGCATGGTTGACCGGCAGCGTCCAGTCGTCGGGTTCCTCGACGGCGTCGGCGCCGAGCGACGGCCAGACCTCGACATAGCCCGGCGCATCGTTGCGGATCGCCTTGTGGTCGAGCGGATCGGGGTCATGGCTGATGCCGCGCCGCACGCCCGGATCGGCAAAGACGCGGTCGACGGCGGCCAGCACGTCGTCGGTCGAACGGAACGACCAGGTCAGCTTGAGGTCGGCAAACGAAGCCTCGGCATCGCGCACGCGTCCGGCAAACAATAGCCGGCTGTCGGCAAAGGAATCCGGCGCCGCGCCCTGGAACGAATAGATCGACTGCTTTTCGTCGCCGACGGCAAACACCGTGCGGTTGGCCGTACCGCGCTGGCCATGGCCGGCAAAGAACTCTTCCGCCAGCCGCTTCACAACCTCCCACTGGTCAGGGCTGGTGTCCTGGGCTTCGTCGAGCAGGATATGATCGATGCCCTGGTCGAGCTTGTACTGCACCCAGGGACCGGCATCGGGCCGCGCCAGAAGATTGACCGTGCGCGTGATGAGGTCGTTGAAGTCGAGGAAGCTTCGGCCGCGCTTCAGGCGCTCGTAACGCACGATCAGCCAGTCGGCGATAGTCAGCGCTGCAACCGTGCCTTCCAGCATCCTGAACAGCGCCAGCCGGTCGGAGACCTCGACGATCGCCTTGACGGCCGCCAGATAGCGATCGGGAAGGTCGGGCAGCCGGTCGAGCAGCGCTTTCTTGAAGGTCTTTGCCGGATCGTAGGGGTCGCCATCGGCCTTGAGGAAGGCCCTGCCAAGCATCTGCAGCCGGCGGATCGGGTCGGTCTCGGCAAAGGCGGGAATGGCGTAAGGCAGCAGATTGCTCAGCACCCTGCCGGCATCGGCCGCTTCCGCCGCACGGGCAAAGCCGGCAAAATACTCCGGCGGAAAGCCCGGCAGCGGCCAGACCGAGGCTGCGATGTCTTCGGCACTCTGTCCCGGGCGGAAATGGAATTCGTCGAACAGAGCCTGAAAGCCGGCGCCGTCGCGACGAACCGCATCGATGAAGCCGCGCAACCCGTCGCGCTTGCGCACGATCTCAGTCAGCAGCGCGTCGAGCCCGTGTTCGCCGCCGCGCTCCAGCACGGTGGCAAAGGCTTCGGCCAGTCCGGCGTCACCGGCTGACGTGCCCGAAATCATGTCGCGGCGGGCGGCGGCGAACAGCGAGGCCTCCATCTGCGGGTCGAGCAATTCGAAATGCGCCGGAATGTTTGCTTCGAGCGGGAATTGGTGCAGCACCGATTCACAGAAGGCATGGATGGTTTGGATCTTCAGGCCGCCCGGCGTCTCCAGAGCTTCTGCAAACAGCCGCCGTGCCCGGCGCATCGTGTCGCGGTCGGGCCGGCGGTCGTCCAGCGCTGTGATGCGTCCCGCCAGTTCGGCATCGCCAAGCGCTGTCCATTCCGACAGGGTCGAGAAGACGCGGTTCGACATGTTGGCGGCAGCGGCCCGCGTATAGGTCAGGCACAGGATCTTCGACGGATCGGTGCCGTTGAGCAGCAGCCGGATGACGCGCTGCGCCAGCACATGCGTCTTGCCCGAGCCGGCATTGGCCGACACCCAGGCCGAGTTCTTCGGGTCGGAGGCGCGCGCCTGGCTGGCGGCGGTCTCACTGGGGATGGGATAGGTTTTTTTCATGCCTCCCCGCCCTCATCGTCGTTGTCGCCGCCGGCCGACCATTCGAGCACGCGCGCCAGATGGTCGTAATCGCCGTCGCTTTCGCCCTCGCGAAACGGCAGCGCTCGCGACAGATAGCCGGTCGTCGGATCGGCATAGTGGATCAATAGTTTTTCCAGCCGCGCCCAGGCCTCTTCGGCAAGGCCTTCGGCGGTTCTGGGCTGTCGGTTGTAGTCGAGAATGGATTCCTCGAACACTTCGCCATTCGGCTTCAACCTGATGAAAGCAAGTTGCGAGGGTTCGCGCGCGCCAAGCCCCTTGAAGGCGCCGCGCCGCAGAAGCGCGCCTTCCAGCGCCAGCTGCGGCGCCAGCAGCGTGTGCGCCTGGGCCTTGGAGGGCGAGGAACCCGTCTTGTAGTCGAGAATGTCAGCCATGCCGCCGGCCAGCAGGTCGACGCGGTCGGCATAGCCGGACAGCGTCACGCCGGTGCGGGCGACAGCGGTCTTTTCGGCCCGCTCCTCGGCATGCCGTCGCGCGACGGCGGGAGCCCGGCCACGCTCCCATTCGATGATGTTGGCGGCAAGTTTTTCGAAACGCGGCCACCACACGGCCTCGACATCGGCGGGAAGGGCTAGATCGGCAAAGCATCTGCGGCCGGCCGAAATGAGCCTCTCGAGAGCTTCCGGCGCGCGCGGGTCCGCCACCTCTGTCGAGAACAGATGCAGGATGTCATGAAACAGCGTGCCGCGCTCCGCGGCACCGGGATCGCGGATCACCGGCTCGAGCGGCAGAAGGCTCAGAATGCGTCGGGCATAGATCGCATAGGGATCTCGGCGCAGCGTCTCGATCTCGGTGACCGAGAAATGCTGCGGCCGGACAGAGAGCGGCGGTTTCGGCTGTGGTCGAGGCGCGAAATGCTGCCGCTCGCCGGCATCGAGGGTTCGGGCCCAGGCCAGCAATTCATCGCCGCGCTGGCGCAGCGCGGTGGCGGGATCCTTGCCGATGAAGGTGAGGATGCGCTGCAGCCAGCGCGACGGCACCGCCGGTGCATCGCCGGCGCGGGCGGAGCGCGTCAGCACCACCTTCTTCGCGCCCATCGCCATCTGGAAATCATGGGCGGCAAGGCCGATGCGGCGTTCGGGCGGCTCGAGGTCGATACCGGTCTTCATCAGCCGCGACATAAAGCGGTCGCTCTCCGGTTTGCGCGGCCACACGCCTTCGTTCAGCCCGCCAATGACCAGCGTGTCGACGCTCTGCAGCCGCGCCTCCAGCGCGCCCCAGATGGCGATGTTGCGATCCGTGCCTTGCCCCGGCTTGACCGTCTCGGGCGCAATCAGCGCATCCATCACATCAGGCCATTCGTCGGCGGCGAAGTCGAAGGATGCCGAAGCGGCGACCACGCCGCGTAGCAGCTCGGCGAGTTTTTCGCCGGCGTCGCCGGCATAAAGTTCGGCAAGACTGCCATCGGCCGTGCGGCCGAGGTTCTCCAGCGCGGCGACGCTTGCCTTGGTCAGCGCGACCAGGTCGGCATTCTCTCCACCACGAAAGGCTGTGAGTGGCGCGAGCGCCATTGTAAGCCGGCTCAGCAACTCACGCGCCTCCTCGATGCCGCGCACGGTCAGCCGCGAAAACCAGAAGGGTTGGCGCTTGTCGCCGCTCAACCCGGCAAGACGCTCCTCGAACAGCGCCGGCAAAGAGGCGATGTCGGGGCGTCCGGTGCCGCCGCGCAGCGCCACCAGTTCGATGAGCTCGGCGGCATGGCGCACGCCGGCGCGCTCCAGGCTAAGACCAAGCAGCGGATGCTTGAGCAGCGACAAGAGGCCAACCGGATCGCCGGGCCGGAACACGGCCTGCAGCGTCAGCCGGAGCAGGCTGGCCGCCGGCGTGTTGGCAAGCGGCGTGCCGCCGGAATCGTCGGCGGTGACCCCGAACCGCAACAGCTCGGCCGAGACGCGCCGCGCCAGCGCACGGTCGCCGGTGACGAGTGCTGCTCGCTGTCCCGGCAGCTCGACGGCGGTCTTGAGCGCGATGGCGATCGCCACAGCCTCGTCGCGTTCGCTGGCGGCTTCGACCAGCGTCACATTGGCAAAAGCCTCGGCGATGTCGCCGGCGTTGAAGCGGATGCGTGTCTCTGCCCACAGTTCGGTGGTCTCGGCCGGCCGCAGCGCCTCGCCAACGAGCGCGGCACGCAGCGCCAGCGCGGGTTCTGCTGTCACTACCTCCTCGACATCGCCGCGCAGCACGCCGATCTTGCCGATCAGTTTGGCCATGCCGTATTGCGGGTGGCCGAGCAAAGCCGGCCGCGCGCCAGGCGCCGCAATCGCCGCGAAGGACGGCTCGTCCAGCAGCCCATCGAGACCGGGCAGCACCACGGCGCCGTTGGGCAGGCCGGCGACCGCGGCAAGCAGTTCCGCCGTGGCGGGAATAGAGCCCGTCGAACCGGCAGCGATCACCGGGCCTTTGGGCGGATTGCGTTCAAGCCGCTTTGCCTCGCGGCGGATCAGCGCGTTGCGGTGCGCCGCGGGGTTGGAGCGGTCGCGCTCCTCCAGCAATTTCGGCCAGGCATCGGTGACGATGCGGAGGAAATCGAGCGTCACCAGCCACCAACCGGCAAGATTGCCGGTTACCAGATCGGCGAGCCTGGCCCAGTCGGTGCCTTCGGTCTCGATTTCGTCCATCAGTCGGGCAAGGTCGCGCGCCAGCCAGATCGCATCGGCGGCGGAAGCCGGCACGACGATCTCCTCATCGAACATCGCCAGCACATGTGCCGGCAAGGTGCGCTTCCAGGCCCGCACCAGCGGCGCCAGCAGCAGCAGCCGTTCGATGGCCGCGATCGGGGGCGCCATTTCAAGCTCGGCTGGAGTGTCTGCGCTGAAGGCGGCCTCGTCCTCGTCGAATTCGCCGAGCGGGCGGATTACCGGCAGGATGGCCGAACGGCCGCCCAAATGATCGACGAAGGCGCCACGCAAGGCGCGGGCCGCGCGCCGCGTCGGCACATAGATGGTGACATCGGCGAGCGCCAGCGGGTCGCCCTCATACCGGAATCCGGGCACCAGTTTGCCTGCCAGCAAGGCTTGCGCCAGAGTCGGCAGGAATGGCGCTCCGGGCGGGATCGAGAGAACGCGGCGCGAGCCGCTCATACTGCCCTTTTGCGGGCGCCAGCGACCGCGGCTTCCGCGGGGGCAATGGCCTCAGGCGTGCCGACGGTGATCCAGCTTCCGCGCATCTGCATGCCATACAGGCGGCCGGCGGCAATCGCCTTGTCGAAATAGGCGTTGAGCGAATGCGCCCCGGCCGGCGCATTCCTGAAGATGGCGGGATTAACGATCGCCGCGCCGGCATAGATCAACCCGGCCGGGTCGCCTTTCGAGCGCCGCAGGGTGCCGTCAGACGCCATCAGGAAATCCGTGCCGACACTGTGGCCGGTCGCCGAGTCGAGATCGGTAAGCATCAGCAGAATATCCATTTTCGCGCCGTCCCATGCAAGGGCAAGGCGCTCGAGGCTGGGCTCTCCGCTATCGATCCAGAACGTGTCGGCATTGATGGTGTAGAAGGGTTCGGTACCCAGCAGCGGCAAAGCCTTGACGATGCCTCCGGCCGAATTCAGCAGCGCGTCGCGCTCGTCGGAAATGACGATCGTCGGCGCACGTCTCCCGGCTACATGGGCGACGATCTGATCCGGCAGATAGTGCACATTGACGATGGCCTTGGTGACACCGGCTGCTTGCAAACTGTCCAGCCCCCAGTCGAGCAGGGTCTTGCCGGCGATCCTCACCAGCGGCTTCGGTATGGTGTCCGTGATCGGCTGCATGCGCTTGCCGAGACCCGCCGCCAGCACCATTGCAGTCTTGGGACCAGCCGTCACGGCGATCGTTCCTCCAGCAGCCCATGGGCGACATAGAAATCGTGTAACCCCTTCAGGGCCGGGTGCGCCAGCGCCCGCCTGAGATAGTCGCGGATGCGTGGCAGGTGTTTCAGATAATAGGGCTTGCCGTCGCGCTTTTCGAGCCGCACGAAAATGCCGAGGATCTTCGAATTGCGCTGCGCCGCCATGATCGCATAGGCCTCGCGGAAGGCTGCCTCGCCGAAGCCGCCGGCGGCATGGCGCGCCGCGACATAGGCTTCGACGGTGCTCCGTTCGATGTCAGGCGAAACGGTGACGCGGGCATCCATGGCCAGCGACGCGACGTCATAGGCGGCCGGACCGATCAGCGCATCCTGGACATCGACGATGCCGAGACGGTCATGGCCGGTACGGTCGTCGCGCCAGATGATGTTGGGCGAATGAAAATCGCGCAGCATCAGCGTGTCGTCGCGTTCGTCCAACCGGTCGAGAACCGCGGTCCATTCCTTGTGATAGCCGGCGCGCAAGGCGTCGCTTGCCGGCCCGCCGGTCACCATCGGCACATACCAGTCTACCAGAAGGTCGGCTTCGATCAGCATGGCGTCGCGATCGAAAGGCGGCACGTCGTGCAAAACGCCCGGCACCGCCTCCATGCGCTTCGGCCAGGTCTTGCCATGCATCATCGCCAGCAATTCGGCGGCGGCCGCATAACGTTCGGCCACTGGCTCGCCCTGGCCGTCGAGAAAGCCTTCCGAGCCCAGATGCTCCAGCAGCAGAAAGCCCTGCTCAATATCCTCGGCATGAATTTCTGGAACGCTGACGCCCTGCGCCAGCAGCGCCTTGTCGATGGCGACGAAAGCGGCGACCGATTGCGCGGAATGGGCAATCACCGCATAGGGCTTGCCGTCGCGCACCGGCGGTCCCAACACCAGCCGTGGCGAGTTCATCAGCACGCGCGGCGCAAAGCCGGCGAGCGAGACGATCTCATAGGAACGCGCCGAAGCGTCGCCGACGAAATGCCGGCGCGCGGCCTCGTCCCAGCCAGCCTTTTCAAGGAAATCGCGCATCGCCAGCGATCGCGCCACGCGCTCGAAGGCGGCACCTTCGCCCGACAATTTCGCCAATCGGCCTTCACCCTGATGGACGAGTTCGATCCAGATCGACGTCCTGGGCAGCGCGGCCTCGGCCCGTTCCGGCCATTCGACAAGGGCAGTGCCCTGCAGCAGCGCTTCGTCGAAACCCAGTTCGTCGATCTCACTGGGCGAGGACAGCCGATAGAGATCGAAATGATGGACCGGGATGCGGGTGTCGTAGCTCTGCACCAACGTGAAAGTGGGGCTCGGCACATCGAGACCGGTATCGTCGGCCAGTGCCCTTATCAGCGCGCGCGCCAGGGTTGATTTGCCGGCGCCGAGGTCGCCCTTGAGCGCCAGCACGTCGCCCGGCCGCAGCGCCATGGCCAAATCTTCGCCGAGCCTTGTGGTCGCAGCCTCGTCGGCGAGAAAACGCTCCAGCACCACAGTCGCCATCGATCGCTCTACTCGGCCGCGGCGCGGACGCCCGACGGTGCATCGGGGAAGGTGCAGATGACGGTGGTGCCCTTGTCCTTGCCGGTCTCGATACGCACCGAGCCGCCATGCAGCTCGACAAAGCTCTTGACGATCGACAGGCCAAGCCCCGCACCGCGCCGGCGTCCGCCATTGGTGCGCGGCTCGAAGCGGCGGAACACCGAATCGAGCAGGTCCGGCGGCATGCCGGGGCCGTCATCATGGACGGAGAACTCCACACCTTGTTCCAAATGGCGGCAGGCCAGCGTGATCGTGCTCGCCTCCGGCGCGTAATTGGCGGCGTTGCTCAACAGATTGTAGAGGATCTGGCGTACCCGGGTCTCGTCGCCATGGAAGCTCTTCGGCGCTGACACGGCGTCTATCTTGAGCTTGATCGCATGCTCGTCCAGCCGGTCGGCGACCAGTTCGGCGGCCGCCTGGATGGTGCGCTCGACGCTTACCTCCGAAATGTCGAGCTGCATGATGCCGGCGTCGACGGTGGCGAGGTCGAGTATGTCGTTGACGATGGTCAGCAGCACCGAGGACGACGA
The DNA here is from genome assembly GCF_053848025.1 of Mesorhizobium sp. 128a. Classification (NCBI taxonomy): domain Bacteria; kingdom Pseudomonadati; phylum Pseudomonadota; class Alphaproteobacteria; order Hyphomicrobiales; family Phyllobacteriaceae; genus Mesorhizobium; species Mesorhizobium sp. 128a. The sequence goes on along the minus strand of NZ_JBSPKY010000016.1, from coordinate 9,756 downwards.
GCCGACATGCTCGACATATTCGCGCTGCTTCGTGGTCAGCGGCCCGGTCGTCGGCAGAGACAACAGCTCGGTGAAGCCGATAATGTTGGTCAGCGGCGAGCGCAGCTCATAGGACACGTGCTGCACGAACTCGTTCTTCAGCTGGTCGGATTTCTGCAGCGCCTCGTTCTTGTCCTTCAGCGCCCGCTCGACATTGACGCTGTCGGTGACGTCGACAAAGGTCATCATCACCTGCCCATTGGGCAGAGGGATGACGGCGTAGCTGAGCACGGTGCCGTTCTTCAGCTCGGTCTGGCCGTGGCGCTCGCGGCGCTCGTCGTCGAAGCCGGTGATGGCGGCAACGAACCCGCCCCACGGGCTGTCGACGGCGCGCTGGTCGCTGAGATCGCGGATCGCCTGGACATGCACGTTGGGCTTGACCACATCCTGGCTCAGCCCCCACAGCGCGACAAAGGCCGGGTTTGACAGGCGCAGCCGCCCATCCGGGCCGAACACCGCCACGCCTTCGGCCAGATTGTCGAGCGTCTCGCCCTGCACCCGCACCGCGGTCTGGTAGCGGCTTTCCAGATCCATCTTCTCGGTCAGGTTTTCGAACACCCAGGTCACGCCGCCCTTCGGCTGCGGGTTGGCCACCACCCGGATGGTCTTGCCATCAGGCAGATGCCACCAGTGCTCCTGCGATTCCACCGCGCGGTAGGCGCCAAGCAGGCCTTCCTTCCAGCGCCGCCATTCCGGCTGTTCGGCGATCTTGCCTTCGCTGCGCAGCCGGTCGAGCAAAAGCGCATTGTCCGGCGCGCTGTGCAGGAAGCCAGAGTCCAGCCCCCACAGTTTCTGGAATGCCTGGTTGAAGAAGCGCAGCTTCTCGTCGGTATCGAAGATCGCCACCGCCGTGTTCAGCTGGTCGAGCGTGTCGGCGTGGCTGCGCACGGTGCGCTCATATTCGCCGCGGATCGTCTCGGTGGCGCTGGTGTCGCAGGCAAGGCCTGCCGAGCCGTCGGTACCGGCGAAGTCGGTGACGGCAAAGACGCGGCGGTCGCCCTCGATCACCGTCGACAGCGTCTGCTCGAACACCGGGCGCGATTTGTGCAGTTCGGCGATCTGTTCGCGCGCCTGGCCGCCAAGAAATTCCTTGGCCTCGCGCACGGCAGCTTCGGCGCTCGGTGCCTCGACCGCTCCGGCATAGGCGCGGTTGACCCATTTCAGCCGCCCGTCGGTGGCGCGCAGCCATGCCGGCATCGGCAAGGCGTCGAGCAGGCCGATGATGGTGTCGTAATCGGCGGCAAGCCTCTGGTTCTCAATCTTGAGCCTGGCCTGGCTTCGCTGCGTTTCCGACAACGAGACGAAGCGCACCAGCACATGCGCGGCGCTCTTGCGGCCGTGCACTTCGAGCGGCGCGCCCGCCTGCGATTCGATGACCAGATCGAACGGCTTCGCTTTCTCGCGCAGACCCGCGACGGCATTTTCGAGCGCGGCCGCCGAACGCGGCATCAGCCAGCGGCCGAAGGCCAGGAATGCTGCACGGTCTTCCGGCGCGCCGCTTTCGAGCGGCAAGGTTCCGATCAGCTCGGGCTTCTTGTTTTCCGAAGCCCAGACGATGATGCGCTGGTCGCGCAGATTGAGCAGCGCTTCCGAACGCTGCAGGGCTGCGTTGACGTCGGCGATGCGGGCCCTGAGCTCGACATTTTGCGCCGAGGTGCGGGCTCTTTCGCGGATGAGGAAGATGGCCGAGACCAGAGCGGCGCCCATGACGCCGACGAACATGGCGAGCTGGATGACCTCGACCGCGCTGACCGACAGCCCGGCTTTCTGCGCAATGGATGGCTCGGCATGCGCGGCAAACGAGGTGAGCGGGGCAAGCGCGGAGGTGGCGAGAAAGGTTCCCAGGCGGGCGCCGGCGCGGTTCTTCAGGCCGCCGCCTGCCATGGCGGAGCCAGTGATATCGGAATCGTCGTGGCCGCCGGAAACGGCCCATCCCGCGCGAGGCGGGTTTTCCCCCGGCATGTCTTGGTCCTCTTCGCCGCCTGAATGCAAGACCGCCCAGATCAGGATGACGTCGGCAGAACGCCCTCCTGATCTAACTCTTTTTTGAAGAGCATGATCTTTTCCGAAAACCGGTTCCCACTTTTCGGGATCATACCCTCGATGCGTGCGCCGGCCCTCGTCCCCGGCCCGCGAATCACCACAATAGCGCGTGCTGGAATCGGCGTGAAGAATCATTCAGCGCAAAAAAGAAGCCGGGCGAAATGTCAATCGCCCGGCTTCAATATCTAGTGGTAACTTGCGCTATGCTTAATAGCGGTAGTGTTCCGGCTTGAACGGACCCTGTGGGGTCACGCCGATATAGGCGGCTTGTTCGCCGGACAGTTCGGTCAGGCGGGCGCCAAGTTTGTCGAGATGCAGGCGCGCCACCTTCTCGTCGAGGTGCTTGGGCAGCACATAGACCTGGTTCTGGTACTGGCCGGGCTTGGTGTAGAGCTCGATCTGCGCCAGCACCTGGTTGGTGAACGAGGCCGACATCACGAAGCTCGGATGGCCGGTGGCGTTGCCGAGGTTGAGCAGGCGTCCCTCCGACAAAAGGATCATGCGCTTGCCGTCCGGGAAGGTGATCATGTCGACCTGCGGCTTGACGTTGGTCCACTTCAAATTGCGCAGCGACGCCACCTGGATCTCATTGTCGAAGTGGCCGATATTGCCGACGATCACCATGTCCTTCATCGAGCGCATGTGGTCGAGGGTGACGACATCCTTGTTGCCGGTGGTGGTGATGACGATGTCGGCGGTGGGTGCCGCATCTTCCAGCGTGACGACTTCAAACCCGTCCATCGCCGCCTGCAGCGCGCAAATCGGATCGACTTCGGTGACCTTGACGCGGGCGCCGGCGCCCTTGAGCGAAGCCGACGAACCCTTGCCGACGTCGCCATAGCCGCAGACGACCGCAACCTTGCCGGCCATCATCGTGTCGGTGCCCCGGCGGATGCCGTCGACCAGCGATTCCTTGCAGCCGTATTTGTTGTCGAACTTCGACTTGGTGACCGAATCGTTGACGTTGATCGCCGGGAACGGCAGCAGGCCCTTCTTCTGCAGCTGGTAGAGCCGGTTGACGCCCGTGGTCGTCTCTTCGGTGACGCCGCGGATCGCTTCCTTCTGCTTGGTGAAGAAGCCCGGCGAAGCCTTGAGACGCTTCTTGATCTGGGCGACGAAGTATTCCTCTTCCTCGCTCTGCGGGTTGGACAGCACGTCCTCGCCGGCTTCGGCGCGGGCGCCGACCAGAATATACATGGTGGCGTCGCCGCCATCGTCGAGGATCATGTTGGAGAGGCCGCCATCGGCCCACTGGAAGATCTTGTCGGTGTAGTCCCAGTATTCCTCCAGCGACTCGCCCTTGACGGCGAACACCGGGATGCCGGCTTCGGCGATCGCCGCGGCGGCATGGTCCTGGGTCGAGAAGATGTTGCAGGAAGCCCAGCGGATATCGGCGCCGAGCGCCTTCAGCGTCTCGATCAGCACCGCCGTCTGGATGGTCATGTGCAGCGAGCCGGTGATGCGCGCGCCTTTCAGCGGCTTCTTGGGGCCGAATTCCTCGCGGCAGGCCATCAGGCCCGGCATTTCGGTTTCGGCGATATCGAGTTCCTTGCGGCCCCAGCCGGCAAGCGAGATGTCGGCGACCACATAGTCCTTGCTACCTGTCATGGCAGTGCTCCGGTGCGATTTGTCTTCAGGTGCGCCTGCGCCAACACGGCGTGTCGAAGGGCGCGGGAATGCCGGCCTGACTAGCAGATCGCCGGCTGAACGACAATGGGATATAAAGAAATCTTTATGCGCGTATGTGTTTGGCGGGTCAGCACTCTTCGCCGAAGCGCGAGGCGACCAGCTCCTCCAGCGCGTCCATCGCCGCCACGGCTTCAGCGCCGCTGGCGGTCACGCGGATCGAATAGCCGGGGCTGGCTGCCAGCATCATCAGCCCCATGATCGAGGTACCGCCGACCTTGAGGCCGTCCTTCTCGACATGGACGGTGGCGTCGAAGCCGCTGGCGACCTGGACGAACTTGGCCGAAGCACGCGCATGCAGGCCGCGCTGGTTGATGATCGGAAACTCCCTGGTGATCGAATCTTTGGCTATCTGGTCCTTTTCCGATGCCATGCTCATTTGCTGCTCAGGAGCTGGCTGGCGACGTTGATGTATTTGCGCCCCGCGGCCTGCGCCTCGTCGAGCGCGGTCGCCATGTTGTCACCCTTGCGGATCGACGACAGCTTGATCAGCATCGGCAGGTTCATGCCGGCGATGACCTCGGTGCGGCCGGACTCCATCACCGAGATGGCGAGGTTGGAGGGCGTGCCGCCGAACATGTCGGTCAGGACGATGACGCCCGCTCCTGTGTCGACGCGGCCGACGGCGTCGACGATATCGCGCCTGCGCTGCTCCATATCGTCATCGGCGCCGATCGCCACGGTTTCGAAATTGTCTTGTGGCCCCACGACATGTTCCACGGCATGGCGGAACTCGGCGGCCAGTTGACCGTGCGTTACAAGCACGAGTCCGATCATTCGTTGGTGGCTCCCGTCATCGCCGCTTCACAGGCGCTTTTTATGCTCGCCGGCCATCCCAGGCGGCGGGAGCGCTATCTTGTCGACGCGCGGCGCGTTGACAAGCCCAAAATTGCGCCGGCCATGGCCATTTTGACGCATTGCAGCAAAAAACCGGGGGCGGATCATACGAAAGGCGCAATCGCCAGCCGCGCCATCACCGCCGGCAAAGCCGCAGTGACGTTGCGCTCGGCGAGGTCGATGCGCGGCACAGTGCAGCCCGCGATCATCTCGCCCAACTCGTCCTGGAAACGTGCCATTTCCTCTGCGGCAATCAGCTGGATCGCCAGGTCGATCACCGCCCCGGGTTCGTACAAAAGCGGCTTCGGGCCAAGCCCGGGCACTTCCGTGAGGCTGGCGATGCTGGCCGGCGCACGGCAGACCAGCCGCCCGAAATGCGCCTGGACAAACAGCTGATCGTCGCCGATCAGTCGCGCAAACAGCCCGCGCCGGCCAAAATGATCGATCAGCGCCAGCGCCAGCGTCGTCTTGCCCGAGCCGGACGGTCCGGTGATCAGGATGCCGCGCTCGCCGATCAGGATCGCGGTGGCGTGGATGTTTTCAGGTTTCTTGATGGGCATACGCGGCTGCAATCAGCCTTCGGCCGGCAGCGTCACGACGAAGCGGGCGCCTTTGATGTCGCCGGGCTTGGTGCCGGGGATGTTCTCGGCGGTCAGCGTGCCGCCATGGGCTTCGACGATCTGCCTGGAGATCGACAGGCCGAGGCCGGAATTCTGGCCGAACGCCTCGCCGGCCGGCCGGTCGGTGTAGAAGCGCTCGAAGATGCGGTCGATGGCGTCAGCGCGGATGCCGGGGCCGTTGTCGTCGACGGTGACGATGTTGACCTTGCCGGAGCGTGCCAGGGAAATGGCGATATGGCCGTGATCCTCCGGCACGAAGGAGCGGGCATTCTCGACCAGATTGGTGATGACCTGGCCGATCCTGAGATCATGGCCGGTGACGAAATAGCCTTTGACGCCCTGCGGCAGCTTGGCGGCCTTGAACTCGATCTCGACGGCTTTCTTGTTGCGCGTCGCCTCGCGCGACACGGCAACGAGATCGGTGATGAATTTCTTCAGGTCGACAATTGCCGCGTCTTCGCGCGCCAGTTCGGCGTCGAGGCGCGAAGCATCGGAAATGTCGGTGATCAGCCGGTCGAGCCGCCGGACATCATGCTGGATGATCTCCATCAGACGCGCGCGCGAATTGTCGTTCTTGGCCAGCGGCAAGGTTTCCACCGCGCTGCGCAGCGAGGTCAACGGGTTCTTCAACTCGTGCGAAACGTCGGCGGCAAAGCTTTCGATCGCCTCGATGCGGGCATAGAGGGCATTGGTCATGTCGCGCACCGCGATCGACAAATTGCCGATCTCGTCCTGGCGATCGGAAAAGTCGGGGATTTCCTCGCGGCTCTTGACGCCGCGCCGCACCCGCACCGCCGCCGCCGACAGCCGGCGCAGCGGATTGGCGATGGTGGACGCCAGCAGCATCGACAGGATGGCGGTCACCAGGGCGGCAATGCCGAACACGCGCAAAATCGCCTTGCGTTCGGCGGCGACGATCTTGTCGATGTCGCCGCCTTCGGTCGACAGCATCAGCACGCCGAGAACGGCGCGGAAGCGCTGGATCGGCACCGCCACCGAGACGATCTGCTCGCCCTGTTCGCTCACCCGCACGATCGTCGACGGGCTGCCGGTCAGCGCCTTGACCACTTCCGGGAAGGCGGCGCCATTGCCGCCGGGCTGCTCGTGATAGACGGGCAGGTCCTTGTTGCGGAAGACGTCGAAGACGAATTTCTGCACCCGCTCCAGCATATCCGGCTGCTCGTCCTCAACCGGCGGCAGGTCGTAGCGCAGGATCTGGCCGCGCGAATAGAGATGGCGCGAATCGAGCAGCAGATTGGCGTCGCGGTCATAGATGCGGGCGCGCGTACGCGTCGGCGAGATCAGCCGCCGCAGCACCGGCGCGACGCGCTCGGGATTGATCGGGAAATCGAGGTTATCGAGCTGGTCGGAGCCCGGCCCCAGGCTTTCGCCGGCCTGCAGCTCGAGCAGCTTTTCCGGATCGATGCTGATCGAATCCGTTTCGACCGTCGCCGACGCCGCGATCGCGCCGGCGATGATCTCGCCCTGCGTCATCAGGCTTTCGACGCGGGCGTCGATCAGCCCGTCGCGGAAAGTGTTGAGATAAAGGATGCCGGTGACCAGCACGGCGAGGCCAGCCAGGTTGAGGAACAGGATGCGCCGGGTCAGGCTGGAAAAGATGTGATGGCCGAGGAAGCGGCGCATCGGCACCGTGATCCTCGACAGGAATGCGGGCAGAATCCTGGACGGCCGCCTGCCGACGCCCGCCCGTCTGCCTCGCTCTACGTCCACTGCCATCGAATAGCAGCTCCCGGGTCCGTTCTCAGGCTTCGCGGAACCGGTACCCGACTCCGTAAAGCGTTTCGATCATTTCAAAGTCATCGTCGACGGCCTTGAACTTCTTGCGCAGCCGCTTGATGTGGCTGTCGATGGTGCGGTCGTCGACATAGACCTGCTCATCATAGGCCGAATCCATCAGCGCATCACGGCTTTTTACCACGCCGGGGCGCTGCGCCAACGAGTGCAGGATGAGAAATTCGGTGACCGTCAGCGTCACCGGCTCGCCCTTCCAGGTGCAGGTGTGGCGTTCCTGGTCCATCACCAGCTGGCCGCGCTCGAGCGAACGGGCCTGCTGGCTGGGCGCCTTTGCCGCAGCCTCGCGAGTGCTGGCGCGGCGCAGCACGGCGCGCACCCGCTCGACCAGCAGGCGCTGCGAGAACGGTTTGCGGATGAAATCGTCGGCGCCCATCTTGAGGCCGAAAAGCTCATCGATCTCGTCGTCCTTCGAGGTCAGGAAAATCACCGGCAGATCGGACTTCTGGCGCATTCGGCGCAGCAGCTCCATGCCGTCCATGCGCGGCATCTTGATGTCGAGGATGGCGAGATTCGGCGGACGCGCCGCCAGGCCTTCCAGCGCCGACGCCCCGTCCGTGTAGGTCTCGACACGATAGCCCTCGGATTCGAGGGCAATCGAGACCGACGTCAGAATGTTGCGATCGTCATCGACAAGCGCGATTGTTGCCATTTCAAGCGGCTCCCTCATGAGCTGTCCCTCCTATCTTAGAGAAGGGGCTTTTGCAGGACAAATTAGGTACAAAATGTGGCACAGGCTCCATCCGTTGTCGCGGACGGCTTGCCGGCGGCCCCAATCGCACCTCTATACGGATTGGACGAACACTGTGTGCCAATCCTTTGGGCAACCACTGTGATTTTTTGCACATATAAACGATTTAAACAACTTTCAAATTTTTTAAATCGATTAATGATTTGATATCATTCGAGTTTTCTGGTTCTGACCGTCTCAGCCCCCATCGCGGGCATGCCGGAAATGCGCCGGCAAAGTGCGGCGATCCAGGAGAAGGGACCCTTGATGTCGGAAGTCGGCAAACGCAATTCTGCCTGCGCGATCGATCGTATCGGCCTGAAAACCACCGGCACGGTGCATTATAATTTTGGTGCGGCCGCCCTTTACGAAGACGCGATCCGCCGTGGCGAGGCCAGGTTGACCGCGGGTGGCGCGCTGCTTGCCGAGACCGGCCAGCACACCGGCCGCTCGCCCAAGGACAAGTTTGTCGTGCGCGACGGCGCCACCGACCCCCACATCTGGTGGGACAACAACAAGGCGATTTCGCCGGCTCAGTTCGAAACGCTGCTCGCCGATTTCCGCGCCCATGCGGCGGACAAGGACCTCTATGTGCAGGACCTCATCGGCGGCGCCGATGCCGATCTGAAGCTGCCGACGCGGGTTATCACCGAATTCGCCTGGCACTCGCTGTTCATCCGCAACCTTTTGATCCGCCCGCAGACCGCCGAGCTCGAGCAATTCGTGCCGGAGATGACGATCATCGACCTGCCGTCCTTCCGTGCCGATCCGGCCCGCCACGGCAGCCGCACCGAAACCGTGATTGCGGTCGATCTGACCCGCAAGATCGTGCTGATCGGCGGCACCTCCTATGCCGGCGAAATGAAGAAGTCCGTGTTCACCATGCTGAACTATCTGCTGCCGGAAAAGGGCGTCATGCCGATGCACTGTTCGGCCAATGAGGGGCCGGCCGGCGACGCGGCGATCTTCTTCGGGCTGTCCGGAACGGGCAAGACGACGCTGTCGGCCGACCCGTCGCGCACGCTCATCGGCGACGACGAGCATGGCTGGGGGCCGCACGGCATCTTCAATTTCGAAGGCGGCTGCTACGCCAAGACGATCCGGCTGTCGGCCGAAGCCGAGCCGGAAATCTTCGCCACCACGCAGCGTTTCGGCACGGTGCTGGAAAATGTCGTGCTCGATGCAAACCGCGTGCCGGATTTCAACGACGGCCGGCTTACCGAAAACACACGCTGCGCCTATCCGCTGGACTTCATCCCCAATGCCTCGAAGACCGGACGGGCCAGCCATCCGAAAAATATCATCATGCTGACGGCCGATGCTTTCGGCGTCATGCCGCCGATCGCACGGCTGACCCCGGCGCAGGCGATGTATCACTTCCTCTCCGGCTACACGGCCAAGGTGGCTGGCACCGAAAAGGGCGTGATCGAGCCGGAAGCGACGTTCTCGACCTGCTTCGGCGCCCCGTTCATGCCGCGCCATCCCAAGGAATACGGCAATCTGCTGCGCGAGCTGATCGCCCGCCACGACGCCGATTGCTGGCTGGTCAACACCGGCTGGACCGGCGGCGCCTACGGCACTGGCAAGCGCATGCCGATCAAGGCGACGCGCGCCTTGCTGGCCGCGGCGCTCGACGGTTCGTTGAAGGCGGCCGGGTTCCGCACCGATGCCAATTTCGGCTTCGAGGTGCCGGTGGCCGTTCCGGGTGTCGACAGCGCCATTCTCGACCCGCGCTCGACCTGGGCCGACAAGGCTGCCTATGACCGCCAGGCGGCGCGGCTGGTCGGCATGTTCGCAGTCAACTTCGAGAAATTCGAGAGCCATGTCGACGCCGTCGTGCTCGGTGCAGCACCCCGCCTGCAGGAAGCTGCCGAATAGTCGAGGCATCGTTCCCGCCGCATCCTTGAAAGGCCCGGTCCCGATGAACTGACCCCGTAGAGTTGGACGGTTCATTGAGTTGGTAGGTTTAAGGGCTGGTTCCTGTATTGC
>NZ_JBSPKY010000015.1:0-172961 GCF_053848025.1 Mesorhizobium sp. 128a | reverse complement strand
GAAACCACTTCGCTGCGCCCCTGCCGTCTCTCCAGGCGTCCAAAGCCTAATAACGCAACAGGCCCACAGGGGGAGAAGGGAAGGCAGTCCCGGGGCTTTGACTGTACAATCACCACTGTACGAAGTACGAACGGCCAAGATTGTCAGGCTGGCACAGCGCCGACCTGAGCCAGTGCTCGCTGATGAGCGCAAACCAGAATTCCGAAAGAGTAACATGTCCAATTTCGAAGGTATCCTTCCTGCGCTGGCAGAGGCGCTGGAAAAACGCGGCTATTCCGAGCTGACGCCGGTGCAGAAGGCCGTGCTGGAACTTGGCGACGCCGATGCGCTGGTGTCGGCGCAGACCGGCTCCGGCAAGACCGTCGCCTTCGGCCTCGCTCTGGCGCCCACGCTGCTGGAAGGCGCCGAGCGCTTTGGCCAGGCTGGCATACCTTTGGCATTGGCCGTGGCGCCGACGCGCGAACTCGCCTTGCAGGTGATGCGCGAGCTGCAATGGCTGTACGCGCCAACCGGGGCGACGGTCGCCTCCTGTGTCGGCGGCATGGATATGCGCTCCGAGCGGCGCGTGCTGGAGCGCGGCGCGCATATCGTCGTCGGCACGCCCGGCCGCCTGCGCGACCACATCACCCGAAATTCGCTCAACATGTCGGCGCTTAGGGCCGTGGTGCTGGACGAGGCCGATGAGATGCTCGATCTCGGCTTTCGCGAGGACCTCGAATTCATCCTTGACGCCGCACCCGCCCAGCGCCGCACGCTGATGTTTTCGGCCACCGTGCCGCGCTCGATCGCCACGCTTGCGCAGGGCTACCAGCGCGACGCCGTGCGCATTTCGGCCGGCGGCGAGGAAAAGCAGCATCTCGACATCGAATACCGGGCGCTGAACGTTGCCTTCCCCGACCGCGAGAACGCCATCATCAATGTGCTGCGCTTCTACGAGGCGAAGAACGCGCTGGTATTCTGCAACACCCGCGCCGCCGTCAACCATCTCACGGCACGCTTCAACAACCGCAATTTTTCGGTCGTGGCGCTGTCAGGCGAACTCAGCCAGAACGAGCGCAGCCATGCGCTGCAGGCGATGCGCGACGGCCGCGCCAAGGTCTGCATCGCAACCGACGTTGCCGCGCGCGGCATCGACCTGCCCAATCTCGAACTGGTGATCCATGCCGATCTGCCGACCAATCCCGAAACGCTGCTGCACCGCAGTGGCCGGACGGGACGCGCCGGGCGCAAGGGCGTCAGCGCGCTGATCGTGCCGAACAGCGCCCGCCGGCGCACCGAGCGCCTGCTTCAAAGTGCCAAGCTGACGGCGACATGGGCGAGCCCGCCTTCGGCCGACGACGTCATCCGGCGCGACGACGAGCGCATCCTGGCCGATCCGACCTTCGACGAGCCGGTGGCCGATGACGAGCGCGGCTTCATCGATGCGCTTCTGGCCAAACACGGCGCCGAACAGGTGGCGGCCGCCTTCGTGCGCCAGTGCCGCGCCAGCCGCTCGGCGCCCGAAGATCTCATGGAGGTCGCCGCGTCCACGCCTTCGCGTGAAAAGGGCGAAAAGTTCGCCTCCCGCGATGAGGCGCCCAGCCGTCGCGACGATTTCGGCGCCAGCGTCTGGTTCTCGCTGTCGGTGGGGCGGCGGCAAAATGCCGAGCCGCGCTGGCTGATCCCGATGCTGTGCCGCACAGGCAATATCTCCAAGCGCGAGATCGGCTCCATCAAGATGCAGCCGGAGGAAACCTACGTGCAGATCGCGGCCGACTGGGCCGACCGTTTCCTCGCCGCCATTGGCCCCGACAAGAAATTGCAGGGCAACATTGCGGTGAAGCGCCTGGAGGGCACGCCCGATTTGTCGCGCGCCGGCTACCAGCCGCCGAAGCCGGACAAGAAGCCACATCGCGGCAAGCGGCCGTTCGAGGCACCGCAAGGGGCGCACAAGCCGAAATTCGAGAAGCGCCCCGCCGGCGATGCAAAGCCGTGGGCCGGCAAGCCAAAATTCGACAAGGCTGGACCGGGCAAGAACAAGAAGCAGAAGAAACGGCCGGCTTGAGGCGCTTATCGGCCAATTGCAGACGCGGGCGCCGCCCCTCATTGCCCTGCCGGGCATTTCTCCCCGTATAGCGACGGGGAGAAAGGGCTAGCCGCAGCCTTGGCGCCTTTCTTGCAAAGCTGGCGATTGGCGAAGTCGGCGATGACAGCGCCCTTCTCCCCGTCACTATACGGGGAGAAGATGGCGGCAGCCAGATGAGGGGCAGCGCCAAGGTGGTGCTAATGAGCAGGTGTCGAACGCTCCATTCACCATTTCGCTCCCACCTCTTGCGGTCCTCTCCAACTTTGAACAGTCTGTGCCAACACGGGGGTGAGGCGGATGCAGGGCGAAGTTCTTCATTATGACGAGGCCCAGGGCTTCGGTTTCATCACCGGGGCGGACGGCAACCGCTACACGTTCGCGCGCGAGGATCTGCGCCGCGGTGTGGTGATCGCCAAGGGCGCCGTGGTCGAGTTCCTGCCGGCAAGCGGCCAGGCGCGCGATGTTTTTTCGATCCGCGCCCAGGCCGCCGGTCCGGCGACCGCAGCTGCCGCTGCAAGCGCCGCGCCGCCCAAACCCGCCGCTTCGGCCGCGCCGCAGCCGCAGCATTTCGGTCGACTGGCCGAGGACGGCGCGGTTCACGACAGTGGACTGCCGGGTTATTTCTGGCGGGGCGTGACGCGCAATTACATCAACTTCGCCGAGCGCGCCCGCCGAAAGGAATTCTGGGCCTACTGCCTGTTCTGGACCGTCAGCTTCATCCTGGTCGGCCTTGTCGGCGCCCTCGCCGACCAGACGATCGGCAATTTCAATGACGGCAACGGGCCGATCGTGACCGTCGGCGTCTGGGGCCTGTTTGTGCTGGCGACGTTCCTGCCCTGGCTGGGACTGATTGTCCGCCGGCTGCACGATATCGGCCTCACCGGCTGGCTGGTCCTGCTGATTTTCGTGCCGACCTTCGGCACGCTGGCCATCATCGTGTTCGGGCTGATCCCGACCCAGGGCCACGAAAACCAGTGGGGTCCCGTGCCGCAGGGTGTCAGGGTTTAGCGAATTCTTCTCAGCGCTTCGCCCGAAAGCCTGAGAAACACCTTCTGGCCGTGCCGTTCGGCGCCGAGCCGATCGTAGAAACGCAACGCGTCCTCGTTCCAGCCCTCGGTGGTGAGATCGATGCGGCCGATGCCTTCCCTGAGGCAGTGGCCGGCGAGAAAGCCGAGCAGTGCCCGGCCGGTGGCGGCGTTGCGGGCATTCTCACGCACGAACAGGTCTTTCAGGAACATCAGCCGTTCGAGGTCGATGCCGGGATGCGCGATCGCCACCGAGGCCAGCCCCGCAACCTTGCCGCCGGCGAAGGCGAGCGCAAAATGCGGATAGGCCGGGCTTTCGTCGCCGAGCCATTTTCGTGCCGTGGCCGCAGCCCGGCCGTGATCGAGCGACGCCTGCCGATAGTGCGCCGCCATCTCGCAAAGCACAGTGGCAAGCGCTTCGGCGTCGTCGGTCGTCGCCCAGCGGACGTCGACCGCCTCCGGATCAGCCAAGGAACTTGGCGATGATGGCATCGCCCATCGCGACCGTGCCGACCTCGATCATGCCCTCGGAGAAAATGTCCTTGGTGCGCAGGCCGTCATCGAGCACTGCGGCGATTGCCGCTTCGAGTTTGTCGGCCTCATCGACCATGCCGAAGGAATAGCGCAGGCACATGGCGAAGGAGGCGATCATGGCGATCGGGTTGGCGATGCCCTGTCCCGCAATGTCGGGCGCCGAGCCATGCACCGGCTCATAGAGCGCCTTGCGCTTCTTGGTCTTCACATCGGGCGCGCCGAGCGAGGCCGACGGCAGCATGCCGATCGAGCCCGTCAGCATGGCGGCGATATCGGACAGCATGTCGCCGAACAAATTGTCGGTGACGATGACGTCGAACTGCTTTGGCCAGCGCACCAGCTGCATGCCGCCGGCATCGGCCAGCATGTGGTCGAGCTTGACGTCGGCATATCTGGCCTTCTGGGTCTGGGTGACAACCTCGTTCCACAGCACGCCCGACTTCATGACGTTGCGCTTTTCCATCGACGTGACGTGGTTCTTGCGGGTGCGTGCCAGCTCGAAGGCGACGCCCGAAATGCGCTCGATCTCGAACGTGTCGTAGACCTGGGTGTCGATGCCGCGCTTCTGGCCGTTGCCGAGATCGATGATCTGCTTCGGCTCGCCGAAATAGACGCCGCCGGTGAGCTCACGCACGATGAGGATGTCCAGCCCTTCGACCACCTCCTGCTTGAGCGAGGAGGAGGCGGCGAGCGCCGGGTAGCAGATGGCGGGCCTGAGATTGGCGAACAGCTCCATGTCCTTGCGCAGCCGCAAGAGACCCGCCTCGGGGCGCACCTCGTAAGGCACCTTGTCCCATTTCGGGCCGCCGACGGCGCCGAACAGCACGGCATCCGCCGCCATCGCCTTTTCCATGTCGGCATCCGAAATCGCCGCGCCATGCGCATCGTAGGCGCAGCCGCCGACCAGGCCCTCATCGGTGGCAAAGCCGCTGCCGAGTTTGGCGTTCATGGCCGCAATCAGCTTCTTCACCTCGGCCATCGACTCCGGGCCGATGCCGTCGCCGGCGAGCAGGAGAAGATTTTTCGAAGCCATCAGAACCGTCCCGATACTGTTTGGAGAAACCGCGGCCTTGCTAAACGCCAAGCGGGCGGCGCGCAAGCCTGGAAGCGCGGTCACCGATGCGAGAGAATATTCACCAATCTGCCGAACGGATCGCGCACATAGAAGCGCCTCACGCCCCAGGGCTCGTCGGCCGGACCGTATTCGATCGCGAAACCGGCGGCCTTCATGGCGTCGAGCAAGGCATCGACATCGTCGACTTCGATCGACAGATCCGGCACCGGCGTGCCGGAGCCGCCCTGGGCCATGAAGCTGACCTGCACCTGCATCCGCTCGTCGGATCCGTAGGTGACGATCCAGCCCTGATCCATCAGTATGTCTAGGCCGAGCACATCCTGGTAGAAGCGCTTCGCCGCTGCCGCGTCTGGTGTCCCGATATTGGCTACGATGCGCCGGACCGTCATGCCTTTGACCTCAGGCGGTGCGCCGCAGCGCCGTGACTTCGATCTCGATCTTCATTTCCGGCTTGTTGAGCTGGCAGACGATCATCGTCGCCGCCGGGCGTATCTCGCTGAAGGCTTCGCCGAGGATCGGGAAGACGACATCCACGAAAGCCTGGTCGGTGATGTAGTAATGCGCCCGTACCACATCGGCAATGTCGAAGCCGCCGTCCTGAAGCGCCTTGGCGATGGTGGCCAGGCAATTGCGCGTCTGCGCCTCGACCGTCTCCGGCATGGTCATGGTCGCATAGTCGTAGCCGGTAGTTCCCGAAACGAAACACCAATCGCCCTGCACCACCGCGCGCGAATAGCCGGCGGTTTTTTCGAAGGGCGAACCGGTGGAGATGAGTTTGCGCATGGGGCCTCGCTGATGGTTGCGGACACTTTGCAGGGAAAGGGCCGAGTAGGCCATGGGCCAACTCAGGTGCAAATCTTGGACGGCGGCGGGACAGCCCCCCTCTGGCCTGCCGGCCATCTCCCCCGCAAGGAGGGAGATTGGCAGCTTCTGCGCCGCAGCTATTCTTTGCGTGTTGATTGGCGAAGGCAGTCGTGACGGCTGATCTCCCCCCTTGCGGGGGAGATGCCCGGCAGGGCAGAGGGGGGGTGGGAAGGATCGTGGCGTAGCGGTCCTTCCGCTGCCAGTCGCGAAACCCTAGTTCCCCTGCGCCTTGTCCATCGCTTCCTTCACATCCGCCGGCCAGGTCTTCACGTCAGGCCAGGCCTGCGGCTCGTCATCGTCGCCGCGGCGGGCGAAATAGAGCGTGTGCTTGACCGGGTCGACCGCCATGAAGCCGTCATTGCTGCCGCAAGCGTGCGGTACGCAGCCGGTGGCGTAGAAGGCGCCGGACGCCGTCTTTTCGGTGCCGCCGCCGACCAGCAGGCTGGTCGCCATATCGGGCATGCTGTCGCCAAGCAGCGCCTTTGCCGCCTTGTAGACGGCCTCATTGTGGAAGGCGTCGATGATGTTCTGGTACTTGGACGGGTCGATGTCCTTCCAGTCGGTACCCGGCTCCGGCGCGTAGGTCAGATCGCCGGAAATCGTCAGCCCTTCGGTGGGAGACCATTGCAGCGCCTGCTTCGTATCGCCCGGCAAGAGATAGGGCACGAAATAGATGGCGTTGTCGGCGACCGCCGCCGGCGGCGCGCCGCACTCGTCCTGCTCGACCGTAAGGCTCTGGATCTCGCCCCCTTCCGGCTTCCAGACGATGACCGTGGCCGGGCCGCACTGGTTGCCGCCATCGCCGACATCGACCAGGGCCACGTTGACGCCACCGACCTTGACCACCTTGTCGAAAAACACGTCGTAATTGCTGGCCAGCTGCTTGCCGTCATAGGCTAGCACCTTCTCGCCATACTCTTCCTGCTGGGTGATGGTCAGCTGCCCACCTTCGAACGGAATAGGCGCCTGGCTGTCATCGTCGGGGGCCGCCGCATCATCGCTGCCGTGCGCGCCCTGGTCGGTCGCCCCCTGATCGGCCGCCGGCTGGTCTGTCGCCGGCTTCTGGGCGGTGGCGGCCGGCGTCTGCGTTTGCGCAAAGCCCGCCACCGGCATCAGCATCCACGCCAGCGCGCAGGCGCCGGCAAGAAGCGAACGTGTCATGACTGCCCCTCCGTTCAGCCGCCACGAGCCCGGCCTGCGAAAGCCGGGCTATCGTCTTAGATCGTACTTGTCAGGCCCAGGGGCGCTCAGCGGCGTTCTTCTTCTCGAACGAGTCGATGGCGCTGGCCTTTTCCATGGTCAGGCCGATGTCGTCGAGGCCGTTCAAGAGGCAGTGGCGCTTGAAGTCGTCGAGGTCGAACGTGACCACGCCGCCGTCCGGACCGCGGATTTCCTTGGCTTCGAGGTCGACCGACAGCGTCGCGTTCGAACCGCGCGAGGCGTCGTCCATCAGCTTGTCCAGATCGTCTGGGCTGACGGTGATCGGCAAGATGCCGTTCTTGAAGCAGTTGTTGTAGAAAATGTCGGCGAACGAGGTCGAGATTACGCAGCGAATGCCGAAGTCGAGCAGCGCCCATGGCGCGTGCTCGCGGCTCGAGCCGCAGCCGAAATTGTCGCCGGCGACCAGGATCTGCGCCTTGCGGTAGGCCGGCTTGTTGAGCACGAAGTCGGGGTTTTCCGAACCGTCATCCAAGTAGCGCATTTCGGCGAACAGGCCGCTGCCGAGCCCGGTGCGCTTGATCGTCTTGAGATAATCCTTCGGGATGATCATGTCGGTGTCGACATTGACGATCGGCATGGGAGCGGCGACGCCGGTGAGCTTGGTGAACTTGTCCATGGCTTTGCCCTGTGTCTTCGATGCAGAATATCTATTTCGTTGCGGGAGATTGCTGACGCACCGTTTACACAAAGCCGGCGGCAAATAAAAGGCAACTGTTCGCGCGCGACCTAGATCGTAAAAGATCGGCGCGGCAGCGTCTTTAAAACCGGCGACGGCTGGTGCACCCTTGTGCCCATGACCACACCCTCGAAAATCCTCTATGCCAGCGAGCCAAAGCTCGACGTCGCCGAATTCCGCCGCGTGCTGGTCGAATCCACGCTTGGCGAGACACGCCCCGTCGATGACGACGACCGGCTGCAGGCGATGCTTTCGGGCGCAAATCTTGTGCTGACCGCGCGGCTGGATCTTGAAGACAGGCCGCTGATCGGCGTTCTCAGAGCCATCACGGATTTTTCCTGGGTGTGCTACATCTCCGAGCTCGCCGTGTCGCAATCGGCGCAAGGCCTTGGCATCGGCAAGGGCCTGATGGATGAGGTGCGCCGGCAGCTCGGGCCATCGGTCGCCATCAGCCTGATCTCGATGCCCGACGCCGTCGGCTTCTACGAGCGTATCGGCATGACGCGCATGCCCGACGCATTCTGGTTCGGCCGCAAGGGGTGACGCCAGCCGAACCAAGCGCAACGGCAAGTCCACGACCGGCGGGCAGGGTCAGTGCCGCCGGTCGTGCCTTAGATAGGCCGGCTGCCATCGGATGCACTTTGAACTTCCGTCGACTGGCTGCAATCAATACCGGCAAAGGCGCTCGGTGTTCTTGGGCGATGCGGAACGGTGTTTAGGTCCCAGCGGAACAACCGAAGGGCGCCGCAGGATGTCATTGTCCTTTCCTGAATACGGTCTTGACCCGCGCCTCATCCTGCCCACATCTCCGGCATGGAGAACCGCCGATCTTTCATAGGCACGGCCGGCTGGGGAATTCCGACACGCTACAAGGATGCTTTTGCGCAATCCGGTTCGCATCTCGAGCGTTACGCAAAACGCTTTCCCGTCGTCGAGATCGACACCGCTTTCTACAAGCCGCACCGTCGTGAGACCTATGAGCGCTGGGCACGCTCGGTGCCGGAGCAGTTCCGCTTCGCCGTCAAGACGCCGAAAGCTATGACTCATGAGCACCGCCTCGCCGACTGCGAGACGCTGGCAGAGGACTTTCTCGAACAGGCAGGAGGTCTCGGCGCAAAACTGAGTGTGCTTTTGGTGCAGCTGCCGCCGAGCCTGCCTTTCGAGCCGGATGTCGTCGACAGTTTCTTCGACATGCTGGGCAAGCGCACCCGTGCGAGGCTGGTATGCGAGCCGCGCCATCCCAGCTGGTTCGGCGCCGAGGCGGACGCACTCTTGGCCGAAAGGCGGATTGCGCGTGTCGCCGCCGACCCGGCTCCCGTTCCGGAGGCGGCGGCGCCGGCCGGCTGGTCAGGGCTTGCCTATTTCCGCTGGCATGGCGCGCCGCGCATCTATTATTCGGACTACGATGCCGAAAGCCTCGCCCGGTTTGGCCGGCAGGTGGACGCAGCGGCCGCCTCCGGGGCGGAGGTCTGGGGCATTTTCGACAACACGGCAGCCGGGCATGCGCTGGGCAATGCGCACTCAGTAAGTGCCATGGTTGCGTAGACGCTTCTTCCTTCCCTCCCTGTGGGGGAAGGTGGATCGGCGCGAAGCGCCGAGACGGATGAGGGGTGTTCCAGCGGAGTGAGACGCTGGCATTCCCTGGAACACCCCTCATCCGTCGCCTTCGGCGACACCTTCTCCCACAGGGGGGAGAAGGAAAAAGAGGCGCTCAAATCACATTCAATTCCCGGAACGGCCGCCCCTCGGCCACGCGGCTGTAACCGAACGCCGAGCAGTCCACCGTCCGGTAACCGCCATGCACCAGCAACTCGGCCAGCGCCTTGCCGACCGCCGGCGCCTGCTGCAGGCCATGACCTGAAAACCCGTTGGCGAAGACGAAATTGCCGACCTCGGGATGCGGGCCGATGACGGCGTTCTGGTCGAGCGTGTTGTAGTCATAGTGGCCGGCCCAGGCGCGTGTCGACTTGATCGCCTCGAAGGCTGGGATGCGCGTTGCCAGTATCGGCCAGATCACCTCTTCGAACAGCGGCCAGTCGACATCGAAATCCCGGGGGTCGGCGGGGCCATCACCCTCTTCCGGCTCGGCGCCGCCGGTGAGATAGACCGAGCCTTCCGGCCGGACATAGATGCCGGAGGGATCGACCAGCAGCGGCATGTCGGCATATTTTTCCCGCGCCTCGAAGACGAAGACATTGCGCTTGCGCGGTTCGACCGGCAGCGCCAGCCCGGCAAGGGCGGCGACCTTGCCGGCGTTTGGGCCGGCGGCATTGACGACGATGCCGGCTTCGAGCCTTTCGCCATTGTCGAGGCTCACGCCGGTGACGCGGTTGCCCTGCCGCTCGATACCGGTGACATCGCCGGCGATGAAATCGATTTGTCTGTCGCGCAGCGCCTTGCGGAACAGCGTCAGCATCGCATGCGCGTCGAACCAGCCCTCGCCGGTGCGACCGAAGGCGCCGGCGCTGATGCCTTCCGTCGACAGCCAGGAAAAGCGCTTCGCCAACTGGTCGGCGTCCTCGAGCAGAATGTCGGCGCCCTCGGCGACCTGCGCTTCGTGGTTGGCTTTCAGGATCGGCAGCCCGGTGTCGCCGGCGAGGATCAGATAGCCGCCCTCGCGAAAACCGATATCGGCATCGGTGCCGAATTCCTCCTTCAGTCGTCGAAATAGCCCCAGGGTGAATTGCGACAGGCGGATGTTTTCCGGGATCGAGAATTGCTGACGGATCGAGGCCATCGACAGCGTCGTGGCCGCATGGGCGAATTGCGGATCGCGCTCGATCAGCGCGATCGATCCGGTGAATCCCTCCTCGCGCAGATAGTAGGCGACCGAGGAACCGACGATGGCTCCGCCGATGATGACGATGTCGTAGCGCACTCTGTTCTCCAATCCAGCGGCCTTTACGCGGCCGGCAAGGAAATCTCGAAGCGCGTGCCGCGTCCGGAGTCAACCAGCGCGATCGTGCCATCATGCGCTTTCAGGAGGGCCAGCACGATGCCGAGGCCCATGCCGGTGCCGCCGGATTCGCGCCGCGTGGTGAAGAATGGCTCGAAAATGCGAGCCCTGTTGCTCGGTGAAATGCCGGCGCCGTCGTCGCTGACCGCAATGGTTGCCTTGCCGTCGGCGCCGGCCGCCGTCAGCAAGACCTGCGTCGCGCCGTGCCTGGCCGAATTGTCGATCAAATTGGCAAGCACGATGGCCGCATTCTCGGCCGAGATGCGCAAGCCTAGGGCGCCGCCGGCCTCGACTTTGACCGCCAGCCGGCCGTCCACCGGCAGCAGCGCGAGCGCCCCATCGAGCGAGGTGCTTTCGCCGCTGGGTGCCAGGTTTTCGGCACGCGCAAGATCGAGCAGGCGCCGCACCAGCAGATTGAGGCGCCCGGCATCGTTGACGATGTTGCCGGAGAACCGCTTGCGCTCGGCGGCGTCCATCGCCTCGCCGGAATCGCGCAACAGCTCGGCTGCACCCTGGATCGCCGTCAGCGGCGATTTTAGCTCATGCGAGACATGGGTAGCAAAGGTCTGGATGCTGTCGGAGCGCGCCTGCAGCTTTTCGGCCATGTCGAGGAAGGCGGCGGACAGTTCGGCCATTTCGCGCGTGCCGTGATGGTCGAGCGGCCGGATCGCGTCGCGATCGCCGGCGGCGATGCGCCTGGTGCGCTCCATCAGCGCGTAGATCGGCCGGCTGACGGTGCGCAGGAAAACCAGCGCGATCAGCAGCGTGCCGCAAAGCATGGCGATGGCCGCGAGCGTCACCTTGCCGCGTTCGCCGTAGAGATGCTTGATGATGTTGTTCGGCGTTCGCGACAGATAGATCACCCCGGCGACGTGACCGTCGACCGCAATCGGCATGGCGACAAAGACGCGGACTTTTGTGCCGCGGCTGACCGAGTAGAGAGGCGGTGGCGGCTGGTCGGGGATCCTTTGCCTGAGCGCGCTGGCATAGCGGCCGGCAAGGGCCTCGCGCACCTCCTCGACGCCGCCGAGCGACATGCCGACCTCATCGCGCCCGGCAATGACGACGCCCTTGGGGTCGAGCAGCCGGAAGCCGGCCAGCGTGGTTTTCTGCGTTGCGTCGAGAATTCCAGACAGCCGCGCGCCGATCGCCGCAAAGGCTGGATCGGCGGCGGCAGCCACGCCGGCGGGCCGGGTCGGCAGCAGATAGTCGGAGGCGAGGTCGAGGCTAGGCTCGATCGGCTGGTAGGGTGAGTCGTCGCTGCGGCTGGCATCGTCGCTCTCTGCTTCAACCGGCGCACCGAGCTTGTCCGGGGAAATGCCGGCGTCGCGGACATCCTGTGCATAGATGGCAGCGATGACGGCGCCTTGAGCGATCAGCTCGCCCTCGGTCTGGCGGATCAGCTGGTTTTCATAAAGCCGGAAGAAGAACAGCCCGACCAGCGGCAGCGCCAGCACCATGATGAGGATGGCGAGAACCACCGTGGCCAGCCTTGGCCGCCATTTGGTGCCGATCCATTTGGCGTCGCTCAGGCGCCGCATCGGCCGAGCCGAAAACCGACACCATGCACGGTTTCGATGGCGTCGAGGCAGCCTGCCGCCGCGAGCTTGGCGCGGATGTTGCGGATATGGCTGTCGACGGTGCGGTCGGCGACGTGGATGTTGGCGGCATAGGCGCTGGCCACCACGAGGTCACGGCCCAGCACATGCGCCGGACGCGCCAGAAATCCCTTCAGGATCGAGAATTCGATCGCCGTCAGCGCCAGTGCCTTGCCGTCGAAACTGGCGCCGTGACTGGCCGGCACCAGGCTGAGCTTGCCATGCGCGAAGTTTCGGGCATCGGCCGGTTCCGGTACGGCGCGGGCGCGGCGCAGGATGACATTGACGCGCGCCACCAGTTCGCGCGGGCTGAACGGCTTGGTCACGTAGTCGTCGCCGCCCATTTCGAGCCCGAGGATGCGGTCGATCTCCTCGTCACGCGCCGACAGGAACAGCACCGGCACGTCGGACCGCTGCCTGAGCCGCCGGCAGACCTCCAGCCCATCCATCTCCGGCATGCCGATGTCGAGCACGACGAGGTCGGGCTCGCGGCGCTCGATCGCCTGCAGGGCGGCGGCGCCATCCGCGACTGCTTGCGTCTTCATGCCGGCCTTTTCCAGCGCAAAGCAGATGATTTCGCGAATGTGCGGATCGTCGTCGGCGACCAGGATTTGATGCGGCATGGGTCTAGCGGTCCGGCATGGAAGGTTGGGACGGTCGCGAAGGTTGCTGTGCCAGAGGAAGCACGAGCGGGCCTCTCTTGTCGAGAACCTGCACGAGCCGCCAGCCGCGAAAGCTCCAGGCGCGCCACTTCTTCTGCTCGGCGATATAGTCGTCGATCATCAGCTGGTCGGCCAGATAGGTGGTTTGGTTCCCGAATTTGTGCATGTAGTAGCGGTCCAGCGCCGGCATGGCGACAGCGCCGAACGAGCGTAGATATTCGGCATCGAGCGGCGTGCCGGAACCGGACATTTCCAGGGAGTGGTCGACATTGAAGTTTGCGATCACAGCTGCGAAGTTGATGAAGCAGCAGGCATAAAGCGTCGCCGATAGCGTCAGAAGATTGGCGGAGAGCAGCCATTCGTTGGATTTTCCGAGCGCGATGCGGGCTATGATCAGCGCAAGCCCTGATGCCACCAGCCCCATCCAGACGAAAGCCGCGATGCGCCAGTAGGTCAGCGCATAGACGCCGATATAGAGATCGAGCCGCAGGATCGACGAGATGACCAGCACTATGTTCTGCGCCACCCAGGCATAGACCAGCCGGCGGATCAGCGGATCGCCCGAGGTTTCGCTGCCCGGCCGCAGCGCCGCCAGCACGAAGCCGGCGGCAAGCAGCGCAGTGGCGATCAGCGGATAGGCGCCGCGATGCGCATAGGTAGCGTAGCTCATGCCGTCGGGAAGGGCGATCCCACCCCAGAGATAGGCCGCGTCGAGCCCGGTCTGCAGCGCAAACAGCGCGTTGAAGACGAGCAGCGCGCGCAGGATGGCGCCCTTGCCGAAGACGATGTCCTCGACGACATGCCGCTGCGCTTTGGTCGCTGGTCGGGTACCGGCAAGACCGTGGCCTGGCCGTCGGATACGAGGCAGGAAGCGTGGCACGCGCGGGCGCAGCAAAGCCCACACGCCGGCGAGCACGACCAGCCAGAAGACAATCCGCGCCAGTTGGATGAGATCGATGAGTTTCATCAGGTCGATCAGCGACAGCCAGTAATCGATGACCGGATTGGCGGCGCCGAACAGCGCCAGGAAGACCGCGCCCAGCGTCAGCGGCATGACCCAGACTGCGATGGAAGCAACCCGGATCCGGCGCCGGCCGAACCGCCGCGCCGTTTTGCGCCAGCGGATGAAATCGCTGATGAACCGCAGCGGCACAGCCAGGAGAAACAAGGTGATCTGGCGGGCAACGCCGGCGATGCGGCGCCGCAGCCGCCCGGCCAGCGACAGCGCAAACACCACCATGGCAACGAGCGCGATCGAGACCGACAGCGGGCTGACATTCTCGGCCAGCGGCAGCAGAGCGGCGAGCAGGCAGACCGGCTTGAGCCAGGGCCTGGGGGAATTCAGGGCGGAAGGATGCACGGCCACCACCGCGGTGGCAGTCGCGATGGCGAACACAAGGACGGTGATGCCAACTGGCTGGTCGTAAAAGAAAAAATCCGCCAGCGCGACGAGCAGGACGGCAATGCCGAAGCGGCTGCAAAAGCTGACGAACGATGTCATGCGCGGATCTTCCTGATGGGCTGGACGCGACCGACCGGCGGATGCCTGCGGATAAAAGGGAGCAGGCTTGCCTCAGGGCGATGGCTTGCCTCTGGCCGGGGCGGGTCGACCAACCACCAGCTTTCGCTGCGCAGCCTGTAGGGCAGACGGAGGGTGTTTTGCTTTTGCATGCCGCCCTTGTCGCTGGTCGCCAGGGAGACGACAGGGCGGAGCGGAGGAGGTTTTCCCCAGAGATGTGCAGTTTTTGTGCAGGCTCCTTTCCTCTCCCTCCGGAGGGGGGGAGAGGTGGCTCGGCGAAGCCGAGACGGAGTGGGGGAACCACCTTCGCCGCGAACGGACATAAGGGCGCTAGGCGCAAGCATCGCCTGACTTTGCACCCAAGGGTCGACCCCCACTCCGTCGAGCTTCGCTCGACACCTCTCCCCCGATCGACGGGGGAGAGGAAGGGCTCCCTTCCGCAACTGCTGAGGAGGACAGACAAGGTGAGGGCAGCGCCGACTTCGCCAATCACCAGCCGCACCCTTGCCTCACCCGTCCACAGCCGCCATAGATCACGCCATGACAAGCGAACCCTACCGCCCGCGCCGCTCGGTACTCTACGTCCCCGCCTCCAACGACAAGGCGCTGGCCAAGATCGCGGCG
The DNA here is from genome assembly GCF_053848025.1 of Mesorhizobium sp. 128a. NCBI lineage: Bacteria > Pseudomonadati > Pseudomonadota > Alphaproteobacteria > Hyphomicrobiales > Phyllobacteriaceae > Mesorhizobium > Mesorhizobium sp. 128a. The sequence continues at coordinate 158,142 of NZ_JBSPKY010000015.1, read as the reverse complement.
CTTACCTGCGATGCCGTGATCATCGACCTCGAAGACGCCGTCGCTCCCATCGACAAGGTCGCGGCGCGGGAAAAGCTGGCCGGCATTTTCGCCAACCGGCCGAAGCGGCGATGCGAGATGATCGTGCGTGTCAACGCGCTGTCCAGCGATTGGGGCAACGACGACCTGCTGGCCGCGGCAAGATTCGAGCCGGACGGCATCCTGTTGTCCAAGGTCGCCACGCCGCGCGACATCCTCGAAGTCGGCGACGTGCTCGACGACAATTTTGCCCCTGACGGTGTCAAACTCTGGGCGATGATCGAGACGCCCAAGGCCATGCTCAACATCGGCGCCATCGCCGAACTCGGCCGCGATCCGGCCTCGCGCCTTAATTGTTTCGTTGCCGGAACGAACGATTTGGTCAAGGAGACCGGCATTCTGGCGACGCCCGACCGGCGCTACCTCGTGCCGTGGCTGATGCAGATGGTGCTGGCCGCGCGGGCCGGCGGCATCGACATTCTCGACGGCGTATCCAATGATTTTCGCGACCTCGACGCGTTCGCGCGCGAATGCATGGAGGCCGCCGCCATGGGGTTCGACGGCAAGACGTTGATCCACCCGGCCCAGATCGACGCCGCCAACCGCGCCTTCGCACCCGCGCCCGAAGCCCTGGCCGAGGCGCGGGCGGTGAAGGAAGCCTTCGCCTTGCCGGAAAATACCGGCAAGGGCGTGATTGCGCTGGACGGCAGGATGGTCGAGCGGCTGCATTTGGCGCAGGCCGAAAAATTGCTGGCGAAGGCCGCCGCCATCGGCGCATGATTGCCTAAGCCGGCTTCAGAAGATCACACCGCAACAAGTACAGAATTCACGACAGGACCTGACCCATGAAACTCTATCGCTTTCTGTCCGCCCCGGACGATTCCAGCTTCTGCCACAAGGTGACGGCGGCGCTGAACAAGGGCTGGCACCTGTTCGGCTCACCTACCTACGCCTACGACAAGAAGACCAAGTCGATGCGCTGCGGCCAGGCGGTGGTGAAGGATGTCGACGGCCAGGAATACGGGCCGGATACGAAGCTCAGCGACTGGTAGGCTTTGCCAAAGCGCCGACGCAGGATGTGTCGAGATTCAGGTCAGGCAGAGTCGAAAATGGTGGCTCCGAGAACCGGAGCGGAGCGTACTTTAAGTACGTGAGCACCGGAAGCGCAGGAAGCTACCATTTGCAGGCCGGCCTCACCTGAAAATCGGCACGTCCTACTCCACCGCCTCTTCGATCTTCTCCATATCATCGTCCGACAGGCCGAAATGGTGGCCGATCTCGTGGATCAGCACGTGGGTGACGATGTCGCCCAGCGTTTCTTCGTTCTCGGCCCAGTAGTCGAGGATGGCGCGGCGGTACAGCGTGATGCGGTTCGGGCCTTCGCCGGTCTGCGGGTTCCAGCGCTCGGCGATGCCGCGGCCCTCGAACAGGCCGAGCAGGTCGAACGGCGTCTCCAGCGACAGATCGTCCATGATCTCGTCGGTCGGGAACTCGGCGATCACGATGACGATCTCGCCGGTCAGCTTGCGAAAATCGTCCGGCAGATGCGCATAGGCCTCCAGCGCCAGAAACTCCATCTCCTCGATCGAGGGCGAGAGTTCGTCGTGCCAGGTGCGGGTCTTGTAGATGCGGGCCATGCGTTAGTCCTTTGATCCCGGCATATAGGCTTTCCCTCCGGAATCGGCAAATGAACGCGGCGGCCGCCTATCCTCCCGGCTCGGAGACAGGAATAAATTCCCCATGACTCCGCTTGACTCTTCCGTCACCCTCTGGAATCTATAGGAACATAACAGGAACAATTGTGCGAGAAACTGACCGTCATGGCGACATCAGCCGTGGCGCGGGAGACTGTTTTTGCCCTGCGCCGCCAGATCGCGAAGATCGAGGGAACGCTGCCCGAGCGCCTGGCCGCGCCGGCTGGCGAGCGGCCTCGTGCGCGCGCTGACAGCGCTATCGGCGGTGCGCCCGAACCTAATGCCGATGTCACCATCATCCGGCGCGGCCTTGCCGTGGCTTCGCCGGATGCCTTCCTGCCCACCGGCGTCGAGCGCCTCGATGCAGCGCTGAGCGGCGGCCTGCCGAAAGCCGCCCTGACCGAAATCCACGGCCTCGAGACCCGCAATGCCGGGGCCGTCGCCGGCTTTGTGCTGTCGCTGGTCAGCCTGATCCTCAGGGGGCAGAACCTGCCCGCGCTGTGGATCGGCACGTCGGAGATTTTTCGCGAGGCCGGCTTTCCCTATGCCAGGGGATTGCAGGGCATGTTCGGCATCGCGCCGGAGCAATTGCTGTTTTCCGAGGCGCCGAAACTCACCGATGCGCTGTGGGTGGCCGAGGAGGCCGCGAAGATGACCGCGCTCGCCGCAATCATCCTCGAAATCCGCGGCAGCCCGCAGCGTCTCGACCTCACCGCGACGCGCCGGCTGCACGCCCGCGCCCAGAGCGCCGGCCGGCCGGTGTTCCTATTGCGCCAGGCCGGCGAGGCCGAACCAACCGCCGCCCCGGTGCGCCTCATCGTGTCGTCCGCAGCGGCTGCAAGCCGCCGGACCATCGCCGGGCCGCTCGCCGGCTCGATCGGCCGCCCCGCCTTCACCGTCAGCATCGGCAAGAGCCGCACCGCCCTGCCTGGACAATTCACACTAGAGTGGAACCCCGATGAACACCGTTTCGAAGAAAGACGGCCACGCAAGGAACAACCAGAGAATTCTGTCGCTGTGGTTCCCGCATCTCGGGGCGGAACGGATCCTGCGCCAGCGCCTGGGACGGTCGTGGCGTTCCCGGCCGTCGGATCATCTGCCACTGGTGATCAGCCATCGCGACCGCAACGCCCAGCGCATTTCGGCCCTCGACGAGCGGGCTGAGGCGCTGCACCTGAAGCGCGGCATGGGCATTGCCGACGCGCGCGCCATGCATCCCTCGATCGACATCGTCGAGGCCGACCCGGAGGCCGACCGCCGGCTGCTCGAAGGCCTCGCCGACTGGTGCGACCGTTACACGCCGCTGGTGGCGCTGGACGGCGCCGACGGGCTTTATCTCGACGTCACCGGCTGCACGCATCTGTTCGGCGGCGAACGCGCCATGCTGGACGACATCCTTGCGCGCTTTTTCCAGCAGGGTTTTGACGTCCGCGCCGGGCTTGCCGCAACGCCGGGCGCGGCCTGGGCGGCGGCGCGCTTCTGCGGCGACCGCATCGTTCCCTCAGGCGAGGAGGAAGCCCTGCTTGCCCCTTTGCCGCTGGCCGCTTTGCGCATCGAGCCTGATATCCGCGCCAGCCTGGAAAGTGTCGGCCTGCGCACCGCCGGCGCCGTCATGGCCGCACCGCGCGCGCCGCTTGCCCGCCGCTTCGGCGCGACCTTGCTGTTGCGTATCGACCAGGCGCTCGGCCGCCTCGACGAGGCGGTGTCGCCGCGCCTGCCGGTGGCGCCGCTTTCGGTCGAACGCCACCTCGCCGAGCCGATCGTGCTGACCGCCGAGATCGAACGGCTGGTGGAAATGCTGGCGGTGACGCTGAAGGTCGATCTCGAGCGCCGCGGCGAGGGCGCCCGGATGCTCGCGCTGCTTTTGTTTCGCGTCGACGGCGCTGTCAGCCGGCTCAGTGTCGGTACGTCACGGCCCTTGCGCGAACCGAAGCTGATCCAGCGCCTGTTCCACGAGCGGCTGACAGCGCTCGAGCAGGACATCGATGCCGGCTACGGTTTCGACCTGGTGCGGCTTTCGGTGCTGGCGGCGGCCGCCTTCGACATGCAGCAGGCCGATTTGACCGGAGAGACCGAGGATGACAGCGCCGACATCGCGATGTTTGCCGACCGCATCCGCGCCCGGCTCGGCGACACTGCTGTGCTGAAAGCGGTCGCTGTCGAGAGCCATCTGCCGGAACGCGCCGTCGCCACCATACCCTTTTCCGAGGCGCCGCAGCGGACCACGCCGCCGAAAAGGTCGGACCGGAAAGACGCGCCGCCCGCAACAATCTTCCCGCCGGAGCGGCCGATCCGGCTGTTCCGGTCGCCCGAGCCAATCGAGGTACCGGCGACGGAAATGCCGGAAGGCCCGCCGATGAACTTTCGCTGGCGGCGTGCGCTCTACCGGGTCGCCCGCGCCGAAGGGCCCGAACGCATCGCGCCGGAATGGTGGCAGAAGGGTGAGGAGGACGCACCGACCCGCGATTATTTCCGCATCGAGGATGCAGAGGGCCGACGCTATTGGCTCTACCGCCAGGGGCTCTACGGCGCCGGCCAGCCTTCGCCGCGCTGGTTCATGCACGGGGTGTTCGCATGAACGCGCTGACCGTCATCCCCTATGCCGAGTTCGGCATCCAGTCGAATTTCTCCTTCCTTCGCGGCGCCTCCAAGCCGGAGGAGTTGGTGGTCGCCGCCAAATTCCTCGGCTTTTCCTCGATCGGGCTTGCCGACCGCAACACCGTGGCCGGCGTCGTGCGCGCCTGGCAGCAGGCCAAGGTCGAGAAGCTCGCCTATCACCCCGGTTGCCGGCTGGTGTTCGGCGACGGCACGCCGGATATTCTCGCCTACCCGCAGAACCGCAAGGGCTGGGGCCATCTCTGCCGCATGCTGACGCAGGCCAATCTGCGCGACGAAAACGAGAAGGGCGCGACCCTTCTCCAGCGCAGCGACCTGCTCGAATGGGGCGCCCTGCTGTCGCTGGCGGTGCTGCCGGATCTCTCGGCGAATGCGGATGATCCCCTGGCATTGATCCGTCAGCTGAAGGACCGGTTCGGCGCAAACCTGCGGCTTGGCGTGGCACCGGATTATCGCGGCCATGACCGTTTCCGCATCGAACAGGCGGCCGCCATGGCCGACGCCGCCGGCGTGCCGCTGATGGCGACCAACGATGTGCTCTATCACAGCGCCGAACGACGCTCCTTGCAGGACGTGCTCACCGCCATCCGCCTCAATGTGCCGGTCGCCGAGGTCGGGCTGGAGCTGACGGCCAATGCCGAGCGCCATCTGAAGCCGCCGCTGGAAATGGCCCGTCTCTTCCGCCGTCATCCGCAGGCGCTGGCCGAGACGCTGCGCTTCGCCGGAGAGCTGACCTTCTCGCTTGGCGATCTCCAGTACAATTATCCCGACGAGCCGACGCAATCGGGCCTCGGGCCGCAGGCCGAGCTCGAGCGTCTGGCCAGGGAGGGGGCCGCCACGCGCTATCCGGCGGGCGTCCCCGCTTCCGTCTCGCAGCGCATCGATGAAGAGCTCGCTCTGATCGAGCGCCTAAACTATGCGCGCTATTTCCTGACCGTTTACGACATCGTCCAGTTCGCCCGCAACGAGGGCATTCTGTGCCAGGGCAGAGGCTCGGCCGCCAATTCGATCGTCTGCTTCTGCATCGGCATCACCGAGGTCGGCCCGGAGCGCATCGACACGCTGTTCGAGCGGTTCATTTCCGAGGAGCGCAACGAGCCGCCCGACATCGACGTCGACTTCGAGCATGAGCGGCGCGAAGAGGTGATCCAGTACATCTATTCGAAATACAGCGCCAAGCGCACAGCGCTGGCCGCCGCCGTCATCAGCTATCGCGGCCGCTCGGCGCTGCGCGAGGTGGCGAAGGCCATGAGCCTGTCAGACGATGTCCGCAGCGCGCTGTCCAGCTCGATCTGGGGCTGGTCGACCTCGGAGCTCGGCGAGAAGGAGGCGCATGCCGGCGGCCTCGACCGCAGCGAAACCTCGACCCGGCATGTGCTCGCCCACGCCAACGAGATCATGGGCTTTCCCCGGCATTTGTCGCAGCATGTCGGCGGCTTCGTCATCACCAGGGACCGGCTCGACGAGATCGTGCCCATCGTCAAGACGGCGATGGAGGCTCGCAAGATGGTCGAATGGGACAAGGACGATCTCGACGCGGTCAAGATTTTGAAGGTCGACGTGCTGGCGCTCGGCATGCTGACCTGCCTGAAACGCGCCTTCACCTTGCTCACAGAGCATTATCCGGATGCGCGCGATGAGTATGGCAGGCCCTACGTGCTGGGCAGCCTCCCGCCTGAGGACAGGCATGTCTACGACATGATCTGCCGAGCCGACACGCTCGGCGTCTTCCAGATCGAATCGCGCGCTCAGATGTCGATGCTGCCAAGGCTCAAGCCAAAGGACTTCTACGACCTTGTCATCGAGGTGGCGATCGTGCGGCCGGGCCCGATCCAGGGCGACATGGTTCATCCCTATCTGCGGCGCCGGCAAGGCAAGGAAAAGGCCGAGTATCAAAAGCCGGAGTTGGAGGCGATCCTCAAGAAGACGCTGGGCGTGCCGCTGTTTCAGGAACAGGCGATGAAGATCGCCATCGTCGCCGGCGGTTTCAAGCCGGGCGAAGCCGACGAATTGCGCCGCGCCATGGCCACCTTCAAGCGCACCGGCACCATCGGCAATTACCGCCAGCGCATGATCGACGGCATGGTCGGCAAGGGATACACCAAGGACTTCGCCGAGCGCTGCTTCAAGCAGATCGAAGGCTTCGGCGAATACGGCTTTCCCGAAAGCCATGCCGCCTCCTTCGCGCTGCTCGTCTATGCCTCCTGCTGGTTCAAGACCTTCTATCCCGACGTGTTCTGCGCCGCGATCCTGAACTCACAGCCTATGGGGTTCTACCAGCCGGCCCAGCTGGTTCGCGACGCGCGCGACCATGGCGTCGATATCCGCGACGCCGACGTCAATTTCTCAGGCTGGGACTGCACGCTGGAGGAAGACGACTTCGATCCCGGCCGGATCCTGCCACGCCATGCCGAGATGCGCGGTGTGATCGAGACAAGGCACGCCGTTCGGCTCGGCTTCAGGCAGATCAAGGGGCTTTCCAAGGAGCGCATGGAGGCTTTTGTGGCGCGACGCGGTGCCGGCTACTCAAGCGTGCGCGATGTCTGGCTGCGCTCGGGCCTCGATGTCGACGACATCGAAAGGCTGGCACAGGCCGACGCCTTCCGCTCGCTCGGCCTTGATCGTCGCGAAGCCTTGTGGGCGGTGCGCGCGCTGGACGGCAAGAGTGCGGCCGAAAGGCTGCCGCTGTTCGACCAGCCGGCGATCCGCCTGCGCGAGCTCGAGCCCGCGACGAAACTGCCGACAATGCCGCTCGGCGAACATGTCATCCACGATTACCGCGCGCTCGGCCTGTCCTTGAAGGCGCATCCGGTCGCCTTCCTGCGCGAGCGGCTCGACCGCGCCGGCGTCATCCCCAACGCCAACCTTGGCTTGGTTCGCGACGGCCGGCGGGTTTCCGTCGCCGGCCTGGTGCTGGTGCGCCAGCGGCCCGGCAAGGGCAATGCGATCTTCCTGACCCTGGAGGACGACAAGGCGGTCGCCAACGTCATTTTCTGGGAAAGGACGTTTACCCGCTTCCGCCCCATCGTCATGGGCGCCCGCTTCGTCAAGGTCACCGGCAAGCTGCAGTCGGAATCCGACGTCATCCACATCGTCGCCGAAAAGATCGAGGATTTGACCCCTTGGCTGACTGTGCTTCTGGAAGAGATGACGCCGGCTGTGCCCGCCCGTCCGGACATTGCGGCACTCTCCGACAAAGCAGAGAGCGTCATGCCAAAGGGCCGCAATTTCCAGTAGGGCTTTGCGGAGACGCCCATCGAAGGGAGGGGCGCTTTGCCCCGATCAGCGTCCAGCCTGCGCCGGCCCACTCAGCCGCGGCGGCGACAGCACGTCTTCGGCCGAAATGCTCCGCGCCTCCGAGGGCAGCATGATCGGGATGCCGTCGCGAACCGGATAGGCGAGCTTGGCCACTCGCGAGATCAGCTCGCCACGCTCGGGGTCCCAGGCCAGCGGCCCCTTGGTCAGCGGGCAAGCCAGCAGCTCCAGCAGCTTTGGATCGACATTGGCCGCCTTGCCCTCACGCCCGTCCGCAGCCATCAGATCCCCTTTCAGCCAAACCCGGCCAGCCCCTATTGGAGACTGGAGCCAAAATCCTCATTCTCGCGCGCCAGCGCCATTTCGGTGATGGCGATCAGCGTCTCGGCCCGCGCCCTTAGATCCGGCGCTTCCAACAGCGCCTGTTTCTCGGCCGGCCCGTAGGGCGCCATCATCGACAGCGCGTTGACCAGCATGGCGTTTTCGGCGCGGCTGACGCTTTCCCAGTCGGCTTCGAGATCGTTGGCCTGCAGATAGGCGCGAAACGCTTTGAGCAGCGCCGGCCGGTCGATCTCGTTTGCCGCCTGGTCTTCGCTAAGATCGGTGAGGAACGGTGCCAGCTTGCATTGCCGAAACGGCGTCTTCACCGGCAGCTCATGAGCGATGCGGAACCGGCATACGCCTTGCAGCGAAATCAGATAACGGCCGTCGCCGCTCTCGGCCATCGAGATGATGCGCCCGGCGCAGCCGACATTGCACAGTTCCGGCTCGCCATCGGCGCGCAGCGCACCATCGAGGCTGGGCTGGATGATGCCGATCAGCCGCGCGCCGGCGATCGCCTCATCCACCATCTCGAGATAGCGCGGCTCGAAAATATTGAGCGGCATGCGGCCGCCCGGCAGAAGCAGCGCGCCGGCAAGCGGAAACACCGGGATGGTTGACGGCAAATCCTTGCCGACCCGGTAATATGCGTTTCCGACCTGCACTTAAGTCCTCCGATCGCTTCGGCGGCATGCAGCCTGCGCAGCCCCGCATCGTCAGCATCGCCTTAATCTGGCGCAGCCGCCGCAGGCCGCAAGGCCCCCGAGCCGCTCCACGAACAATTTCGCCGGCGAATGGCTATTTGTTGGTGCATGATCTTTTCCGAAAACCGGTTCCCACTTTTCGGGATCATGCACTAGGAAAACAGCAGCGACGACAATTTGCGCCGCGCCGCCAGCGTCGCCTCGTCGGTCATGCCCCAGGCCTCGAACAGCTTCAACAGCTGCGCCCTGGCGCCGTCCTCGTTCCAGGTGCGGTCCGCCTTGATGATGGCCAGCAGATTGTCGGCCGCCGCGTGGCGATCGCCTCGCGCATTCTGGACCATGGCAAGATCGAAACGCGCCTGGTGGTCGCCGGGATTGGCGGCCAGGCGCTGCTCGAACTCGGCCGGATTGCCGAGCGCGGCCGCTTCCGCGGCCAGCGTCATCTTGGCGCGCAGCGCGGCAAGCGCGGGCGCATCCTTCTTGGCCTCCGGCGCCGTTGCCAGCAGCGCCTCGGCGCCCTCTCTGTCGCCGGCCTCGAACAGAAGCTCGCCCAGCCCGGCGATCGCCTCGATCGTCTCCGGCGCCTGCGCCAGTATGGCGTCATAGATGTCGGCAGCGGTCTGCGTATCGCCCGCCGCATGAGCCTCGGCTGCCGCGGCCAGCGCTTCGGCGACCGGCGGCGCGCCATCGCCCTTGCCGCCGACCTTGGTGATGAAGTCGCCGATCTGGCTCTCCGTGATGGCGCCCATGAAACCGTCGACCGGCTGGCCGTCCTTGAAGGCGATGACCGCCGGGATCGACTGGATGCCGAGCTGGCCGGCGATCGAGGGGTGGTCGTCAATGTTCATCTTGACCAGCTTGACCTTGCCGCCGGCGGCCTTGACCGCCTTTTCCAGCTGCGGCGTGAGCTGCTTGCAGGGCCCGCACCACGGAGCCCAGAAATCGACCAGAACCGGTTGTTTGCGCGATTCCTGGATGACGTCGGCGGCGAAGGTGGCCGTCGTGGTGTCCTTGATCAGGTCGCCACCGGCCGGAACGGTGCCGGCTGCCGCCTTGGCCGGCTCGGCGCCGCCATACTGCACCGAAGTGGTGTACTGGCCGGAATTGCCGCCGAATTGGCCGCCAAACGGATTGTTGTTGTCGCTCATGTCGTCGCCCTTCCGATCGCGCCCCTCGCCAGCGGAGCAGGCGCGACGTCCTCGCTAGAGCAATTCCAGGAAAAGTGTGAGACGGTTTTCCGCCCGGAATTGCGTTGAAACAAAAAGTCGGTTTTCGCCATCCATGTGGCGATCAAGCCGAGACTTTCAAGATAGCAGCATCATGTCCGGTTGCCTCGACGAATCTGATGAGGTCGGCCGAAGCGATCGACGTCGTCGCCTCATTGGTCAGCGGATGCGCATTGATGACGTCATGCGCCATCAAATCCTGGTCGAGCACCACCTTGACCCGTCTCTGGGTGTCGTTGATCAGCCCGAACAGGGTGACCGCGCCCGGAATGACGCCAAGCAGTTCCATCAACATCTCCGGCTTGCCGAACGACACCCGGCTGGCGGCGCCGATGACCGTGTGGATCTGCTTCAGGTCGACCACCGCATCCTCGCCGACGCTGACCAGGAAGAAATTGTCCTTCTTGTCCTTGAGGAACAGGTTTTTGGTGTGCCCCCCCGGAATCTCCCCGCGCAGCGACTGCGAATCGGCCACCGTATAGAGGGGCGGATGGCGCACGGTCGACACGTCTATGCCGAGATCGGCAAGAAAGGCGAAAAGCTCGGCTTCGGTCTTCGGCATTGATGATCTTCCCTTGTCTCGATGCGGGGCAAAGCCGTTTACGGCCAATGATGCCGCGGAGACAAGACCGTCGCGCGCAAAGTCGATGAACCGCCAGCCCGGTCGAGACGCTTGTGCCGCGCAATTTGCCGCGGCCAAAAAGCCCGTCATTTCCCTGTTGCAATCGCCGCGCTCTTCAGCCATATAGGCCCGGCTTGCGGCCAAGGGCCGTGTGAGCGGGTGTAGCTCAGGGGTAGAGCACAACCTTGCCAAGGTTGGGGTCGAGCGTTCGAATCGCTTCACCCGCTCCAATTTCCTCAAGGGGAATCAAGCATCGAAAAGCCGCGGTTCGCCGCGGCTTTTTCGCGTTCTGGGCAGTTTTAGATCGGGGCTATCGGAATACTGGAAAAGCTCGCGGTTACACGCGGGTTACCCAATTATCGGATTCGACTGACGGCCGCTTATCCGATGCTTAACGTGATCATGTTATCAAAAATAAATGATCGTTATTTCTGACGAAACAACACCGCCACAATCGGTCAACTGGGATACGATTTTCGCCGAGGTCAATTCCTGGCGCGGTGCCTGTATGCACCATCTCTCAATGGTCGAAACCGCCGTGACGGAGACATTGCTTGCGTTGAGCGCCATGGACCAAGGTGAGGTCGCAGTGCGTCTGCGCCATCTCATCGGCCAAAGATTCGAAGACTTGGCAGTGGCGATTGGCCCCGGGGGCCCATTCGAGGAAACAGGCCGGCGCGCCCTTGCTGAACTCTCAAAGTACCGCGAAAAGCATGAGGCGTTCCGTACGCTGCTATGTCATGGAATGATCAAGGTGACAGTAGACCATAACGGCCAATGGATGTTGCTCATTCGAACGCTGTCGATCCGCTCACGCCAACCGGATCGCACGATGGTGGTACTAGAGCAGTCCGAAACCGAAGCCAGACTGGCGGCCCTAAAACATGATGGGCAGAAACTCGCGTCGACCCTTGGCCAGCTTCGTAAGGTGGTGTCCACGATTTGAGCCCATCCGGCCGGAAGTGGGCGACAAGCCACACAAGCCCCTAATTTGCGGAGTCGACCCAGCCTGAAATCGCGGCTTCGCTCAGCTGAGCGACGTTCAAATCAACGAGCCTGTACCCGTTCCTCTGCTACGGGCATCACGTTCGCGGTCTTCACAAACTTCACGCCACATATCGTAGGTGGACGAGACCATGTTCTCCAGTTCGCCGAGGTCATACAGGTCGACGCCTTTATCAGTAAACAAGCGAACGACACGCTTGTCGCCTTCCGGGTCTCCGAAACGTAAGATGGCTAACTTTAATCCGGCGAAATCCTCATCTGCAGCTCTAATTCGCTCATGCATCATGGAGAAAGCGAACCGCCGGCCCTCGGCCGTTAACCCCCGCGTACGACGAGGCTCGACGAAAACAGCATGGGCTTGGTCTTCAATAGCGACCACCATCGGTAGCCAAAACGTGACTTTTCGTCCAATGCTCATTGCCAGCGGAAAGAATTCCTGCCTCCGACTCATAACGCGCATTTCGGAAGCGAACTCATATAAGCCTCGCGCTACTCGCTTGTTATGTTCCAGCTCGTCGTCGGACTTGCATTGCCGGATGAGTTCCTTTTTGGATTTTCGACCATTCCGTCCGGGCCGTTCCTCCAAACATCTCAGGCTGGAGGTTGAAGATATCTCCAAAGCAACTGCGGACAGGCTTGTAGGAGAACGGAGGTCGTCCCACCTTCATCGCCTCCAAGCTCTTACGCTTCATGTCGTCCGATTGCGGTGCTATCCGCGCTAGATCGATATCAGGCAAAGGGCGTATCATCACCAGGTTCTCCTGAGCGAGGTTCCGCACCTACGGATATTTTGTGGTGCCGGAATCGGTCCAAGATCACAGCATCTGAGATTCTAAACCCAAAAGCAACTTCCGTTCTCGCTTTGTCCGCGATATACGCCCAGGGAGAATCCTTGGCGTGAGAGAGGTCAACGAGACGCCCGGGCGACATACGGCCGTAGGAATTAAGCACCTGCTGTAACAGTGCGGTCAGACTGAGGTCGTCTAGTTTCTGGATGTCCTTCGGTTTTCCAGTTAAGGCGTCTTGGCCCGCGGCGCGAGAAGTGATTGGTGCAGAACCACAATCCTTGAAAGCCCGATACGCTGCTGGATGAACAGGCCCGTATTGCCAAGCCTCGAAATAACCTGAGACCAGCGGCTTCTTAGTCCGCATCAGGTGAATTGCGTGTGCGAAGTAAAGCAGCTTCTGAAGGGCAAGGTTTGTGATTTTGATCCCAAGCCGGTCCGCTTCGTCGAGCATGAGATTTGCAACCGCTCTCGGATCGTACTTATCGCTCATCGCCGCATGCCCAGCACCTCTATGTTCCTGCTTTGTTCGCACTATGCGCCGAGACAAATCATTTGACAAGGAATGCCCTAATTGCGTGCTGTTGCCAACGCCTCAATCATAGGCGTTTTTCCCGACATGCTACGTCGCCAACCCACTTACCTTACCCTACCCTACCAGGTGCAGTCCGCTCAGCTTGGCGACAGGGATCTCGATCATTTCGTGTTCGGCTGGCGGAAGCGGCTGAACAGAAACCGGCATACCGACGGAGTTTCTGGTCCGGTGGCCAGAGCCGGGGATACGGGACATTGTGCTTATTGCAGAGGGTGGAAGAGAGCAGTCAGCGGGGGGGCACTGCGCGGTTACCGCTACCGGATTTCGCAGCGGTTCCGCTTAATTCACAACGGAATACGCCAGTTCGTGAACGCCGAGCCCTTTGTATGGCCAGAAGCTTGTATTCTGGCGAATTTGCGTGTTATGCGGGATGCGCCACGATACTCCTCAGACGGCGCAATTTGTCGCTTGCCAAGGTTGGGGTCGAGCGTTCGAATCGCTTCACCCGCTCCAATTTCCTCAAGGGGGATCAAGCGATGAAGAGGCGCCTTTCGGGGCGCCTTTTGCTTATATGGCTTTCTAAACCGGCAATGTACGCTCATTGTAAGCGCGTTGCGGGACTCTCGTTCCACCTTGTAACCAGGCGCGGGTAAGACGGCGTGGCGCACAACCCCTTGGTTTCAAGTTCGGCGAACGGCGGCACGGCTTCCGAAGCGTCCGCTTGGCTGGCGTTGCGGAACGCCGCGTCGGAGTGCGGCTCCGGCTCGCGCTCGATCGACCCACAGGCCCTGCGCGCGCTCCCGGCGGGACGCAAGTGGGCGCGTGAGATCGCCAGGGTGATCGTCGATGGCCTTATGGCGGGAAGCCTGTCGGTGCCGGGGCAACTGGCTGCCCGGTGGGACAGGTTCGGCGGCGCCATCACCGAGTTGATAGTCGGACTCGGCAAGCTCTGGGACAATCCCGGCGCGGCTCGCCGAATCCAGTATCAGCTTGAGCAAATGCTTCTCGACGCCGACGATCTTGCCGCGCCGCGCAGGCTGGCGCGGACACTTGGAATTCGCGTCGACGCCCGGTATCCAACCGCGACCGAACTGCCGGAAGGCATCGATCAGATTTATGCCCATCTGATGATGGATGGCCGGATCGAGGCTGTCGTGCAGTTCGGCGTACTCGGGACGGTGACAAGGGATCATTGGATCGAATTGATCCTGGATGTCGTGCCCGCCGAGCGGCTTGCGAGAGGATCGCCTGTGCCGCGAAAGGGCGTCGCGGCCGACACGTCAAACATGATTGCAGCCGAGGCGTCATTGATCATGGCGGGAGGCCGGTCCGATCCGGACAGCCACTTTGGCAAACTCGCGCAATTGGCCGCGCAAGCGCAGGAGCTGGTCCGCTCGAGCGCCGAACCGACGGAGCCTGTTGGGCCGCCGCGTCGCGCTCGGGTCGCGGACAAGCACGACAAGGATCGCACGGCGTTCTGGAATCGCCATTTCGCGACCGAGGATCCGTGGAACTACGGTTCGTCCTATGAGCAGGAAAAATATGAGCGGCAGCTCGAAATTCTGCCCACCGGTCCCATTGGACGGGCGCTTGAGCTGGCCTGCGCGGAGGGCCATTTCACACGGCAGCTGGCACCGCGCGTGGGCCATCTAACTGCAACCGACATCTCCGCCATAGCCGTCGAACGCGCCCGTGCGCGATGCAGCGATCAGCCGAACATTGAGTTCGGCGTCCTCGATTTCGCTGCCGACACGCTGCCGGGTGGGATGGATCTGATCTTCTGTTCGGAAGTGCTCTACTACCTCGATGACCTCGCCGAGTTGCGGCGCATCGCCAAGAAATTCGCCGAGGCGTTGGCGCCCGGCGGCAGTTTCATCAGTGCACACGCATTCGTTCTGCGTGACAATGTCGAAAAGACGGGCTTCGACTGGAACACATTCGGCGCACAAGCGATCTCGGAGACGCTGGCGGCGACCGAAGGCCTCGTGCTGGAACAATCGATCCAGACCGAGCTCTATCGCATAGACCGCTTCCGCCGCCTGTCACCGGACGATGTGGCGACGGAACCTAGGATCGATCATGTGCCGATCCGCGCGCCCCTCGAAATCGGGGTCGCGCGAAATATTGTCCGGGGCGGCGCGCGGGCCCTGCGCCGCGACGTCGCGCGCAGCGAGCGGCGCCGGCGTATCCCTGTCCTCATGTATCACGGCGTTGCCGATGAAGGTCCGGCCGCGCTCGCCCGTTTTCGGCTCGCGCCCGCCGCCTTCGCCAGCCAGATGGCATGGCTGCGCGCCAATGGCTTTCACGCCATTGGGTCCGGGCAGCTGGAAGCGTCGATCGCCAACCGGCAGCCTTTCATAGGCCGCCCGGTTGTCATCACCTTCGATGACGGCTTCCAGAACTTTGCCGACCATGCCTGGCCGATCTTGCGCGCCAACGACCTGACCGCGGAAGTGTTCCTGGTGACGGATCTGGTGGGTGAAACTGCACAATGGGACGCTTACAGCGGTCCGCCGGCGCCGCTCATGGGCGCCGGGACGGTGCGACGCCTCGCGGCCGAAGGTGCATTCTTCGGCAGCCATATGGCGACGCATCGCGCGATCGATGCTCTGTCGACCTCTGAGCTGGCCGCCGAGCTCCTGCGCTCTCGCATGTTCATAGAACGCTGGACTGGTCGGCCAACCACGGCGTTCGCGGCACCCTTCTCTGTCACCGACCGGCGGCTTGGCCGGCTGGCCAGGGAGTGCGGCTATCGAGTAGGCTTCGGCCGCAAACACGGGCCGGCGGACCTCGATGGCGATCCCATCGACCTGCCGCGCATCGAGATACGCGGGGACCGCTCGCTCGACGACTTCGTTGCCACCGTCGAGGCCGTGCTCGATGAACGTTGAGCGTGTCAGCTCATTATTGGGCGACTTGGGACACGGCTGACATCAGCTCCTTCGGGTTTGGCGCCCCAAACATGTATCGCCCGCCCCCTGGAACCTCGGTGAAGCTCCAGCGGACGATCCCCTGCCGGTCCAACAGGAACTGACCGACCAATTGCCCGTGTCCCGTTGCCATCATCTGCTGGTCGGCGTCGGTCATTTCGTAATGGTCCTTCTTGTCGAGGATTTCGCCGGCCGCCATAGGATTCATAGGACCGGGCAACTCGCCCGGTATGTCGACCCGCATATCCATTACCGATGCGATCGAGACTTTGTACGGCCAGTTCGTCTCGTCTTGGGTGAATTCGAGATTGGGCAGTCCAAAGGCACGATGTGAAGCGCGCTCAGGGTCGGAGGCTGCAAGCAGGTTCGGCATCGGATGGTAGCGGAAATAGAGACGCGCCCGTTCGATCGGCGTGTTGACCACCGTCAGGCTCTCCACGCCCTTTTCACGCAGCTCCGGATCGAGACGCGCCTGGGCGGCGATATGGCGCCGGCAAAACGCACAATGCAGACCTCTAAACAGGCCGACCAGCACGGGTTTTTGTCCGCGAAAGTCGTCAAGCGCGATCTTGCCTTCCTGGGTAATGGCATCGAGGATCAGGTTCGGCGCAACGTCGCCTGGTTGAAGCGGTAACAAGTCACTACGCGCGGACATTTCCAACCTCCCGCCCGGCTAGTCGAGAAAAGGCAGCACCACAAGCGCTTCCGGGTCGAGCCCGTGCTGGGCGCATATACCCTGCGCCAGGGAAAAATAGCGTTCGGCCTCGGCCAGATTGTCGAGGTCGAGATTAAGCGTTGCAAGACCATCATAGCACGGAAACAGCAATTGGGGCTCGCCCGTTTCGCGGGCTACGTCCAGTGCTTCGTGGAACAAGCCGACCGCCAGTTCCGGATGGCCGTTGCACTGGTGGATCTGCCCAAGCACGATCAACGGCACCGGCAGGTGCTCGCGCTGGTCGAGCGCCCGGTCGATCTCGATGGCCTTCTCGGCAGCAGGCACGCCCTCCGTTGGACAGCGATCCGTGAAAGTACAGCAAGCCACCGCCAGATTGGCGAGGAGGCGCGCCTGGAAGCCCAGATCACCAATACGCTGTGCCACTTCAAGACCGCGCCGACAGACTTCCATCGCCCGGGCCGGATCGATGGTCGTGTAAAGCACGCCGAGATTGGTGTAACCGCGGCAGGCCGCACCCAGCAGACCGGCGGCTTCGGCCAGTTCAATGCTGCGCTCAACCTCACGCACGGCGTCATTGTTTCGCCCAAGGCGAGCCAGCGCAACAGCCTTGGTATTGAGGGCCTCGGCGGTCACAAGAGTGGCATCCTCGCAGACCTGCCCGGTCGGCAGAGTGCGTACGCAATCCAGCGCCGCGTCCGCCCATTTTGCCGCGAGCGCATGATCTCCGCTACGGAACGCCTGTCGGCCACGTTCTTGCCAGAGATGCGCCTGCTCGATCGGGGCATCCGCTCCATCGAGGAGCGCTGCCGCTTCGGCATAGCGGGATTCGGCGTTGTCCCGCTTGCCCACGTCCCAGAGCAGCCGACCGATCTTGCGCAAAACGCGCGCCGACGCGACACGATCGGCCGACTCCCGGTAGGCCTGCAACACCGCCTCGTAGTGGCGGTGCGCGATCTCGCGGCGGCCTGCCGCGCCGCTCAAATCGGCAATGCGCTCTGCTATTGCCAGTTTGAGCGGTGTTTGCTTGCTCGCGCCCAACGCGGCCAGTGCTCGCTCGTAGAAACGAAGGGCGTCGTCATTGGCGTAGATCGTGCGAGCGCGATCCCCCGCCGCCTGCAGGTAATGCGCGCCCCTCTCCCGCTCGGCGCTCTGTGCGAAATGATGACCGAGCGCGGCCAGATCCTCGAACCGTTCCGGCTTGTCGCCGCACAGTTGCTCCAGGGCAGCACCGACCCGGCCGTGGATGTCGGTCCGGCGTTGCAGGAGCAGGTTCTGGTAGATCACGTCCTGCAGCAATGTTTGCGTAAAGCGGTAGCCTTGCGACGAGACAGAGCCTGATCCCGCAACTTCCTCGATGATTTCCGCATCGCAAAGCAGCTCGCAGCCGGCTTCCAGCCGGCGGGGGTCGGCTGTCACGGCTTTCAGAAGCGTGGCATCGAAGCGCGGCCCGATGACCGCGGCTTCCTGGGCCAGCCGGCGCACCTCCTGCGGCAGCCGGTCGACGCGGGCAAGCAACATTGCCTGGATAGTAGCAGGGATGCCGGTTGCGACTTCGCCTGCCGCGGTCCGCCATTGCTGGCCTTCGCGCGTCAACACACCGCGATCGATAAGGCCGCGAACGATCTCCTCGATAAAAAGCGGGTTGCCGCCCGCGCGCTCGAGGATCTGGTCGAGAAGGCCTCCCGCGGAGTTTACCCAGCTCTCGCCGAAAAGCGCCGCCACCAGGCTGCGTCCGTCATCCCTGTTGAGCGGTGAAAGCCTGAGCGCGGTGTGACTGACCCGACTTGAATCGAGCTGGTCGTTGTCCGGCGCCGGACGATGCGTGACCAGCAACATCAGCCGCGTGCGTTCCAGCCTGTCCATCACGAAACGCAGTGCTTCGAGCGAAACGGCGTCGGCCCAGTGCAGATCTTCGACGACAATCAACAGCGGCGACAACGCAAGCCGCCGTTCGATGATGGTGCGAACCGCATAGAGGATTTGCCGCCGCAGCTGCTCTGGCTCGACATGCTGCAAGGTGGCATCGGGGTCGCCAAGGCCGAGCACATGGTAGAGCAAAGGCATCAGCCGCTTCGCCTCCTCGCCCTGCAGGCCGAGATCGCCAAGCAAGGCTGCGAGCTTGCCCCGCATTTCGTCACCACTGTCGTTTTGCATCATCCCGGCGGCGCTGCGCACCACTGCGCCCAGGGCGCCAAACGATTGTTCGCCCAGCGGTGAGCACGTGGCCTGCCGCACGGCGACATTGCGAAATCGATCCTCGTCGCCCACGCGGGCAACGAACTCCTTCACCAGTCGCGATTTCCCGATACCGGCTTCTCCGACGAGGCGGACAAGCTGGGCCGAGCCGCCGCACGCCTGGTCAAGGCTCGCCAGCATTCTGTTGAACTCAGCATCACGGCCTATTAGCGGCGCACTGAGGCCGAGCACCTCAAGCCCACGCGCTGCACGCGGCGCCGCAAGCGGCGCATCCAGTCGATGGACGAGCACACTGCCGGCCTTGCCGCGGAAGACGACATCGCCCAGCGACTCGTAAGAGAAGGCATGCCGGGTCAGCCTGTGCGTGAGCTCGCCTACCAGCACCTCACCCGGCGCGGCCAGCGATTGCAGGCGTTGCGCCGTGTTCACTGTGTCGCCGGTCACTGAATAGGATTTGGCGGTGCCGATGCCCAATCCGCCGGTAACGACCGGACCCGTGTTTATGCCGATGTGGAGCAACAGAGGCGTGCCGGAGTGGGGGGTGCTTTCACCGAGCCGCGCCGTCCGGGCGATCATGTCGAGAGCGGCGCGAAGCGCACGTTCCGGATCGTCCTCATGCGCGACCGGCGCACCGAACAAGGCAAGCAGGGCATCGCCGATGAATTTGTCGACGAAACCACCAAAGTTCTGCACGGCCGCCGTCAATTCCTTGAACAGTTCGTTCTGCAGCGCTTGCATTACCTCGGGGTCGAGCTGCTCGCTGAGTGTCGTGAAGCCGCAGAGATCGGCGAACAGGACCGTTACCGTCCGTCGATCGGCGTCGGAGACGGGATGCGGCCCTTCTTCGCTTTCGATGTTCCGCGACGGAGTTCGAGAGGGCTGCGCAGTGGTCCGGCTTGGTGTCGGAGCAGGCCGCTCCGCGGCTTTTGCGGTCGCGCCGACGCTTGCTCCGCATTTCGGGCAGAACTCGAAATCAGGTGCGCAGACATAGCCGCAACTGGCGCATGGCACGGGCTGGCGCCGGCCACACTTCGGACAGAAGGCGTAGCCGCCCTCAATCTCGAAACCGCAGCCCGAGCAGTCCATGGACACCTCTCTTGGGCCATAACGCGTGATCTGCCACGCTCGTTATCGCCAGGGTATTCACAAGGATGAACCGATGGCCGTCATCCGGCAAGCGGTAGTGCAAATTGGCAACCGTATGGGCTCGGCGGCAAAGCGCTGCCGATACGGGCGGCTGCGCGGCCGTCATTTGCGAAAATTTCCTCCTCCCCCGTCTTCCTGCTATCGTGGAGATGAGGAGGCGGACGCATGAATGAGAACCGCAAGCTGGCCGCAATCCTGGCTGCAGATGTGGTCGGATACAGCCGGCTCGCGAGCGCGGACGAAGATCGTACTTTGGCGAGGTTGCGAGCACTGCGCAGCGACCTGATCGATCCCACCATCACAGTGCACAACGGGCGAGTGATCAAGCGCACCGGGGATGGGGCGCTGGTTGAGTTCCGCAGCGTGGTGGATGCCGTGCGCTGTGCCGTTGAGATTCAGAACGGCATGCTCGAGCGCAATGCCGGCGTGCCGCAGGACCGCCGCATCGAGTTCAGGATCGGCATCCATCTGGGGGATGTGGTCGAGGAGAGCGACGGCGACCTGATGGGCGACGGCGTCAACATCGCCTCGCGCCTGGAGGGCGTCGCGTCACCCGGCGCGATCTGCCTGTCCGAGGATGCCTATCGCCAGGTCAAGGCCAGGCTCGACCTCTCGGTCAGCGATCTCGGCAGCACGCAGCTCAAGAACATCGCCGAGCCGATCCGGGTCTATTCGCTGCAAGTTGGCGCCGGGACCAAGGCGGCCGCGACCCCGGAACCAGCGGCGAGCCTGCCGGCCGCGGCAGCGCCGCCGAAGCTGTCGATCGCCGTCCTGCCGTTCGCCAACATGAGCGGTGACGCCGAGCAGGACTATTTCGCCGACGGCATCTCCGAGGACATCATCACGGCGCTGTCCAAGCTGTCGCAGCTCTTCGTCATCGCACGCAATTCGTCGTTCACCTTCAAGGGTCAGAACGTCCATGTGCAGGAGGTCGGCGCGAAGCTCGGCGTGCGGCATGTGCTTGAGGGCAGCGTCCGCAAGTCGGGGAACAGGGTGCGCATCACCGCGCAGCTCATCGATGCAATTTCGGGCGGCCATCTTTGGGCGGAGCGGTTCGACCGCGAACTGACCGACATATTCGCCGTGCAGGACGACGTGACGCAGCAGATCGTCGGTGCGCTTGCGCTCAATCTGACCGAGGGTGACCGTCAGCGGCTGGCGCCCGAGCATCCGCGCAACGCGGAGGCGTATGACTGTTTCCTGCGGGGCCGGGAGCTGTGGCACCGGCTGACGAAGGAGACCAACGTCGCAGCCCGCGACGTCTTGCAACGTGCCATCGACCTGGACCCGAACTTTGCCTCTGCCCACGCTTTCCTCGCCCTCACGCACGGGCTCGATTACCTCAACAGGTGGAGTGCCTCTCCGCCGGAATCGATGGCGCAAGCGGAAGAGGTCGCAACGCGAGCGGTAACGCTGGATGGCAGCGATCCCTGGGCGCACTGGGCGCTGGCTATAGCCAAGCTGTACACACGACGGCACGATGGGGCCGTCGACGAGGCCGAGCGCGCGATCGTCCTCAATCCGAACTTCGCGGAAGGGCACGTCAGCCTCGGCGAGGCGCTGTACTATTCGGGCAGACCCGAGGAGGCCCTCGAGAGTTTCGCCCGGGCGAAGACCTTGAATCCATACTTTCCAGATGTGCTTCTGCATTTCCAGGCTTTGGCAGCGTTCCAACTGGGAAGGTACGAAGAAGCCGTTGACCTCTTGCTCCAACGGCTGGCTCGCAACGCTGTCACCGACGTCTCGCGCGCGCTCCTGGCCGCCTGCTACGGCCATCTGGGCCGTTTGGAGGAGGCCCACGCGGCATGGCAGGAGCTGCTTCGCGTCAATCCCGACTATTCGCTGGAATATCGTCGCAAAGTCTTGCCTTACAAGAATCCTGCCGATTTCGACCTCATGGTCGACGGGCTCCGCAAGGCCGGTGTGGTGCAATGACGGGGTGACGGCCGGATCAGGCGCCGAAGGCCCGGCCGATCTTGCGCCATCGGGCGTTTTCGCGAACCAGTTTCAGGTCCTCGGTCGTCTCGGCAAATGTCCGCGATCGATACTCCCGGAGCAGGTCCGGGAAGAGGGCCCCCTCCGGCAGGCCGGCAAGCTGCTCGCGGACCGAGATCTTTTCATCGATGACCCGCATGCCCCAAGCATTTTCCCGAACCTGCAGCTCCGCAGCCAGATCGCGCTCGTCCGGCGCGTTTTCATCCAGCGCAGCCAGCAGGATCGAGTGGAAAAGCGCGACATAGCCAATCTGTCTCAGGCCGCCCACAACCCGCACGCGCGGCAATATGGCAAGGACGAGGAACATCAGGAACAGGTTCGGCAGCAGCACGCCGTCCAGCAGCGCCTGCCTGAGTTGCGGCCGCTCGAACGGGATCGAAAGACCATGCGGCCTGTCAGGCTCGATCAGGTTCCCGCCCTCAAGGACGAGCTTGCGCACGCGCTGCTCGCGGATGCCCCAGAAATAGGCTGTGGCATTGGGCAGGAATCTGCCAAATGGACCCGATTCGGCCTCTTGCAAGGCACATTCGAGACGCTGGCGCCTTGCGGGCTCCATGAGCAGCCTGGAAAGAAGACTGCCGTCATGGTCCAGATGCCGCGCCACGGCAGACGCGGCGAGCCGATCGTCGATGAAAACCGGCCGGGCCATGCCGGAACGATCCCAACTAGCGACCAGATCCTCGTTGAGTTCTGTCAGCGCATCGGCGGCGGTTGCAAACACCTTGTCCTGGCTGGCGAGCAGTGTGCCTAGCCAGCTTCTGGCGTCCGTTTCGTCGCCCACCGCTTCGAGTGCGCGTTTGTTGAGGGTGACGGGACCGGCCGCGCAGGCGCTTTTGCGGCACAGTTTGTGGCGTCCCATGCCAAACAAATTGACCTTGTCGTCGCCGACATCGAGCCATCCCGGCCCCTCCCGGCCAATCGTTTCCATGGTCATCGTCGCCCCCATGAAGCCGAAGAAGGCCGACAGCCCGTTTTCGACCGCGCCGAGCCAGGCAAGCAGGAGAGCATCGAAGGTGATCCGGTCCATCAGAAGCAGGCAGTGCAGGCCGGACTGGATCACCGGTCTGTGCTCGAATTCGTCGAGCGCCTTGCCGACCTCTTCGGGCTGCATCATCACACCAAGCCGCTGATGCAGAACGTCTCGCAGGATCGCGCGGGCAGCGATCGCCGGCCCCGATGCAGGCCTTGCCACCGGCCGCCACAGATGGCGCGCGTATTCGGAAACCGGTGCATTCCACTTCTGTTCGATGTCACGCACGACTTCCGGGCAGAGCAGCGATACCACGGCCAGAATTTCCACCGGAGGCGTGGGCGCTGGATCAAAGGTGGCGGTCATCAGAACCGCAGCCGGGCCATGGTCAGGAGGTCGTGGTACTGCCCGTCGGTAAAACCGGCCTTCACATGCCGGCCTTCGACCTCGAAGCCGTGACTGGTGTAGAGGCGGATGGCCGGTTCGTTGTCGGCATAGACGCTCAATTCGACCCGCTTCAGGGCGCGCCAGTTGTCGGCCACGTCAAGCAGCGCGCCAAGTATGGCAGAGCCGATGCCTTTGCCGACAAAGCCATCGTCAAGGCCGATATTGATCTCGCCTATGTGCGAACGGCGCGGCGAACTTTGCACGACCAGGCTGCCATGTCCGACGACCTTGCCGTCCATCTCGGCAACGATCCAGGTGGTTTCCTGGCCGGACTTGGCGATGCGCCGCTCCACCTGCTCCACCATCTCGAAAGGCATCCTGAGCGTGCCCCAGCGGAAGCCCGGCATGTTGAAGATAGCGCAGAGCGCCTCCGCATCGCTTGGCCGGACGGCGCGGAGCTGCGGCTGGATTTTCTCGGTAGAGGTCGTGCTGGTCATGGCGTCCCTGGCTAGAGCAATTCCAGGAAAAGTGTGAGCGGTTTTCCGCCCGGAATTGCGACAGAACAAAGAGATAGAGCAGTTCGCCGTTTTCTTGAAACGGTGAAACGCTCTAACGCAATCGGCCGGCACGATGCACCGGACGTCGCCTGAAAATCCAGTTATCTCTGCAACCTATGCCGATTGCACGCCGAAATACCGGGAGGCGGTGTAGAGTTTGAAGGCGCCGCTGATGCCGATCCAGCCGAAAAGAGCGAGCCAGCACAATGTCCTGGTCGCCGTCCAGCCGATCTTGTGCACCGCGGCGTCGCTAATGATGAGGCCAAGGATGGCAAGCAGGCCAACCAGGAACTGCGCCAGGCCGAGCACCAGCAGTTCCTCGCGCGGCGCGCCTTTCCAGACGAGATATGCGCCGCCTGCGCCGGCGAGGAAGATGGCGCTGTAGACCTGGGCGTGAAAGGGATCGACCGGCCATGGCCAGGTGCTGCTGACCATCAGAGGAAACAGCAACATGCCGATGCCATAGAGCCCAAGGATCGCCGTTTCCGCCACCATGTAGCTGCGCCATGCGGGGCTCAGGGTCAGGCCTTTTGCTGACGGACGGGTCCTTGCCCGCCACAGGAACAGCCCGGATACCGCGGCCGACGCAAGATAGACCAGGAACCAGAGCCAGGCCGCTTTGCGCCCGAAGTTGAAATAGCCGAGATTGATCAACGAAACCGCCGACACGATAACGGTGAAGATGAAGGCCATGACCAGCACGAGCCTGCCGGGCGACCAGCGATTCCAGAACAAGAGCGCCGCCATCACTGCCATTTCGGCGGTGTAGAAGCCGCCGAGGAAACGGGCACTGAATGGCGTCACGGGCCAGGGCCAGCGCGGCTTGACCAGCTCAGGCGCGAAAAACAGGCCGGCGCCGACGATCAGGACGATGATGACCCCAGCGGAGAAAAGGCGCAGGGCCGCGGGAAATGGCGGGTTGTCGGGTGTCGGCACGGGAGAAAGCCCCAAAGATGAATGCCCCAAGCACCCATCATAGTGCCGCTTGCGGCCGGTGAAAATCCGCCGAATGGAAATTGACCTGTCACCAGGCTTGTCCATTCGCATGGCCGTACGGCCCGTTTCGGCGTAAAGTGGCGAAGTCGGACCAAGGAGCGGTCCGGCCAACCCGCCTCGGGCGGGGCATTTTCGGAGCCTGCACGATGAACGAAGCTCAGGACCTGTTCTCGCTTCTGCGGCAATCGACCGATGTCGATCCGCAGGCAATCGACGCGATCCGGCGAACCGTCGCGGAGGGCAAGGACCGTGAGCTTTGCCGCATCAACGCGCTCGCCTTCGCCAGCAAGAATGGCCTCGACGAGGAACGTGCTATCAGTGCCTTTCTCCATGCGGCGCGGGTGGGCATCTTCGACATTTCCTGGAATGTCCTGTGCCCCGGCTGTGGCGGCGTGCTCGACACCAACGGCACGCTGAAAACGATGCAGAAGGACGAATACACCTGCGCGCTGTGCTCCCAGGGCTATTCGCCGACCCTCGATGAGATGGTGGAGGTGACATTCACAGTCAGTCCCCGCGTGCGCAGGATTGCCGCCCACAATCCACACGAACTGCCGTTGGTGGAATATTACCGCCAGATCTACTGGGCGTCCGGCGCCGATCTGCCGGATGAGGATTTGGCGAAACAGATGGAAGCGTTCTCGCTGGAGGATATCGAGCTTGCGCCCGGTGAAAAGGCGGTTCTGCACATACAGCTTCCGTCCCAATTCATCATCGTCTTCGAGCCGGTCACCCATTCGGCGCAATTCATCGACGTAAAGGGCGAACCGGCAACAGAGCGCCGAAGCCTCTCTCTGGTCTTCGACCGCGACCATGTCCAGAGCCAGACGCTGGAGATGCAACCCGGCCCGTTGCGCATTTCGCTGGAAAACAGGACCGACACCCGCGTGCTGCCTGCGGTCTTCATCGCCGGCCCGGCATTGCATGATTTCATCGGCAAGCGCCGGCCCTTCGTGACCGCCAAACGCCTGCTCACCAACCAGACGTTCCGCGATCTCTATCGCACGGATACGCTCGACATCGACCAGCGCCTGAAGATCACCAGCCTGACCTTCCTGTTCACCGACCTGCGCGGATCGACCGAGCTTTACGAGCGGGTGGGCGATCTTTCAGCCTTCGATCTCGTACGCGAGCATTTCCAGGTTCTGCACGAGATCGTCGCGGCGGAGGCTGGCGCGGTGGTGAAGACGATCGGTGATGCGGTCATGGCGACCTTCGCCACGCCTGATCGAGCGATTGCCGCGGCCCTCAGGATGCGCGATGCCATGCGTGACCTCAATGAGAAAAGCGGCCGCGAGGATCTCCTGCTCAAGATCGGTGTTCACGCCGGCCCCTGCATCGCCGTGTCCATGAATGAGCGGCAGGACTATTTCGGCCAGACGGTCAACATTGCTTCGCGGGTCCAGAACCTTGCCGACGCTCAGGCGATCTTCGCTACGCGTGCGGTGGTCGACGACAATCTCACCGCCGATCTGTTGCACAGGAATGCGCTGACGCCCGTGCCTCATGAGGTCTCGCTGCGCGGCATCGAGCGGGAGATAGCAGTCTATACGATCCCCTGAAGGGAAGGCTTAATGCATGTCGCGCAAAAGTGACCTCGGTTTGCGATAACGACATGCATCAAACAATGACCTAAAGCGCGTCGTGTGAATCTGTTTTCACGCGACGCGCTTTGGGCCCCTGAAGATTTGGCCGTCTCCGCCTTCACACGCGCCTGCAGAGGAAATAACGATCGGCGGGCTCCGAAGTCGGCGGCGGGAGGCGCAGCAGCAGCGGGTGATCGAGCGGCGTGCCACTGACCGCGAAGCCGCCGACGCGAAGCATGCGCGCAATCAGATCGGGAAGCCAGGTAGAAGTCACTGCATCGCGATCGTCATAGCCGGTGCCGATGTCGGCATGAACAAGAGCGGCGTCGATGCCAATGAACTTGCGGGCCGTCTCGCGTATTTCGCCGAGCACGAGGTTTTCAGCTTCGGGAATTGAGCTGGTGTGTGCGCCAACTTCGCGGTCGAACACCACGATGCGGCGCCCGGGCAGAAGCTCTCGCAGATGGTGGAACGTCCGGCCATTGCCGAGCCCGAGCTCGAGTACAAGCCCCTCCATCTTCGCCACCTCGGGGCAGATTTGATTGAGAATGTCGCGCTGTGCGGTCATCCTGCTGATGAAATTGTCGAGGCGACTCATATGCGATTGTATGTCCTGAACCAGCAGCCCCGATCGAGGCTTGCCGCATATAGAGGCGAACGACGAACCTTGCAATAATGCAACCGGCCGCTGACAAGCGTCATACCGGGTGGGGTCGTCGGCAGGCCGCGCTGCGGAATAGCGATCTCACTTGTAGGGGTCCGCGGCGTCCCGCAAGCCGTCGCCGAGGAAGTTGAACGCCATGATGACGAGGATGACGGGCAGCATCGGCAAAAGCAGCCATGGATAGAACGCGATCACGCTGACGCTGCGCGCCTCGGTGAGCAGGATGCCCCAGCTGGTTATCGGCGCCCTCAGGCCGAGCCCGAGGAAGCTCAGCGCCGTCTCGCCCAGGATCATGCCGGGTATGGAGAGTGTCGCCGTCGCGATCAGGTGCGACATGAAGCCGGGAATGAGATGCCGCCTGATGATGCGGCTGCTCCCGGCGCCCATCAACTGCGCGGCCAGAACGTAATCCTCCTCGCGCAAGGCCAGAAGCTTTGAGCGCACCGCCCGCGCCAGCCCGGTCCAGTCGAGCAGCCCGAGGATGACGGTGATGCCGAAATAGATCAGGATCGGACTCCAGGTTATCGGCATGATCGCCGCCAGGGCCAGCCACAGCGGAATGCTGGGAATCGATTGCAGAACTTCAATTATTCGTTGAACGATCAGGTCGAAGACACCGCCGTGATAGCCGGCCAGTCCACCGATGACGATGCCGAGCAGGAAGCTGAAACTGATGCCGACGAGGCCGATTGTCAGTGAAATGCGTGCGCCATAGATCATGCGCGAGAGCACGTCGCGCCCCAGCCTGTCCGTGCCGGCCAGAAAGAGCTGGCCGTGTTCGGCAGGGCAGACAAAATGCCTGTCACCTTCGATCAGGCCCCAGAACTGGTAACTGTCGCCCTTGCAGAAGAAATGGAGTCGCTGAACATCGTCGTGGTTCTCGATGTAGTTCCGCTTGAGCGTGTCCATATCCAGCGTCATGTGGCGGCCATAGACGAACGGCCCGACGAACTCGCCATTGTGGAACAGGTGCACCTGCTGCGGCGGCGAATAGATGTAGTCCATGTTGCGTGTGTGCAGATTGTAGGGCGCGAGGAACTCGGAGATCAGTATCCCGAAATACAGCACTGCCAGGAATATGCCGGATATAAGCGCAAGCCGGTGCTTGCGGAATTTCCACCACATCAGCCGCAACTGCGACGCCTGAAAAACCTTCGACTGCTCCGGCGTCATCGCCTCGACCGACTGCAGGTCAAAGGGCGCGCTGGAAATGTAGTGTTGCAGTGGAGCACCCGGAGCGGGCAGCGGCGAATCCTGCTTCATTTGGTGCTGCCGCCCTGCAAACGAATTCGTGGATCAAGCAGCGCCAGCGCCAGGTCTGAAATCAGCACGCCGATGACAGTCAGGAAGGCGAGGAACATAAGGAACGACCCAGCCAGATACATGTCCTGACTTTGCAGTGCCTTGATCAGCATCGGCCCGGTCGTTTCCAAAGACAGCACGATCGCCGTGATTTCGGCGCCGGAGATGATGGCCGGCAGGATGGAGCCGATGTCGGAAATGAAGAAATTGAGCGCCATGCGCATCGGATATTTGACCAGCGCCTTGAACGGATGAAGGCCTTTGGCACGCGCCGTCACGACATATTGCTTGTGCAGCTCATCGAGCAGATTGGCGCGCAGCCGCCGGATCATGCTTGCCGTGCCCCCGGTGCCGATGATCAAGACCGGGATCCAGAGATGGGCGAGGATCGACTTCGCCTTGGCCCAGCTCATTGGCTCGCCGAGATATTGCTGGTCCATGAGATGGCCGATGGACGTGCCGAACCAGATGTTGGCGAAGTACATCAGGATCAGCGCCAGCATGAAATTCGGAATCGCAAGGCCGAGAAGGCCCATGAAAGTCAGGCCATAGTCGCCCCAGCTGTATTGATGCGTGGCGGAGTACATGCCGATCGGAAAGGCGATAAGCCAGGTGAACATGATCGTGACGAAGGAAACCAGCACGGTCAGCCACATTCGGTCACCAACGACGTCGCGAACCGGCAACTCATACTCGAAGGAATAGCCGAAATCGCCGTGCAGCATCCCGCCGACCCAGTAGAAGTAGCGAATGACCGGCGGCTGGTCGAAACCATATTCCTTGCGCATCATCTCGATGCGATCGGAATCCACCGCTTCGCCCTGGGCCCGAAGCTCGGCGACATAGCTGTCGAAATAGTCGCCCGGCGGGAGTTCGATGATGGTGAACACCAGCGCCGATATGACCAGCAGCGTTGGAACCATGACGGCGATGCGCCACACAAGATATCGAAGCACGCTCAGGAGCCTCCAAGCCAGAATGTATCCGGCATGTAGACACCGAAATAGGAGGTCGGGTCGTAGCCGTAGAGTGCCTTGTCAGGCAGATTACGCAGCCGCGAGGACACCAGAACCGGCTGATGCGTTGCGTTCACGGTGCCGATCGAAAACACCTGATCGGTGTAGATCGACAGCATCGAATTCCAGATTTCGGCACGCTCCTTGGTTGCGGTCGATGCGTTCCAGCGCTTGAGCAACGCCATCAACTCGACCACTTCAGGCAGATCGGGCGCCTCACCCATCTTGCCATGAGACAGATAGTGAGCCCCCCAGAGCGGCCATTGCAGCTGGTCGTCGATGGTGGGGGCCAGCTGGTAGGGGTTCATGTCGGCGGTCGCCACGCCATTGTCGATGCCTGACCACATCGACATCATGATCTGGCCGCCAAGCGCGCGGCTGCGGAAGATATCGCGCTGCGAAGTCCGGATGAACAAAGCGATGCCGATCTTGCGCCAGTGATCGGTGATGAGTTCGAGCGCATCGGTTTCCAGCGTGCTTTCACCGGCCGTTTCCACGATGACCTGCGCGGAGCGTCCGTCGGGAAGCATTCGCAGGCCGTCATCGTCACGTGCCTGAAGACCAGCCTCGTCGAGCAGGGCATTGGCCTGGTCGGGATCATGGGCGACCCAGGCTTTCGCGAATTCCGGCCGGTAGAGCGGGCTCTCCGGCAAGACCGTATCGGCACTTTCCTTCGCCAATCCGTAGAACACGGCCAAATTGATCTCGCGCCTGTCCACGGCGAGCGAAAAGGCGCGGCGCACGCGCACGTCACGAAGAAGGCCACGCCACACCTGGTCGGCACAATTCAGATTGGGCAGCAGCGCCAGCCGCGAACCCTGTGTGCGTTTCCACAGATGCATCTTCACCGGGTAGCGCTTCTCTGCGTCTTTCAGGAAGGCGTAGTCGCTGAAATCAATTCCCATGCCTTGCAGGTCGCTCTCGCCCGCACCGGTCTTGGCGGAAATGATCGCCGACGAGCTAACATTCAGGACAAACTGGTCAACATAGGGCAGTTGCCGGCCATTCTCGTCTATTCGATGGAAGAACGGGTTGCGTTCGAAGATGAACTGCTCGGCCGGCGGTTTGGTCCGGTTCTGCCAGGGATCGAGCGTCGGCAGATCAGGGTTCTCCGGGCGATACTGCCGCGACATTCGGATATGCAGGAGCGTCCATTTCTTGGCCCGGTTCTCCTTCATCAGGCCGGCCAGCCGGAATGGATCCTGGTATTTCTTGTGGAACTGCTTGAGATAGGCGGCCGGCAGAACAAGCGATAGCGGCGCAGCGGCAGCGAGCTTGGGCAGGAAGTCGGGATTGGGCGCATCCCAACTGTAGCGCACCGTCAACGGATCGACGATCTCGAAGCGTGGCGGTTTGTCATCCGCCATCAGGGCCGGGGCGAGCCCACCCTGCGTAAGCTCATCGTTCAGCCAGACATCTTCCCAGCAATAGCGGAAATCCTCCGGCGTAAGCAGGCTGCCGTCCGACCATTTGTGTCCTTCGCGTATCTTGAAGGTGAAGACGCGATCGTCCGCGACGTCGAAACTTTCGAGAATGTCGGCTTGCAGGTTAAGTTTTTCGTCATAGCCGACCAGCCGGGAATATCCGTAGATCGTCATCATCCGGATATCTTTCTGGCTGCCGATGATCGTCCGCAGCGTGCCGCCATACTGGCCGGGCTGCCGGCCCATCGCAGCGAGATTCACCGCGCGCGGGCTCTTGGGCAAGCGCTCGGCGAGTGCCGGCAGCGCCTTGGCCGCCAGCTGCGGCTGAAGAAAATCCGGCTCCAGATCGCCAGCGCGCGACGTGCCCGGCACGAGTGCCGAAGCCATGAGGCCAAGGAGGGTGCGACGGCTGATCAATGGCGCAACTCGCTGACATCGGCGGAACGTCGGGCCAGCACGAGATGGCCGCCGCCAAGATCGAGCGGCGACAGTGTATTCTCTTCGCCCTCGTCGCGGAATTGCGGTCCCCATGCGCTGGTGTCGGAAGCGCCGCCGAGCTTCAGCGTCTTGAAATCCATCGGCCGGTCGAGATCGGGGAAAGGGACTGCGGCGAGCAGTGAGCGCGTGTAGGGGTGGATCGGTTTCCTGAGCAGAATTTCGCGCGGCGCAAGCTCGACGATACGCCCGCCGCACATCACCGCGATACGATCCGCCATGTAGTCCACCACCGCCAGATTGTGGGATATGAACAGGTAGGTCAGACCCAGTTCCTTCTGCAGGTCCTTCAGAAGGTTCAGGATTTGCGCCTGGACAGAGACATCGAGCGCCGAAACCGGCTCGTCGCAGATCAGGAGTTCGGGCCCCAGCGCCAACGCGCGCGCGATGCCGATACGCTGACGCTGCCCGCCCGAGAAACTGTGGGGATAACGCTGGATGAAGCGCGGATCGAGCCCGATTGCCTGCATCAGGCTCTTCACCGTGGCGAGCCGGGACGCGGAATTGCCCCGCTGATGGATTTCCAGCGGCTCGCTCAAGATGTTCTCCACCGTCATGCGCGGCGAGAGCGACGAAACCGGATCCTGGAAGACCATCTGGATTTTCGCGCGCAGCAAACGCAGGGCGTCTCCCTCGGCGTCCAGGACGTCGATCGGTCCTTCGCGGCCGTTGAAGACCACCGAGCCGCCACTAGGGGTGACAGCCCGCATCAGGATCTTGCTGACGGTGGTTTTGCCGCAGCCGCTTTCGCCGACCAGGCCCAGGCACTCACCCCGCCTGATGTCGAAGCTCACGCCGTCCACGGCGCGAACAGAGGTTTGATGGCTCCCGCCGAACCATGCGGACTTGCGGGTGGTGTAGACCTTTTTCAGATCCCTGACCGACAGCAGGATGTCGTCCGGCCCCTTCGAGGCCGCCGCCGTCTGCTTGCCCAGCAGGTTCTCGACATTCACCGGCACCTCGCGGAGCGCCTTCAGCCTTTCGCCAGGCTTCAGGTCGAAATGCGGAACGGCTGCCATCAGGCCCTTCAGGTAAGGGTGACCCGGCCGGCGGAATATCGCCTCCACAGGTCCCGCTTCCATGATCTCGCCATGGTACATGACCACGACCTCGTCGGCGACATTGGCGACCACGCCGAGGTCGTGTGTGATCAGCAGCATCGCCATGTTCAGCTTGGTCTGCAGCCCGCGCAGCAATTGCAGGATTTGCGCCTGGATGGTGACGTCCAACGCAGTTGTCGGCTCGTCGGCGATCAACAGAGCGGGCCGGCAGATAAGAGCCATGGCGATCATGGCGCGTTGCCGCAATCCGCCCGAAAGTTCAAACGGATACATGTCATAGGCGCGCTTGGGATTGGGAAAGCCGACAAGGCCGAGCATTTCCTCGGTCCGCGCCTTGCGCTCCGCTCGAGCCATGGGCGTATGAATCTGCAGGGATTCGCTGACCTGATTGCCGATCGTGTGCAGCGGCGACAGTGATGTCATCGGCTCCTGAAAGATCTTGCCGATGCGGCTGCCTCTCAACGCCCGGATTTCGGGGCCATCACGCGGCATCGTCAGGATGTCCTGCGTCGTGCCGGGCCTTTCAGGATCGGAAAACAGGATACGGCCGCGAACATGGGCAGTGTTCGGCAAAATGCCCATCACCGCCTGGCTGAGGACCGATTTTCCGGAACCGGACTCACCCACAAGCGCGGTGACCTTGCCCGGCAGGACGCGAAGATTTGCGCGCCTGACGGCATGCAACGGTCCCCCGACAATGGCAAAAGAGATGCCAACGTCCTCGATCCGCAGCAGATCCACGTCTGAATTCATTCTCACCCCAGCCCCACCCTGGCGGCCCTGCCGGCCGGCAGGCCCTGAGCAAGACTAGCGCATTGCCAGCCTAGAGCAACTTGGATTCTAAACGAATTCTCCGGCGGAGCCGCCGACCGTACTTACCAAAGGCGTTCGGACCATCGTGGTGGTTACTGGAGCTTCCTCCGGTCGCCCGCCAACAGCCGCGCGGCATCGCGATGAAGCAGCATGACCTGCTCGGCGTCCGATATCCGGTCGTGAAACGGCTCCAGCGCAGCGTCTTCATCGAATGCGAGAGCACCCGACAGGTCGGGTGAAAGCACCGTCAGCTTCTGCTTGATGCCCGCCAGTTCCTCCTTTCCGAGCGTCAGCCAGCTGCTGTCGCCGCAGTAGCCGGCGAACTCCTTGCTGGCGAGAACGCTGTGCGGATATTTCTTGGTCAGGGTCTGGAGGCGCTGGACCTCGTTTACAGCCGAGCCGAAGACGGAGAATGTGAGCCGGTCAGTAAGCCCGACATTACCGAACATCACATTGCCGACATGCAGGCCGATGCCAAATTTTATGTCGTCCAACCCCTTCTCTTTCCTGCGCAGATTGAGCTCCATCATGCGCGCGCTGGCCTTGTGCGCAGCCGCAAGAGCAGCCTGGCATGCGATCTCGGACTGGGCGCGATGCCTTTCGCAGGGGTAGACGGCAATGAAGCCATCCCCCAGGAAACTCATGATCTGCCCGCCTTTGCGATTGAAAGGTGCAGCAATGGCATCGAAAAACTGGTTCAGCGTATCGATATAGATTTCGCGGCCGGAGGTTTCGGCTAGCCTCGTCGACCCGCGCATATCGCCCATGACCAGTGCGGCCCGGATTGTGTCGCCTTCGCCGCGCTTGATCTGGCCGTCCAGCACGCGTCTGCCGGCGTCGCCGCCGAGATAAGTGGTCATCATGTTGTCGGCGAGCTTGGTGAGCACCGCCATCTTGGTTGCGATGGCGAGATGGTTCTGGAGCCGCAGCAGCGCCGAAATCATGCTGTCGCTGAAGCCTGAAGCACTATCGGTCGACCAGGACCCCATCATGCCCTGACTGGTATCGCCGTTGAAGGGATGGACGAAAGCCATGTAATCGGTGACGCCCATGAGCCTGAGGTCGTCGAAAACGGGAAATTCCGACGGCACCGACGGGTCGAGCCGACGCCGCAAATGGTCAAGCTTGTGGTTGAGCAGATGATAGTATGGGCTGGTCAGGAATCTGTCGGAGTGAACGCCGTTCTCACTGCGAAAGCCTTCCACTTCCATGCCCTGGCCGCGAAGCCAGGTGAAGCCAAGCGCGTCATAAAGCGGATGAAGCATGGAAAAGCTCAGATGCACCCGCTTCAGCGGCAGGCCGGCAGCAGCCAGCCGTTCACAAAAGCCCTTCACCAATGCTTCCAGGTCGTCGCCCGCCAGCGCCGACTGGGTCAGCCAATCGGCAACCTTATCCGTGAGAATGGTGGAAATTTCTGCTTGCGCTGTGCTCATGCTATCTCGAAACCCGTCGAAGACGAGCATCTCCTTTGATCTGCCAAATCCTTGAAGTCAATGAAGCCGGCTTCGGGGGCAAAAGCCGGTAAAGAATTTCCCTGATGGCTGTCCTCGCAGGAACGAAGCAGGCATAACCTGCATCTATCACCTCAACATTATGTGGCGAGGCTGCCGGCAGAGTGCAATCCCCATCCTGACATCGGGCCAAAAATTCGCCGGCTCAGACGCCGTCAGGCCTTCACCACGGTCTCCCGGGCGAGCCCGAGGCGGCCAAAAACATTGCGTGTGTCGACAATCAAGAGTGCGTGATGGGCGATCGCCTGATAGTCGATCGCGTCGTGGTCGGTTGCAACGACGACCGCATCGAACGCCTTCAAGGCCGCCTCGGTCAGTTCGACCGAGCGGCGCCCCTTGATCGCCATATGCTCGCGTGTGGTCGGGATCTCGGTGACATGCGGATCGTGGAATTCCGCCTTGCCGCCCCATTCCTCGATGAGCTCGATAAGCCGCAATGAGGGGCTTTCGCGGATGTCGGGCACGTTCTTCTTATAGGCGAGCCCGATGATGAGAATGCGCGAGCGGCTGAGCGCCTTGCCGCAGCGCCGGTCCAGCGCCTTCGCCAGTTCATCGACCACATGACGCGGCATGGCCGTGTTGATTTCCGCCGCCAGCTCGATGAAGCGGGTCGGCAGTTCGTATTCGCGCGCCTTCCACGTCAGGTAGAAGGGATCGATCGGGACGCAGTGCCCGCCAAGTCCTGGGCCAGGATAGAAAGGCATGTAACCGAAGGGCTTGCTCTTTGCCGCCTCGATCACCTCCCAGATATCGATGCCCATCGCACCGAGCACCATCTTCAACTCGTTGACGAGGGCTATGTTGACCGAGCGGAAGATGTTTTCCGTCAGCTTGACCGCCTCGGCGGTCGCCGTACTGGAAACCGGAACGACGGTCTCGACCACGCTTTGGTAGAATGCCTGCACCAGCGTCGCTGCTTCGACGCCGTCGCCTGCCACCACCTTGGGGATCGTCGCGACTTCAAAACTGCGATTGCCGGGATCCTCGCGTTCGGGCGAGAAGCCGAGGAAGAAGTCCGTCATCGACTGCAAGCCGGTTTCTTCCAGTATGGGCTTGATCACATCGTCGGTGGTGCCGGGATAGGTGGTCGATTCCAGCACGATCAACTGGCCGAGACGAAGATGCCTGGCGATGGTGACTGCCGTGTTCCTGACAAAGGAGAGGTCAGGCTCACGGTGCTTCGTCAGCGGTGTCGGAACGCAGATGATGATGACATCGCAGACGGCCAGTTCGGCAAAATCCGCGGTGGCGCGGAACCGTCCGCTCGCCACATGGCCGGCAAGGGCTGTCGACGTCACTGCCTCGATGTAGGATTGGCCGTTGTTCAGGCTCTCGACCTTCCCGGCTTCGATGTCGAAACCGGAAACCGGGAAGCCGGCGCGTGCGATCGCAATCGACAGCGGCAACCCGACATAGCCCAGTCCGATCACACCGACTTGCGCGGCGCGCGTCGAAATCCGGTTGAGAAGACCGTCATATGTCGATCGTGAGGCGTCCAAAAATCTGCTTTCCCGTCAATTCGGACAGACTACCCGCGCCCATGGCGAGGCTCACCGGGTCCCGAGAACCATGGCCGAGGCATATTGCCGAAAATCTATTTCCGCAAGCCGTCATCAGACCGGCGCCTTCGCCTTCAGGCTTGCGGCAGCCATCGCATAGCCGCCGTCGGCGCCATCGATGAAATGAACGTGATCGGGTTGCAGCGGCGAGATGACGAGGCATGTCATCAAGGCCGACTGCTGGCGATGCAGGCCATAGCTGCAGATACCCGCCTCTTCCGCCTGTTTCAGCCGGCTCTCGATCCGTTGCAACACATCCGCGTCAACGTCGATGGTCATCTTCAAGCCATCATCGAATTTCCGGAAATCCGAGTTGCTGGCCACCTCGCGTTTGTAGACCTTCGGATCGAAACGGCCGATCGTCCAGCCAAATCTGTCGGTGACGGCCGTAAGCGTCATCAGGAAGATCACCCACAGCTTCTTCAGCCACCGCCGCCCAGGCTGTGCGGTGGCCCGTGCCTCGACATCGAGGCCGGCGGGCAGAAGGCTGTAGGCGGGCCCGTCTACCGGCACCGGGTGGCCATCGCGTTCCTGCCTGCTGGCAAGGGCGATGATGTCGGAAGCCAGGAACTGAAACCCGCGCAAGTCCCGCGATGCCCCCGGTATGGCTATGATCGAGACGATTTCGCCGTGCCGAGCTTCGATCGGGTTCCAGCGGCAGGAGAGGCCGGTCAGATCCGGCCGCGCGCCGGCCGGCGCGGGGTCGATGCGGTAGCGCCCCGCTTTCATCTCGGCTTCCGCCCAACTGCCGCCACCGCCGGCGAACATGGCATAGAAGGCCGCTTCGGAGGCCTGGAACCTCGCCACGCGAACGTCGAGGCCGTGCGCCCTTATGTCCTTTATCGGCACGATTGCCGCACGCAAGGTCAGATCCAGTTCGTCCGCCACCCATCTCTGGACAGCAGCCAGCGCGTTACGGGCGATCTCCAGCGCCGGGCCGGGAAACGCCACCAGTGCGCCGTCGCCGCCGAAGACAAAGGGAAGATCTTGCCGACCCAACGCATTGAGCAGCGCCGAAATGACGCTGGCGCCGGCCATATTCACGGTTTTATAGCGCCCGGCCTCGATCGCCTTGGTCGAGCCGACGATGTCGGCGGTGGCCAGCGCCCAACCATCGGGGAGAGGCCGATAGTTGTCGATATCGGCAACGCTTTCGAACTTTGCGAAGACCGGTAAAGAAGCGACAAACGGGTCGGACGCGACAGTTGTTTCCATGAGCATCAGATAGCACATTCCAGCGCTTGAAGGTGAAGTCGATCATGCGTCGAAATTGACTTGGCACAGCTTTGCGATGATAGGATCGCGCAATGCGAATTGCCTTCTACGCGCCGCTGAAGTCGCCCAATCATCCCGTTGTCTCCGGCGACCGCCAGATGGCACGGATGCTGGTCCAGGCGCTGCAGCATGGCGGGCATAGCGTCGAACTGGCATCGGAGTTGCGCTTCTATCTACGCCAGCCGGAGCCGAAAAGTTTCGATGCGCTCAAGATCGAGGCCCGGGACGAAGCCGCGCGGCTGACAAGGCTTTGGGACCGTGACGGCAAGCCCGATCTCTGGTTCTCCTATCATCCCTATTACAAAGCGCCCGACCTGATCGGGCCTGAGCTGGCGTCGGCCTTTGCTGTCCCCTATGTGACGGCGGAAGCCTCCTATTCCAGGCGCCGCAACGCCGGTCTGTGGGCCGATAGCCAGGCGTTGGTGGCGCGAGCCATCGAGCAGGCAGCGCTGAACATCTGCTTCACGCAAAGGGATCGGCAGGGACTGTCGGATGCAATTCCCGACGCCGCCCTCGGCATGCTTTCGCCCTTCATTGACACATCGGCTTTCCGGGAAATGCCGGCACGGGGTTGTCCGACGCGCCTCGTCACCGTTGCCATGATGCGCCCGGGCGACAAAGTCGAAAGCTATCGCATGCTGGCGCAGGCGCTCGGTTCGATCGGCCACCTGCCCTGGACCATGTCGGTCGTCGGCGACGGACCTGCCCGCGACGAGGTCAAAGCGCAATTCGCCGGCTTGCCCGCCGACCGTATCGAATGGCTTGGCGCCATCGAGCCGGCCGCCGTGCCGGATATCCTCTACACCGGGGGAATTTACGCCTGGCCGGGTTACGGCGAGGCCTATGGCGTTGCCTATCTTGAAGCGCAGGCCGCCGGCCTTGCGGTGGTGGCTCAGGACATTGCCGGTGTGCCGGAGGTCGTGCGGGATGGCCAGACCGGGTTTCTCACCCCGCCTGGCGATGTGGCGGCGTTCGCTTCCGCCATTGAAAGGCTTCTGATCCGTAACGACGAAAGAACCAGCATGGCCGCAGAAGCCAGGCGTTTCGTCCTCGAAGAACGCTCCCTCGGTGGTGCAGCGACGCGTCTGGCAGAACTTCTCAGGAAGATTCCGGTGTCATGACATCCGATCCGATCTGGCAGCCCCTGGTGGAAGAGCTGGCGCGCCTGCAACGCGCGGGCCGCAAGGCGGAGTTCTGGCTGCGCGACGACGATGCCGTGGATCCGACGCCTGCGCTTGATCGGCTGCTCGACCTCACCGGTGAATTCGCGGTTCCGGTCACTCTGGCCGTCATTCCGGCCCAGACCGACGGGAAGCTTGTCGTCCGGCTTGACGAGGCGCCGAACGCCACGGTCGCCGTCCATGGCTGGGCGCACCGAAATCATGCGCCAGAGGACCAGAAAAAGCAGGAGCTCGGCGCGCATCGGCCACGCAGGGCGGTGCTCGATGACCTGGCTCACGGGCTGTCGCACGTAACCGGCCTGCATGGCGCACGTGCCGTTCCCATGCTGGTGCCGCCCTGGAACAGGATCGACCCCGGCCTGATATCCGACCTTGGATCGATAGGATTTACGGCATTGTCGGTCTTCGGGCCGCCGAAGCCGGCTCCCCTGGCGGTCATCAACAGCAATGTCGACATCATGGATTGGCATGGCACCCGCGGCTGCCGCGATCATGGCCTGTTGGTTCAGGCCATCATCGCGCAATTGCAGCATGCATCCGACCACGGCGAACCGGTCGGCCTGCTCACCCACCATCTCGCCCACGATGGATCGGCCTGGCTTTTCCTCGGACGGCTGTTCGCAGTTACTGCCAGGACCGAAGCCTGCGCATGGCTCCCGATCAGGACATTGATCGAGCGCAGCGCCGGAAAATAGCTCAGCGCTTTTTGTGCGATAAGACCGGGAATTGGAGCGTCTGGCCATCGCGCGCGGCAAAAGCGCCGGCAAACCTGTCCTTGGCCAGTTTCTCCATCTCGTCCAGTTGCTCGTCGGTGCGTGTCGGATCGTGGTGAAACAGCGCGAGTCCCCGCGCACCGGCCGCCTCGCACAGCTTGACGCCCTGTTGCCAGGTCGAGTGCCCGTTGCCGCGGTAGCGCTCCATTTCCTCCTCGGTGTAGGTGCAATCGTAGATGACAAGGTCGGCACCCTCGATCAGCTGAAGCACCGCCTGATCGAGTTTGCCCGGCTCGTGCTCGGTGTCCGTGATCACCGCCACGACGCGGCCGCCCCATTCGACGCGGTAGCCGATGCAGCCGCCCGGATGGGTAAGACTGCCGGTTCGCAGCACAACACCTTCGCGCGGCCGAAGCACGTCTCCGGATACGAAATCGCGGTAGTCTAGGCTTGCCTTGCAGATATCCAGTTTTACCGGAAACCACGGCGGCCGAATGAACTCGTCGATCATCTGGCGGGTCGTCATGTGTCCAGCGAGATGCCCGGACCAAAGCGTGAGCTTGATGCCCCGTTCATACATCGGCTTGAAAGCTGGCAGCCCGATGATGTGATCGTAGTGGCAATGGGTGAAAAACAGGTCGAAATCGGTGACGCCCGACGCCCGAAGCGCCTTGCCGGCAGGCCTCAGGCCGGAGCCCGCATCGAACAGAATCGTATGCTTGCCGCATCGCATTTCAATGCAGATCGTGTTGCCGCCATAGCGAGCGAATTCTGGCCCGGATACCGCAATGCTGCCGCGCACGCCCCAAAACCTGACCAGGAAAAAATCGTCGTCCATGCTACCTTTTGCCTATCGTAGCTTCAGGCGTTTCGTGCATCGATCAGATCCGCGGTCGTATGGCTTAGCCGATCGGCAAGAACCCGCACCATCTCGATGGTCATTTCCGGAAACTCCCTCATAAGCCTCAGGAAATGATCCTTGCGTATTCTCAAGACTTCCAGCGAAGTTGCCGCCCTGACGGTGGCGGTGCGGGAGCTGTTGCACAATATGGCGATCTCGCCAACGATCGAATTTGGCAGCAGTTCGGCAACTTTTATCGGCCCGCTGTCGGAATCGACCAGAATATCCGCCTTGCCTGAAAGGATGACATAGGCGGCGTCTCCCTCGTCGCCCTGCCGGAAAAGAATCTCGCCGGCGCTGTAGTTCACGCGGTCGGATGTGAACGCTAGCAGCTTGAGCTTTGCCGGCTCAATGCCAGAGAACAACGGAACGCGTTGCAGCATTCCAACTTCATCCTTGAGCAGCATTGTCGCAAACCTTCCTAAATTCGCGTCTGCCAGATTATGACAGAAGTTCCTTGAAGATACCGTTCCCTGCCAAAAGTGTCTCGTGCGTACCGTCTTCCACCAATTGGCCTGAGTCAAAGACGATAACGCGGTCGAACATCATCGCCATTGCCGGACTCGTCACGACCCACACGACTGCCGGCGAATGGCCGTCGCGTCTGGCTTCCTCGAGCACGTTTCGCAGCACCTTGTCCTGAATGCGCTGGTCGAGCGCCGATAGCGGCCGGTTGAGAATGAGAAAATCGGGACGCTTGAGCAGGGCGCGGGCGACATCGAGCTTCTGGCGCTGTCCACCAGTCAGCCGCCTGCCGCCGGCGCCGACGTTGAAGTCCAGGCCGACATCCAGAAGCTCGGCATAAAGCCCCAGCTCGTCAAGAATGTCATAGACGATGGAGCGTATGCGGTCCGGCGCGTCGGGATGGTTGGTGCCCACACGCCCGAACAGGACATTGTCCATGACGGTAGCCGCGGCAATGTATTTGTCAGGATCATACCGTTCGATCGCGTTTTGCAACTCGGGCGGCAGATTTTCGTAGAACTGGTTGCGCGCGGCGACGATCTTGCCCATCAGCTCGTCGGTCAGCAGGCCGAAGCGGTGCCGGGGCTCGATATAGGCAAAGCTCAAGGTGATGATCATGGCGCGGTCGGCCTCCGAAACCGCCTCGTAGGGACGGTTCTTGAGCCGCTGCAGCAAGGTCTCGTAGGCGGGTATCTCCTCGGCGCTCATGAAGGCGAGCTGCTGGAAGAACTGGTGATCGGGCGGCAGGTCGGCAAACAGCTCGATCGCCTGTTCGGCGATCTCCATGCCCATTTCGTAGAGCGTGCGGTCGAGGCCGGCCTGCTTCAACACGGAAGCAAAATAGGGATTGGCCGCCAAAGCCTTGTCGGCCAGCTCGGGGCCGGCGGCGGCGCCGAAAAGCAGGTTCTGGCCGATCGTCGCTTCCGTGTTGTACGCGCCCGGCTCGAAAGCAACGACCAGTTCGCGCAGCCCTTCCTGTTCCAGCCGGGTTCGCAGCGCTGCACGCAGTTCGACGATCCTCCCGGCAAGCTTTGTGTGACGCGTGAGGTCAGCCGAAGAGCGCAAGCCAAGATCCAGAATGTCGCGCGACAGAAGAACCGCGTCGAGTACCCGGCGCACGGCTTCAAAGAGGTCATGCGGGCCGGTAGCACCGGCGGAAACATAGTCGATCCAGTCGCTGTGGATATCGAAATCCGGATTGCCCGACCGGCGTGCCTCGTCGATGTTCCAGCGCTGCTTGTCTGCCGCGGCGCCATCATAAGTCACCGGTGTCAGCGGCGCATGCTTCAAACCGTAGAGCAGGTTATCGCGCAGGCTTGCCTGGAACAGGAAAACATCCGACGAGGCGTAGGACATGCGCCGGCCGGTCACCGCTTCGGGGAGTTCAAGCAGGTCGTCGGCGCCCGAAGCGACCTTTCCACTTTCCGGCCAGTTCAGCCGTGCGAAGGCTTCTGCCAGCGCCTCCGCTCCACCCGTCGAGGTGCTGACCAGCGCCACCGTCTCGCCCGGCTTGACCTGCATGGAGATACGGTTGAGGAGCATTGCGCCGCCATCGTCTGCTATGGACAGACCGACCGCCGACAGCGGGTTTGTCATCCGACCGGGATCGTCGATCGTCAATGCCCCGATATCAGGCGCAATGATATCCTCAACGCTGAACTGTTCGACGACCTGCTGATATTTGACCTGGAC
Source organism: Mesorhizobium sp. 128a (assembly GCF_053848025.1). Lineage (NCBI taxonomy): Bacteria > Pseudomonadati > Pseudomonadota > Alphaproteobacteria > Hyphomicrobiales > Phyllobacteriaceae > Mesorhizobium > Mesorhizobium sp. 128a. The sequence goes on along the minus strand of NZ_JBSPKY010000015.1, from coordinate 115,850 downwards.
GTCCTGCCGATCCTGATCCCAGTCGATCAGTTCCTTCATCGGTCCGGGCAGGTCCTTGTAGGCGCCGATCACGGCCACCAGCTGGCCGACGTCGAGCCGGCCCGCGATGACCAGATAGCCGCCGATCATGTAGAACAGAAACGGCGTGAGCTGCGCGAGAAAATTGTTGATGAACTTTACCATGAATTTCCATTGGTAAAGATCGAAGCGGATCTTGAAAATGAGCCCTAGCCGGGCAGCTATGTCGGCGCGCTCGTAGTTCGACGTGTCGTGGACGTGAACCGCGCCGATGCCGTCGACGATTTCGCCAACCCGGCCCGAAAGCGCGCGCGCCGTCAATTGCCGTTGGCGCCCGAGCACGAGCAGCCGCCGCCGCATTCGCGGGATGAGCACGATCTGGATCACCACGATCACGACCGCGATCATGCCGAGCCAGACGTTCTGGACCATGATGAACAGCATGGCCGTGAGCGCCTGGCCACCGAGCAGCACCGGCTGCAGGAAGGCGTCGCCGATGAAGCCGCCCAGCGGCTCCACCTCGTCCTTCACCATGGTCGCCACTTCGGCGGATTTCACCCGCTTGAAGTAAATCGGCGGAAAACGCAGCACACGATCGATCAGATCGAAGCGGATACGCCGCAGCATGCGTTCGCCGAGGCGGCCCTTGTAGGTGTTGATGTAGAGTTTGAACAGGCCGTTGATCACGACCAGCAAGAGGAACACAAGGCTCAGGGCAAGCAGCGTCGCCTCGCGGTCGAGCTGAAAACCGGAGAAGAACTGGACCTCGCCAATGAACGGCAGGTTATAGTGCAGCCTCATGAAGGGCAGGGTCGCGCCGGGTTGCTCGAAGCCCTTGCCCTGGATCGGGCCGTTGACGATCAGCTTCGGCAGGTCGAAGGACATGAAATACGGGATCATCGAAAGCAGGACGATCATCAATATCCAGATCTGCTGCTTCCTGGTGTGCTTCCAGATATAGCGGGCTAGGCTGGGTTCCATATGCGACTGTCAGTCCTTCAATTGGCAGGATGCAGGATGCAAAAGCATCTGCCGGCGAAGGGCGTATCGGCAATGTCTTCATCGCCAACGACAAACTCGAAGCCGCAATGCATGCAGGACACCAACGGTCCGGACAGATGCAACCGGCACTCTCCTGCACCGGGCAATGGCGAAACCGCCTGCGGCATGGATACGTCCGCAAGTCGAATAGGCTTGCGTGAGGCAAGATTGCGTTGTGTCGCCCGAAATCCCAACATAGAAGACGAATATGATGGATGTCACGCAACCACGCAATGCCGGCATGGACGGGCACGAGCAAGCCCTGGACCTCACGCGGGGAATTGCTACCTATGTCGACCACCCTCTCGTGGCCGGGCTGGCGCGCGTCCTCGCCAAGCATCCGCAGGCCGATATCGCCAACGCCTTCAATCACAAGCAGGTCGCCTGCAAGATGTGGGCGCTCGACAAGCTGTTCGAAAGCTTTGGCGGCCGGTTCGGGCGCATATGGGTTCTGGGTGGGTGGTACGGCGTATTGCCGGCAATGCTTTTCAACGACGCCCGTTTCGACATCGCGGCGATCGACAGCATCGACATCGATCCCGAAGTCGGCGCGGTCGCCCGGACACTCAACCGGGAAGCCGGCGACCGGTTTCAAGCGCTGACGGCAGACATGTACGCACTCGACTATGCGGCCGGGCGGCCCGACCTGGTTGTCAATACGAGCTGCGAACACATAGCCGACCTGGGCGCCTGGCTTGCCCTGCTTCCGCGGGGCACCAATGTGCTGCTGCAATCGAACGATTATTTCAGCGAGCCGACGCATATCAACTGCGTCGCTTCGCTTGCAGCCTTCGAGGAAATGGCGGCGTTGCGGGAGGTCAGGTTCTCCGGCGAACTGCCGACAAAAAAATATACGCGCTTCATGCTGATCGGAACTGTTTGAAGCGCGTTTGCGCGAATCTATCCAGACGCGAACCGTTCTAGGATTTCGGGGACCAGTTTAAATACCGCTCGCGCAGGATTTGCGCCGAGCGGTGCGCGCCTTCCAGATCGAGGCGATGCGCGGCTGGCGTCGGTCCCGCAAGCGCCTGCTCGATCGCTTGCGCCAGACCTTCAGGCGTAAGGTCGTTTTCCGTCAGCACCGTTGCCAGACCGAGTTCTTCGAGCATCAGGGCGCGAACCGTCTGTTCGGTTTCCCCGCCGGCTGCAAAGGGAACGAGCAGGGAGCGGCAACCCGCGCGCAAGACATCGCAGACCGTGTTGTAACCCGCCTGCGAGACCGACAGCCGGGCGCCGGTCAGCAGGCTGGCGAAATCCTCGCGGAACCGGAAGATGGACAGACCCGGCGTGGCATCGCGTGAAATCGCGTCAAACTCGTCATTCGGCAGGTTTGGGCCGGTGATCAAACACCATGTCCAACCCTTGTCGGCATTGCGCGCCGCTGCGATTGTGGACCTGACAAGGCTCTTTCCCGCGGCCCCGCCGCCAACCGATACCACAACGTCGAAGCGCTCGGAGGCCGCGGGCGCCGGCGGCGCGGCAACGAGCCCTGTGTAGGCGACTTTGGCCCCTATCGCCCCGGCCAGTGGAAATGTCTTGTCGATGGTTGCGAAAGCCGGATCGCCGTGGACCATGACAAGGTCGAAATGGCTGTTGACGAGATCGACCGTTTCCTCGTTTCGGCTCGGCTTGACGCGTTCCTGCAGGATATCGCGCACGGACGTCGCCAGCAGCGGTCTGGGCGACGTCGCGTCGATGGCCTCGATCAGCGGCAAGAGTTCGAAACGCATCTGCCGGCGTCCAAAGGGAAACGCCTCGACAATGACGATGTCCGGCCGGCAATCCCTAAACGCCTGCAGCAGCATCTCGCAACGCGATTTCTTGAAATCATCGTCGATGGGTTTGCCCTGCAGGTCGACAAGTCCGGAAAATCCTTCGTCGCCGGAGGTGACGGGTGGCAGGGTAACGGATTTTACGCCCGGTCCCGGAAAGCCCGCGACCGGCGTTCCACCGGTCACGACGGTTACGTCGAACCCGTCATCGGCCAGGGCCGCTGCGATGCGGCTGGCGCGCGCGAGATGACCGATGCCGAGCAGGTGCTGGACATAGAAGAATGCGCGCAGCCGCTTCATTCGGCGGCCCGCCACTCCCGCTCGAACAGGTCCTTGAGCTGCACGATGCTTGCCACATGATCGAAATTGCCGCGCACGCGCCGCTCTGCGGCGTCGCCGAGGCGGGCACGCAGCGCGGGATCACGGATCAGGCGTTCCAGCGCCTGTGCCAGGGCGGTTGGGTTTTCCGAGGGAACCAGCAGCCCGGTTTCATCCGACGATAAAAGCTCCGGCACGCCGGAAATATCGGTCGACACGCAGGCAAGCCGCTGGCTGGCCGCCTCCACCAGAACATTCGGCAGACCGTCCCGGTCGCCATCCGCGGTGATCCTGCAGGCGAGCGCGAAGATGTCGGCGCTGCGATAGTGCTCAAGCACTTCCTTCTGCGCCAGCGCGCCTTTCCAGGAGACGCGATCCTCCAGTCCGAGCTTTCGCGCCAGCGCCTTGAGCCGTTCCAGTTCCTCGCCGCCGCCGATATGCTCGAAATGCCAGGCCAGATCGCCAGGCAGGAGGGCAAGAGCCTCCAGCAAGGTGTCGTAACCTTTCTTTGCAACGGCGCGCCCGACACTCAGGATGAGGACCGGTTCGTCCGGCGCCGAGCCGTCATGCTGCTTTCGCGCCTCGCCGAAACTGCCGAAGCGATCGAGGTCGAGCCCATGATAGCTCAGATGCACGGACGAGCTTCCGTTGGCGAGTTTCTTCAGGCGGTCGAAGCCGGTTTGCGTGCAGGTGACCGTCCAGCGCGCCGAGGAAAGCTTGCCGGCCAGATCCCAGTCCGCCGACGTCCAGATGTCCTTCGCATGGGCCGAGCAGCTCCAGGGTTGGCCACGAAGCTGGCTGGCATAGCGCGTCACCGATGCCGGTGTGTGCACGAAATGGGCGTGCAGCCAGCCCGCATCTTGCGGCCACTCGGCTGCCAGCACCAGCGCCTGCCCGAAGCGCCGCACGCGGTTGCGCGTAAAGTCGCGGCGGATGTCGGCAGCCAGCGATTTGAGCGCGCGCCAGAAGCCCGGCCGCGGCAGAGACGCAAACAGCGAGCGAAGCACGCGCAGCGGCTCCTGATGCAGATATTCCGGCAGATAATGGACTGGCGCCTTGATCTCGTCATGCACGGGATGGCGCTTTGTGTCGGTCGGCCGCCGGAGCGCAAAGAGTATCAGCTCGAACCCCGCACGCTCCAGGCCAAGCAATTCCTGCGCGATGAAGGTTTCCGACAGCCGCGGATAGCCTTTCAGAACCACAACGATCTTGCGGTTTTGCAACTCAGTTCATGCCTTCGATGACCGAAAGGTGATGGCCAGCCCGCCGCTCGAGCAGTTCCGCGACGATTTCGGAGATATGAGGCAGCCCCTCCAGCGTCAGATGCGGATTGCTTTGCGACGGGCGGGGCCGATTCGGCAACATTTCCAATGCATCGGCAAACCGCCGGGAATCCTCGGCTTCCTCCGGCAAAAGCATCTCGATGAGGCCGAGTTCGGCTGCGCGCCGTGCGCGGATAAGTTGTTCCTCGCGGGGCGTGACGCGCGGCACGATCAGCGCCGGCTTGTCGAACGACAATATCTCGCAATAGGTGTTGTAACCGCCCATCGCCACCACCGCCTTGGCGCCGGCAATCAGCTCTTCCATGCGGTTGTCGAACTCGATGATCTTCACATAGGGGATCTTGGCCCCCTTCCTGACCAGCTTGTTGCGCTTGCGCGCCGGCATGTAGGGTCCAAGCACGATCAGCGCCCTGTGCTGCAATTGCGGGTCCTGCTGATAGGCATCGATGACGTTGTGGATCAGGTCGCCGCCGTCACCGCCGCCACCGGTGGTAACCAGTATATAGTCGCCCTCGGGCCGGTGGCCTGGCAACTCGTTCTGCTGCAGGCTCCGTTGCAGGAAACCGACGAACTTCATCTTTGCCCTGACCGCCGGCGGCACGTCCAGGCCGATCAACGGGTCGTAGAAATCCGGCGGGCCATAGACCCAGACCTTGTCGTAGAACAGGCCTATCTTGCGCATCACATCCCTTCGCGCCCACTCTGCTTCGAGCAGATGCGGCGCATCCATCACCTCGCGCAGACCAAGCACGAGCGTGGTGCCCCGCGTCTTGAGATAGGACAGCGTGTCCTCGATCTCACCGCGCAGGCCGAGCGGTTCCTTGTCGACGATGAAGATATCCGGCCGGAAGCTCTCCGCTGTGTGGCGGATGATCGCCTGACGCATCCTGAGCGTCTCATGCAGGTCGATATCCTTTTCCAGCGAGGTGTATTCGCCGTTGCGCAGCTTGATGACGCTGGGGATCTTCACGAAGTCGACACGGGCGCGGTAATCGAAGGCGCCGGCGATGGTTGCGCCGGAAATGATAAGCACCTGCAGTCCGCGGAAATCCCCGACCAGCGAATGCGCGATCGTTCGGCACCGCTGCAGGTGGCCGAGCCCGAACGTGTCGTGGCTGTACATGAGAATTCGAGCGTCTTTTACGTGCTGTGTCATTTTTGAACGTCTTCTAGAATTCTCGCCGGGCCGTCGGCAACCCCGCAGGCTTTCATCTTCGCGGCCCTATCGACCTGTTTTGAAACATGGGGGCGTAAGGTGCGCAACGGCATTCTTCACCTGGCCACGAACGCCAAGGGGCACGCGGCGCCCTGTCTCCGCAGACGATATACGACCCGAGCACAAATCTCTGTCATGAGGCTTGACCCCGTGGAATTACAGGCCTGTGGCCTGAGGCAGGCAGAGCGCATACAGCGAAAAGTTACGGGCGACCAGAGGAAACGAGGTTGCCGCACATTGTGAGGAGAACCCCGCACCTTGGGAAAATGCTTCAAAATCCATAGGAACGCAACGACCGCCAGAGGCCGCTCGTTGCGGCCTTTTATCCTGCCATCACCCTCGGCCGGTAGCAAGCCTCCCTGACGTGGAGGATTCCCGATAGCGCCCGCCGCACCTGGGCCCAAGCCCAACAGTTGGGCGCGGATGATCCGCCCGGTCGGTCAACGCAGATTTCGGTGACGCGGATTGCCGCAGGTTGCAACCTGTCACAGCCCAAGATTTTCGTACCTTTGACGCCTGCGCAGAACAAGTCGTAGTTCTGAGACAAAAGCATCAGGTCGCCGTTGAAAGAAAACCGGGATGCGGTAGTATCGCATCAGATGTTTGCGACTGCTTGACCGGGGGGTGCAGTGGATTCGTCTTCTTTCAAGCGCTGGCCGGCAAAATGGGAGGCGCGCGATACTGCGGCCTTTCAGATCGCGTTGCGCCATATCCTGAGGGATTTGCCATGACAGCCAATGCCTATGGCGATCAGCTTAACAGGGATGGCGTGGAGGCGATCGTCGCGGCTGTCACGGCGCGGGTCACGGACCGCGAGGCGCTGATCTGGCTGTGGCCGCAGCTCGAAAAGCAGCTGACGTCCTATGACGGCCATCTGCAGACGACATTGTTTCCCGGGTTCGAGGCGCCGGCCGTGACGGCGTTGCCGCAGGCGCTCGACCGGCGCGAACTGGCCGCCACGCTACGGCTGGCGCTGCTGACGGCGCTGGACCGGATCAGCCCTCTCGAGGCCGCCTCGTCCGCAAGTGCCGCCGACATACTGGCGGAATGGAACAAGCTCTCGGCCTTCGTCAGAAGAAACATCAGCGATGGCTTTTCCGGATTTCAGAATATTCGCACCCGGCTCTATGCGAAGTTCGGCGCGCCCGGCGATCCGGCCAAGGCGATCGACCAGGTCAACGCCTATTACAACCAGATGCTGGGCGGCGGTTTTCCCAAAGCGAGTTTCAAGTCGCCGGTGCATCCCGTCCTAAAGGAGAGGCTCGCCAACACCGTCGCGCTGCTTGCCGCCAGGAAGGCGCTGGCAGCACTGGACCCGATCAAGAGTGGCGGCGGCTTCAACATAAGGCCCAATGTCAACTCGCCGACGCAGCTCAGCAATCATTCCTTCGGCTGGGCGGTGGACATCGATCCGGCGATCAATCCAAACGTCAAGAAGACCGTCTTGCCGCTGACCATCATCGCCGCCTTCACCGGTGTCGACCTCTACGGCGCCGAGAGCGCCACGCTGCGCGCCGGCGGCCCCTATGACACGCTGCTGCCGGCGGCTGTTGTGCTGTCGAAGGCCAACGCCGCTGTTGTTGCCGCATTCGCCAATGCCGATGGCCTCAAGGCCGCCATGGGCAACGCCATAAAACGGCTGGCCGGGGTGACACTGCCGGCGGCGAAACTGGCCACGGCCCATGCATTGGCAACCGCCGTGCCGGCCAAGCAGACCGATCTCGCCGCGCTGCTGCAAGGCGCCGGCGCCACGCCGGCCAAGGCCAAGTCGACCGCGAAGCTGCTGGCCGATGCCGCCGACCTCTCCCGCCGCGCCGCCAAGGTCGGCTCACCCAAGATCATCGGCACCGACGCTTCGGTTGCCCGTTTCGGCTTCTTCAATCTGGCGCCGCAAGCTGCGGCCGGATTGGCCGCCAGCGACGGCGGCGGCCTGCGCTGGCTGGGCGGCGCCACCGGCACCAAGGATTACATGCATTTCGAGCTTGCGGCAGCCGATCAGCCAAAGCTGTTCTGACCAACGCCGCATTCCGGCTCGATAATTTGCATGCGCTGACAAGAGGAGCGCCAATGAGATTCGCGGCCATGCAGGATCCATGTGACCAATGGATAGTCTACGATTTGATTTCAGCTCTGCCGGCAGAGATAGAAGGCAGACTGCTGACGGGGCTGACGCGTAGCGAAGCCGAGCAGATTGCTGAACGGGAAAATACAATCTTCATCAGGCAGCCGACCCGTCCGCCGGTTCCGCGCCCAAGGTTCGCGTGAGCAGGCCGGCCTGACTAAGCCAACCGCGCCCTTGTCGTCCGCGGCGTCGCCAGCAGCAGGCTGGTCTCGCTGCCCGTTATACCCGGGATCAGCCTGATGCGGCGCAGCACCGCATCGAAATCGGTGAGCGAGGCGGTGCCGAGTTCGACCACCAGGTCCCAGCGGCCATTGGTGGTGTGGATGGTCGAAACCTCGGCCAGACCGCCGAGCGCCCGGACCACGCGGTCCGCGGCGTGACCTTCGATCTCGATCATCATCACGCCGCGTATCCTCTGGTCGACGGCGTCGGCGCGCAGCACCACGGTGTAGCCGATGATCTCACCCGATTTTTCCAGCCGCTCCATGCGCGCCCTGACCGTGGCGCGCGAGACGCCGAGATCGACGGCGAGATCGGAGATGCTGCGCCGCGCATCGTGCCTGAGCAGCGTGACCAGCCTTTCGTCGAGCGCGTCCATGAATGCTGTCCACTTTGATCAATCTTACTGCCCGGAATGATAAATCAATCTTTCCGAAATGCCAATTTCACCTGTTCAAACCGCCGGGCCAGGATGGTTCATTCCACGCATCAATCGCGAGGACAAAAGAATCATGCGCTGCAGGATCGTTGGCGCGCCGGTGCAGGACGGCGCGGGCAGGATGGGATGCGAGATGGGGCCGAGCGCGCTGCGCACGGCAGGTCTTGTCTCGGTCCTCTCCGAACTCGGCCATGAGGTCGAGGACTGGGGCGCGGTGCAACCGGCTCCGGCACGCACTATCGTCCACGGCAATCTTGCGCTGAAGGCGTTGCCGGAGATTTCCGCCTGGACGACGGCGATCGCCGAAACCGCCTACACAGCTTCGAAAGACGCCATGCCGATCTTCCTTGGCGGCGACCACGCTATATCCGCCGGCACGGTGTCGGGCATAGCCCGCCGGGCGGCCGAGCGCGGCCGGCCGCTCTTCGTGCTGTGGCTCGACGCGCATCCCGATTTCCACACGCTCGACACCACCGTCAGCGGCAACCTGCACGGCGTGCCGCTTGCCTATGCCAGCGGCCGGCCGGGCTTCAACGGCTATTTCCCGGATCTGCCCGTCGCCGTAGATCCCGCCCGCATCTGCGTCATGGGCCTGCGCAGCGTCGATCCGGCCGAGCGCCGGGCGCTGAACGAAGCGGGCGTGACCGTGCACGACATGCGCACCATCGACGAGCACGGCATCGCGCCTTTGCTGCGCGCTTTCCTGGCCCTGGTCGAAGAGGCCGACGGCCTGCTGCATGTCAGCCTCGACGTCGACTTCCTCGACCCTTCGATCGCGCCGGCCGTCGGCACCACCGTGCCCGGCGGCGCCACCTTCCGCGAGGCGCACCTGTTGATGGAGATGCTGTCCGACAGCGGCCTGGTCTCCAGCCTCGACCTGGTCGAGCTGAATCCGTTCCTCGACGAGCGCGGCCGCACCGCGACCCTCATGGTCGACCTCGCCGCCAGCCTTATGGGCCGCCGCATCATGGACCGCCCGACCCGCAGCCATTCCGGAAGCATTGCATGACCCAGCCTTCCCGCCTTGCCATCGTTCCCTTCGTCAGCGTCGACCGCATGATGAAGCTGGTGCTGACCATCGGCGTCGAGCGGTTCCTGACCGAACTCGCCGCCTATATCGAGGAGGATTTCCGCCGCTGGGAGCTGTTCGACAAGACGCCGCGCATCGCCTCGCACAGCCATGACGGCGTCATCGAGCTGATGCCGACCAGCGACGGCCGGCTCTACGGCTTCAAATATGTCAACGGCCACCCGAAGAACATGCGCGAGGGCCGCCAGACCGTCACCGCCTTCGGTGTGCTCGCCGATGTCGGATCCGGCTATCCGATGCTGCTCACCGAAATGACGATCCTGACGGCGCTGCGCACGGCGGCCACCTCCGCTGTCGCAGCCAAATACCTGGCGCCCAGGGGCGCGCGCTCGATGGCCATCATCGGTAACGGCGCCCAGTCCGAATTCCAGGCCGTGGCCTTCAAGGCACTGCTCGGCGTCGACCGGCTGCGGCTCTACGACATCGACCGCTCCGCTTCGGAAAAATGCGCCCGCAACCTGGCCGGCCAGGGCTTCGACATCACCATCTGCACGACCGGGCAGGATGCGGTGGAAGGGGTCGATATCATCACCACGGTGACCGCCGACAAGCAGTACGCCACCATTCTGACCGACAACATGGTCGGCTCCGGCGTTCACATCAACGCCGTCGGCGGCGACTGCCCCGGCAAGACCGAGCTGCACCGCGACATCCTGCTGCGGTCCGACATCTTCGTCGAGTTTCCGCCGCAGACGCGTATCGAGGGCGAGATCCAGCAGCTCGACGCCGACCATCCGGTGACCGAGCTGTGGCAGGTGATGACCGGCCAGGCAGAAGGCCGCAAGTCGGCGAAACAGATCACGCTGTTCGATTCCGTTGGCTTCGCCACCGAGGATTTCTCCGCACTCCGCTATGTCCGCGACCAGCTCCAGGCCACCGGCCTCTATGAAGAGCTCGACCTGCTCGCCGATCCCGACGAGCCGCGCGACCTGTTCGGCATGCTGCTGCGGGCAGCGCTGCAGCCGGCCGCCTGAGGTTTTAGGCATCGCGGCCTGATGCGATGCGCAACCAAGCCGCGAAATCCACGCATCCGGACGAGAGCTATCCGCGCAACGGCGCGCAGCTCTCCCTTTCGACGAGCACCGGCGTGAGCACTTCGCGGCGCGAATGCGCCGCCGGCTCGGCAACCCGCGCAAGCAGCAGGCTGACGGCGCGCGTGCCGATCTTCTCTACCGGTTGTGCGATCGTCGTCAGCGGCGGCCAGGTGGTGACGGCATAGGGAATGTCGTCGAAGCCGATCATCGACATGTCGTCGGGAACGCGCAGCCCGCGCCCGCGCAGCACCGTCAGCGCGCCCATGGCCATCAGATCGTTGCAGGCAAAAAGCGCCGTGATGCCAGGCGCCTGCGCCATCAGCCGTTCCATCGCCGCGCGGCCGCCGGCGAAGTGATAGTCGGAATCGACTACGGCATTCGCCAGCAGGTCGAGGCCGGCTTCCTGCAGCGCCCTGGCGAAACCGCGCAGGCGGGCCGGGCTGGAGCTGGAATCGCGCGGGCCGCCAATGACGCCGATCTTCTCGTGGCCGAGCCCGACCAGATGGCGGCCGGCGAGATAGCCGCCATGATCATGATCGACCAGTACGGAATCGACATTGACCGAATGGATTTCGCGATCGAGCAGCACCGCCGGCACGCCGGGCAGAACGCTGGCGAACACCCGCGCATGGTCGGACGAGCCGGCGAAGATCAGCCCGTCGATCTGCTTGGCCATCAGCACCTGGAGATAGCGCTCCTCCTTCTCGGCGCTGCCGTCGGAGTTGCACAGGATCACTGTATAGCCGGCAAGGAAGCCGGCATCCTCGATCTGGCGCGCCACGCTGGCGAAGAACGGGTTGGAATTGTCCGGCAGGAGCAGGCCAATGGTCTTGGTCTCGCCGCGCCTGAGGCTGCGCGCCAGCGTGTTCGGACGGTAGCGCAGAGCGGCGATGGCCGAATGCACGCGCTCGGCCGTCTCGGGCTCGACATGACGCGTGCGGTTCATCACATGCGAGACGGTTGCGACCGACACTCCGGCATGGCGCGCGACATCGGCAATCGTCGTCATCGTCCCTTGTCCCCTCAGCGGATGACCCGCAACAGCCGCTCCCGATATGCGTCTAGGATGACGGCAAGCACAATGACAAGACCTATCACGATCGGCTTGAAATTGTCGCCGACGCCAAGCAGCTGTAGCCCGGTCGACAGCACCTGCAGGATGCAGGCGCCGACCAGCGTGCCGATGATCGAGCCCTTGCCGCCGCTGAGGCTGGTGCCGCCGATGATGACGGCGGCAATCGCGTTGAGCTCGTAGCCGACGCCGGCGATCGGGCTGCCGATGTTGAGGCGCAGCAGATAGACCATGGCGGCGATGCCGGCGGTCAGGCCGCTGATGGTGAAGGCCGCGATCTTGTAGAAATCCGGATTATGGCCGGACAGCCGGACCGCCTCGTCATTGGTGCCGACGGCAAAGATCATGCGGCCGAACACGGTGAAGCGCAGCACGAACCAGCCGGCCGCGATCACCAGCACGGCGATCAGGAAGATCGACGGCAGGAAGCCGCCGATGATGAGATTGCCGAAATCGACAAAACCCTGCGGCAGGCCGGTAATGGTGGAATTGTCGCTGACCACGCGGGCCGCACCCGCCGCCATATTGAGCATGCCGAGCGTGACGATGAAGGACGGGATCTTCCAGCGCGTCGAGATCCAGCCATTGAGGAAGCCACAGACCGCACCCGTGGCCATGCAGGCCAGCAGCGCCAGCAGGATCGCCACCCCCGGCGACAGGCTCTCGTCGATCATGACGGTGGCGCCCACCACCGTGCACAGCGCCAGCACCGATCCGACCGAAAGGTCGATGCCACCGGTGAGAATGACGAAGGTCATGCCGGCGGCCAGCACCGTGTTGATGGCGATCTGTACGAAGATCTTCAACGCATTGCCGGATGTGGCGAAGTAGGGCGCCGTCGCCGAGAAGAACACGGTGATCAGCACCAGCGCCAACAGCACGCCGGCGTCGCGAACCAGAAAGCGCAGGAATTTCGCCCGGCCCGGGGAAACGGGCGCCGACACGGTTGTTTCGGACGTCTCGCTCATGGTCGCACATACTCCTGATAGGCGAGCGACAGGATGTGCTCCTGGTCGAACGCGGCGCGCGGCACGTCGCCGACGATCTTGTTTTTGGAAAAGACGATAATGCGGTGGCACATGCCCATCAGCTCGGGCAGGTCGGACGACACCATGATGATGCCCTTTTTCGCCGCAGCGAGCATCCAGAGCAGCTGGTAGATCTCGCGCCGCGCACCGATATCGACGCCGCGCGTCGGCTCGTCGAGGATCAGCGTCGAGGTGCCCCTGAACAGCCATTTGGCCAGCACCACCTTCTGCTGGTTGCCGCCCGAGAGATTGCGCACCGCCTGCTCGATCGAGCTCGCCTTGACCCTGAGCTGGCCGACGAGATCATTTGCTGCCGCACTCTCCGCCCGGCGGTTGATGAGGCCGTTGCGCGAGACTTTGCTCAGATCGGTGATGGTGATGTTCTTGTCTACGGCCAAGTCGAGCATCAGTCCCTGGCCCTTGCGGTCTTCGGTGAGCAGGCTCAAGCCGTGCCGCACCGCATCCTTGGGCGCGGTGATCGCGACCGGCCTGCCGTCGATCTCGACGACACCGTCAAGTTTCGGGTCGGCCCCAAACAGCGCTCGCATGGCTTCGGTGCGGCCGCTGCCGACCAGCCCGGCGACGCCCAGGATCTCGCCATGGTGGACGGCAAAGGAAATGGCGGGCGTCTCGGCGCTGCGCTTGAGGTTGGCAACGCTCAGCGCGACCGTGCCCGGCACGATCGAAGCGTCGAAGCCATACTCGTCGGCAATGTCGCGGCCGATCATCATGCGCACCAGGTCCGGCACGGTGAGGCCCTTGAGGTCGCGGGTCGCGACCAGCTTGCCGTTGCGCAACACCGTCACCCTGTCGCCGATCTCGAACACCTCGTGCAGCCGGTGCGAAATATAGATGATGGTGACGCCCTTGGCCTTCAGCCGCTTGATGATGGCAAACAGCCGCTCGATCTCCGGCGGCGTCAGCGTCGCCGTCGGTTCATCGAGGACCAGCAGCTTTGAGTCATTGCTCAGCGCCTTGGCGATCTCGACCAGCTGCATCTGTGCGACGCCAAGCGCCTGGACGCGGGTGCGCGGGTCTATGTCGAGGCCGACCTCCTTCAACAGCGCCACGGCGCGGCTGTTGAGCGCCTTGCCGTCGACGATGCCGAAAGCGCGGCGCGGCAGGTTCTCCAGCATCAGATTCTCGGCGATGCTGAGATAGGGCAAAAGGTTGAGTTCCTGATGCACGATGCGGATCCCCGAGAGCTGCGCATCGTGCGGCGTCTTCGGGCGGTAGGGCGCACCGTTGAAGGCGATCGAGCCTGAGTCAGGCTGGTAGATGCCGGCCAGGAGCTTGATCAGCGTCGACTTGCCGGCGCCGTTCTCGCCCAGGATGATGTGGGTTTCGCCGCGCGCGATCGACAGCGACACGTCGCCGAGCGCAACGGCGCCGGGAAAGATCTTCCCGACCCCTTCAAGGGAGAGAATCGCATCGTCCATGCAGCGGAATCCTGAATTGCGCTCTCGACAAAGCATTTACGAGCGCGTCGCCACCGCCGCCGACAGTCTGCCGGCGGCGGTGATGAGACAAGCGGAAAGGCCGGAGGGAGTACCGGCGCTATCGCTCGGCTCAGCCGGTGATCAGCTTGATGTCGGTCTTGACCCAGCCAGAGAATTTTTCACCGGCCATTTCGCGCAGGCCGTAATCGATGCCCATGGCGGCCATCTGCGCGCCATACTGCTCGACGGTGGCGAGCATCTTGCCCGCCTTGAGCAGCGGCCCGACGGCCGGAATGTTGTCGAAGCCGACGACCTTGATCTGGCCCGACTTGCCGGCCGCGTCGAGCGCCTTGACGACACCGAGCGCCATCGAATCATTGGCCGCCATCACGCCCTGTATGTCCTGATACTGGGTGAGGAAGTTGGTCATCAGCGTGTTGGCTTCCTCGGTCTCCCAATGCGCCGTCTTGGAGTCGAGCAGTTCGAGCCCGTTCTCCTTGATCGCGTCGTCGAAGCCGAGCTTGCGCTCCTTGGCGTTGTCGGCTTCCGGATTGCCTTCGAGGATGACGACCTTGCCGCCCTTGCCCAGCGCCTTGCCCAGCGCATCGCCGGCCAGCTTGGCGCCGCCGCGATTGTCCGGGCCGAAGAAGGCGAGGTCGATGCCGGCCTTCTTCTTGGCTTCGGTGTCGAGCGCGACGTCGATGTTGATGACCTTGATGCCGGCCTGCAGCGCCTTGGCGATCGGCGTCACCATGGCCTTCGAATCGGCCGGCGCGACGACGATGATGTTGTAGTTCTGGGTGATGAAATTCTCGATCGCGTCGACCTGCGCGGCGAAGTCGCGTTCGTCCTTCATGCCGACGGCGGCGAAATCGAACTTGTCCTTGTTCTTGGCGGCATACTCCTCGGCGCCGGCCTGCATCTGCTTGAAGAACTCGTTGGCGAGCGACTTCATGACCAGCCCGACCTTCGGCTTGTCGGCGGCGAAGACCGGTCCCAGCGGTAGCGCCAGCGCGCCGGCGGCCAGCGCGCCGGTCTTCAGGAACTGCCGGCGCGAGAACGGGCCGAGCCCATCCATGATTGTGTTCTTGCTCATGATTTCCTCCTCAGTGATCCACCCGTAATCGGTTACGTAACCGATTACGCCACAGGATAATGCGCGGCTTTGCCAAGTGTCAATATCGGTATCGGGTAGCGAAACTTCGCCCTGCACAGCGAATTGCGCAGAACATCGACGGCATGACCCGGACTTAGACACGCTTACGAGACTGAGAGAGAAATAGCGGCTGCCATCGCGGCCTCTCTGCCATCCGAAAAAAAGTCCAATTCAAGCAACAAGACAGGCCGGCTGGGCGGCATTCTAGAACGGACCAATGGCGGCGAAATCCGACAAGGGTCTGGCCAATGGACCGTTCAATGCGCCTTCTTCTCGTCGAGGATGACCCCAGGACCGCGGACTATGTCGTCAACGGCCTGACCCAGGCAGGCCATATCTGCGACCTCAAGCGCGACGGCCGCGACGGGCTGTTTGCCGCGACCCGCGACGCCTATGACGTCATCGTCGCCGACCGCATGCTGCCCGGCCTCGACGGCCTGTCGATGATCAGGGCGGTGCGGGCGGCGGGCGTGCGCACGCCGGCGATTTTTCTGACCTCGGTCGGCGGCGTCGACGACCGTGTCGAGGGGCTCGAGGCCGGTGGCGACGACTATCTCGTAAAACCTTTCGCTTTTTCCGAACTGCTTGCCCGCATCAACGCGCTTGGCCGCCGCCCGGCGGCGCAGGAACAGAAGACCACCCTGCGCATCGCCGATCTCGAAATGGACCTGATCCAGCGCCGCGTCACCAGGCAGGGCCAGGCGATCGACCTGCAGCCCCGTGAATTCAGCCTGCTCGAAGTGCTGATGCGCGGCGAGGGCCGCGTCATCACCCGCACAATGCTGCTGGAACGCGTCTGGGACTTTCATTTCGACCCCAAGACCAGTGTCGTCGAAACTCATATCAGCCGGCTGCGAGCCAAGATCGACCGGCCGTTCGAAACCGCGTTGATCCACACCGTGCGCAACACCGGCTACAGTGTGCATGATTGAAGCTCGCAGTGACTGAAACAAGCGCCAGCCTGCTGCGCAGCACGCCGTTCCGGCTGGCTCTGACCTTTGCCTTGCTGTTCGTGCTCGCCTTCATCCTGTCCGGCGCCGTCGTCTACCAGTTGATGAGCGCCGACCTTGCCGAACGGCTGGACGAGGGGATCAAGGAGACCTATTCGGTGGTCGCGGTCACCTATGCGCAAAGCGACAAGGAGGATCTGGTCCTGTCGGTCGACAGCCATGCCGCGCTCAGCCCCGAAAAGGAGCAACTGTTTTCACTGACCGACAGCAACGGCAATCGCCTGGCCGGCAATTTCATCGCCGCCGACCTTCCCGATGGCTTTTCGGATTTCGCCGCTTCCCTGCCGGGCGTGGCGCCCGGCACCATGTACCGCGCCTGGTCCGGTTCGGTCGGCCCCGACAGCCTGACGGTCGCCTTCTCACTGTCGGAAACCGAGGAACTGGAAAGCATCGTGCTGATGAGTTTTGGCTGGGCGACGCTGATTATAGTGGGCCTCGCGGTGGCCGGCGGCGCGCTTCTCGCCTCGCGCGTGCAGCGCCGGCTCGACGGAATCGCTGCCACCATGGACGACGTCTCCAATGGCCGGCTCGACGCCCGCATTCCGCTGCTTGGCAATGGCGACGACATCGATGGCGTTTCCGAGCAGGTCAACGCGGCGCTTGAGCGGCTGGCATCGCTTGTCGACGGCATGCGCCAGGTCAGCGCCGACATCGCGCATGATCTGAAGACGCCGCTCAACCGCCTGCAGATGATTCTGGAGGCGGTCGTCGAGAAGACGATGCGGGGCGAAGCCATTGCCGAAGATCTGGCGGAGGCACGCGGAGAAAGCCTGCAGATCAACGAGACTTTCGATGCGCTGTTGCGCATTGCCCAGATCGAGGCCGGCGCGCGCAAGGCGCGCTTTGTCGATCTCGATCTCAACGGCGTCGTCGAAAGCATCGCCGAAATCTATGCCGGCGTCGCCGAGGATGACGGCAAATCGCTGTCGGTGAACATGTCCCAAGACAGCCGATATCTGGTCCACGGCGATCGCGATTTGTTGACTCAGCTCTTCGCCAATCTGGTCGAAAACGCACTGCGCCATTGTCCGAGCGGTACAATCATCAAGCTGTCGGTAACCCGGCAAGGCGACCGCGTGGTCGCCGAGATCGGCGACAACGGCCCCGGCATCCCGGCGCAGGAGCGCGAGAAAGTATTCCAGCGGCTTTATCGGCTGGAGACCAGCCGCACCACGCCCGGCAGCGGGCTGGGCCTCAGCCTGGTGCGCGCGGTTGCCGATCTGCATGGCGCATCCATCGCGCTCGAGGACCGCCGCCCCGGCCTGGCGGTGATTGTCGAGTTTCCCGAGGCGAAGCCGGCGGCATGATCGCCGCTAATCCGAGGGCCGAGCGTACTACAAGGTGAGTATCTGGCGCCCGGGCAAACCCCGGCGAAAGTCCGACGGCGACATCCCGGCCAGTTTACGGAACGATTTGTTGAAGGCGCTGAGCGAGCCGAAGCCTGAATCCATGGCGACGCGCAGCACATTGGCGTCTTCATGCATCAGCAGCGCCTGCGCGTAGCTCAGCCGCAACAGGTTCATATACTCGTTGAGCGTCATGCCGGTCGACTTCTTGAAAATGCTCATGGCGTATTTCGGATGGATGTCAGCGGCCGCCGCGATGTCGACGCAGTCTATGTCGTAGAGAAAATTCTCAGCGATGAAGTCGCACATGCGCCCGACATTGCGCAGCGACTGCTGGTCGAACGGGCCGCCGGCTTCCTGGCTGGCGGTTTCCGGCACCAGCCGGTAGGGCTCGAACCGCACCCGCTCCAGCCGCAACAACAGCTCATTCACCGCGTGCTCGGTTATCGCCGGGTCGCCGGAGCGGAAATAGCGGTTCCAGCGCTCGAAATTGTGATGGTCCGCCGGGTCGGTGGCCGATGTCACCAGCGTGGCGCCCGTCATCAGCCGGTGGCGGATGTCCGTCGGCAGATGCAGGCGGAAGAAATGCACCAGCGGCAGATGCGCGCCCGCATAGATGGCGTCGTCGGAAAGATCGTCCATCTGGTGCGGCAGGCCGCCCCAGAACAGGCACATCTCGCCCGCCGAGAGTGCGATTTCGTGTTCGGCCATGCGGTAGTGCACGCTGCCGCGGACGATGAAATTGACCTCGACCTGGGCATGCCAATGCGGTTTCAGCATCACCAGCGGATGGTTGTGAAACATCTGCAAGGCCATCGGCAGGCCTTCGACGCTGCTGGCGCCAGGCTGGTAAAACG
Source organism: Mesorhizobium sp. 128a (assembly GCF_053848025.1). NCBI lineage: Bacteria > Pseudomonadati > Pseudomonadota > Alphaproteobacteria > Hyphomicrobiales > Phyllobacteriaceae > Mesorhizobium > Mesorhizobium sp. 128a. Next base: position 97,390 of record NZ_JBSPKY010000015.1, on the reverse strand, counting down.
GCCGTTCAGGCATCTTACTTTCCGCCCATCTTATATTCCCGTTGTCGGGGACAAGCCTTCCGCGCCGCCTAGTCTAGCCATGCTCGCGAACAGAGAGCAAATGAAATGGGAGGATTTCAATGCGCACGACACTCACCTGTGCCGCGCTGGCGCTTGCCCTGGGCTCAGCCCCGGCCTTTGCGCAGTCCGGCGAAATCACGATCTGGAGCTGGAACATCGCCGCTTCGTCGCTGAAGGCCACGATAGCCGGTTTCAACAAGCAATACCCCGACGTCAAGGTCACCGTTCAGGATCTCGGCAACCAGCCGACCTATGACAAGTCGATCGCCGGCTGTGCGGCCGGCGGCGTCGGCCTGCCGGATATCGTCTCCGTCGAGAACGGCGAGGCCGAGAACTACTGGAGCCAGTTCCCCGACTGTTTCGTCGATTTGCATACGCTGGGCTACAGCGCCGACGACCAGAAGAAATTCCCCGATTTCAAGCGCACCGAACTGGAAGTGGGCGACAAGGCCTATGCCATGCCATGGGATTCCGGCCCGGTCGCCGCCTTCTACCGCCGCGACTTCTACGAGAAGGCGGGCGTCGATCCGGCCTCGATCAAGACCTGGGACGATTTCATTGCCGCCGGCAAGAAGATCCAGGCCGCCAATCCCGGCGTCACCATGACCAACGCCGATTTCAACGGCGACACCGAATTCTTCCGCATGATCGCCAACGAGCAGGGCTGCGGTTATTTCGCCGAGGACGGGCAGTCGATCACCGTCAACCAGCCGAAATGCGTCGATACGCTGACCAAGATCAAGGAGATGAAGGACGCCGGCATCATGTCGTCGGCCGACTGGGGCACCAAGATCACCAACAACACCGCCGGCACCGTCGCCACCCAGGTCTATGGCGGTTGGTATGAGGGCACCATCCGCACCGAATCGGCCGGCGAAAACGGCAAATGGGGCGTCTATCTGATGCCGAGCCTGACCGCCGACGGCCCACGCGCCGCCAATCTCGGTGGCTCGTCGCTGGCCATCACTTCGGCCTCGAAGAACAAGGAAGCCGCCTACGCCTATCTGAAATACACGCTGGAGACCAACGAAGGCCAGATCACCATGCTGAAGGAGTTCGGCCTGGTGCCGTCGCTGATCTCGGCGCTCGACGATCCCTACGTTTCGCAAGGCCTTCCCTATTGGGGCGGCCAGGCGGTGTGGAAGGACATTCTCGCCACCCTGCCCAAAGTGGTGCCGAGCCGCGGCACGCCGTTCCAGAGCGATGCCGAAATCATCATGCGCGCGGTGCAGACCAAATATCTCGGCGGCGGTTACCCCGACGCCAAGGCCGCCCTCGACGACGCCGCCAGCCAGATCGCCTCGGCGACCGGCCTTCCGATCAAGTAAGCGCATCTTACCTTCTCCCCTTGTGGGGTGAGCGGCTGGTTCGCCGAAGGCGAATTCATCGTGCCAGTGGCACGATGAAAGGCCGGCGAACGCTGGGACGCTGCGAAGCAGCGGGGACCCGGCAGGGTGGATCGCTACCACACGCCCGGCCCTTCGCAGGCTCAGGGCGTTCGAAACTCGAAAAGCCAAGCAATTGGCTTTTCGTTCGCTGCGCGAACCTCTTCTCACCCCACAAGGGGAGAAGGGAAGAAAGAAAGGGAGGAGGAACCATGCGCACCCAGAACGCCACGGCCTATCGCTTCCTCACGCCCTATCTCCTGATCTTCGCCATCTTCTGGATGTGGCCGATCATCTCCTCGTTCATGATCTCGTTCCAGGCGACCCGCACCGTGCCGTGGCGCTTTGCGCCGACCTTCAACTGGGGCCGGCTGATCGGCGACCCCGCTTTCTTCAATGCGCTGAAGAACACGCTGCTCATCCTGATCATCCAGGTGCCGGTGATGATCTCGCTGGCCATCGTCATGGCGGTGCTGCTGAACTCGCCGCTGCTTAAAGCCCGCGGCCTCTACCGCTTTGCCTTCTTCGCCCCGGTCGTCGTCGGCGAAGTCGCCTATTCCGCGGTGTTCCGGCTGATGTTCAACCTCGATTTCGGCATCATCAACAAGCTGCTGGCCAGCGTCGGCCTGGCCAAGATCGACTGGTTCTCCAACGTCACCCCGGCCATGGCGCTGATCATGATCGCGGTGACCTGGCGCTGGGCCGGCTACAACGCCATCATCCTGCTCGCCGGCCTCCAGTCGATCCCAGAGGATGTCTATGAGGCGGCGACGCTCGACCGCGTCAGCAAGGTCAAACAGTTCTTCTACATCACGCTGCCGCTGCTCAAGCCGGTCATCGTCTTTTGCGCCGTGCTGTCGATCATCGGCACCATGCAATTGTTCACCGAGCCGTTCCTGATCACCGAACGCGGCGGGCCTGGCGGCGGAACCGAGACGCTCGGCCTGCTGCTTTACCGCCAGGGGTTCCGCTCGCTCAATTTCGGCTACGCCTCGGCCGTCGCCTACACCATGGCGGCGCTCGCCATTTCCATCACGCTGGTGCAGCTGTGGCTGACAAGAGAGCCGAAATGACAGGGGAGCCGAAAATGAGTTCGCTCTCGCAACGCCGGCTCGGCCGCAGCCTGCTGCTGCATTTGTTCCTGACGCCGCTGGCGGTGATCTGGCTGTTTCCGCTGTGGATGATGATCGTTTTCTCGACCATGCCCGACAACGGCATCTTCAGCCCCGGCATCGAGCTCTTGCCGCACGACAATTTCCTCGCAAACTTCCACAATCTGCAGCGCGACACCGACTTTGTCGGCGCCATCGGCATCTCGGTCTCGGTGGCAGTGACCTACACCGTGCTGTCGGTGCTGCTGACCTCGATGGCCGGCTGGGCGCTGGCACGCTACCATTTCGTCGGCAAAGGTTTTGTCGTCGCCATCATCCTCGGCACCATCACACTGCCTTACGCGGTGGTGCTGATCCCGCAATTCATCATGGTGGCGCGCGACTTCCAGCTCGCCAACACCTGGGTGGCGCTGATCGTGCCGCCGCTGTTCAATTCGCTCGGCGTCCTGTTCATGCGCCAGGCCTTCACGATGATGCCGCACGATCTGTTCGACGCCGCCAGGGTCGAAGGCGTCAAGGAATGGCGCATCTTCCTGTTCGTCGCGTTGCCTTTGGCACGGCCGATGCTGGCGGCACTGGCCATCATCCTGTTCCTCGCCTCGTGGAACAATTATCTCTGGCCGCTGCTGATCAACAGCCAGCCCGGCGCGATGACGGCACCGGTGGCGCTCGGCACGCTGATCGGCCTGACCAAGGTCTCCTGGGGCGGCCTGATGGTCGGCGCCGTCATGCTGACCGTGCCGATGCTCGTCGTCTTCGTGCTGCTGCAGCGCCATTTCATCGCCGGCATCGCCGCCGGCGCTGTCAAATAGGGACAACAACAACATGGCGGCAGTCACCCTCACCAACGTCATCAAGCGCTTCGGCGTCTATGAGATCATCCATGGCGCCAACATCGATATCGCCGACGGTGAGTTCGTCGTCTTTGTCGGGCCGTCCGGCTGCGGAAAATCGACGCTGCTGCGCATGATCGCCGGGCTGGAGGACATCAGCGGCGGCGAGATCGCCATTGGCGGCAAGGTGATGAACGATGTCGAGCCGGCCGATCGCGGCATCGCCATGGTGTTCCAGTCCTACGCGCTCTACCCGCACATGACGGTGGGGCAGAATCTGAGCTTTGGCCTCAGAATGACAGGCAATCCCAAGGAGGACACCGATCGGCGGGTGAAGCGGGCTTCCGAAATCCTGCGCATCAGCGAGCTGATGGCACGTCGGCCCAAGCAACTCTCCGGCGGCCAGCGCCAGCGTGTCGCCATCGGCCGCGCCATCGTGCGCGAACCGCAAGTGTTCCTGTTCGACGAGCCGCTGAGCAATCTCGACGCTGAGCTCAGGGTCCAGATGCGGGTCGAGATCTCGCGCCTGCACAAGGAACTCGGCACGACGATGATCTATGTCACTCACGACCAGACCGAAGCGATGACCTTGGCCGACAGGATCGTCGTGCTGCGCGGCGGCCATGTCGAACAGATCGGCCGGCCGCTCGATCTCTACGACAATCCCGACAACCAGTTCGTCGCCGGCTTCGTCGGTTCGCCGAAGATGAACTTCATCAAGGGTCGCGTCGTCGGTCGCGATACGGGAAGCGTCACCGTCGAGCTGGTGGGCGAGGAAAAGGCCCGCATCGTGCAGCCGCTGGCCGGCGCTGTGCCGGAAACTGGAGCCAAGGTCATCGTCGGCGTGCGGCCGGAGCATTTCGGCAGTGCCGGCGAGGGCGATGCCGACCTCACCGTCGGCATCGACGTGGTCGAGCATCTCGGCGGCACCAGCTTCATCTATGCCAGGACCGCCCATGGCGAAGACCTGGTTATCCAGCGCGACGCGGCAAAGGTCCCCGACACTTCTGAGATCACCGTGTCCATCCGCAAATCCTATCTGTTCGACGAAAACGGCCAGCGGCTGCGCTGACCCCTTCCAGCCTTTCCAAGGAGAATGACATGAGTTCAACCGCGCCCATCCGCTGGGGAATCCTCGGGCCGGGCGACATCGCCAAGGCCTTTGCCGGCGGCGTCGCAGGATCGCGTACCGGCACGATCGTTGCACTCGGTGCCCGCAATCCCGGCAAGGAGGGTTTAGCCCAGACATTTCCAGGCGCCCGCATCCTCGACGGCTATGACGCGCTGCTCGCCGATCCGGACGTCGACGCCGTCTATATCGCGATCCCGCATCCCGGCCACGCCGAATGGGCGATCAAGGCGGCCGAGGCCGGCAAGCATGTGCTGTGCGAAAAGCCGCTGGCGCTCACCGCCTTCGAGGCCGACGCCATGATCCATGCCGCGCGCAAGGCCGGCACCTTTCTCGGTGAAGCCTTCATGTACCGGTTGCACCCGCAGACGCTGAAGTTGGTGGAACTGATCCAGTCCGGCACCATCGGCGATGTCAGGATGATCAAGTCGAGCTTCGGCTTCGCCATGCCTCGATTCATGCCGGAGCACCGTCTCTACGCCAACGACCTCGCCGGCGGCGGCATTCTCGATGTCGGCGGCTATCCCGTCTCGATGGCGCGGCTGCTTGCCGGCGCCGCAACCGGAAAACCCTTCGCCGAACCCGACAAGGTCGTCGGTACTGCTCATCTCGGACAGTCCGGCGTCGACGAATGGGCCTCGGCGCTGCTGCATTTTGCCGGTGGCGTCGTCGCCCAGGTGTCCTGCAGCATTTCGCTGAACCAGGAGAATGTGCTGAGCATCCTCGGCACCAAGGGCCGCATCGAAGTGCCGGATTTCTGGTTCGCCGGCGGAAACCGTGATGTCGGCCCCGGCAAGATCGATGTGATCAGCTCGGACGGCAAGCGCGAGACCGTCAGCGTCAACGAGACCCGCCATCTCTATTCCTTCGAGGTCGACGCTGCCGGCGACGCGATCCTGGCCGGCAAGCAGGAGTTCGCCTGGCCGGGTATGTCCTGGGCCGATAGTCTCGGCACGCTGCGCGTGCTCGACAGATGGCGCGCGGCCGTCGGCCTTGAATACGACATCGAGAAGCCGGCTAAGCGCATCAACACCATCTCCGGCCGGCCGCTGCGCACCGATTGCACCGCCATCGGCAAGCGCACCATTCCGGGCCTGTCGAAGCCGGCTTCCGTGGTGGCGCTCGGCTTTGAGGATTTCCGCACCTTCTCCTCTGGCTCGATCCTGCTCGACGGCTTCTTCGAGGCCGGCGGCAATCTGTTCGACACCGGCTATGTCTATGGCGGCGGCTATACCGAGACGCTGCTCGGCCAGTGGCTGAGAAACCGCGGCGTGCGCGAGCAGTCGGCCATCATCGCCAAGGGCGCGCACTCGCCGCTCTGCTACCCCGATGTCATCGGCAAGCAGCTCGCCCAGTCGCTCGACCGGCTGCAGACCGACCATGTCGACATCTATTTCATGCATCGCGACAATCCGGATGTACCGGTCGGCGAGTTCGTCGATGCTATGGACGCCGAGGCCAAGGCCGGCCGCATCAGAGGTCCGTTCGGCGGCTCGAACTGGACCATGGCGCGCATGGACGAGGCGATTGCCTATGCCGAAAAGAACGGCAAACAGAAGCCCGGCGCGCTCTCCAACAATTTCTCGCTGGCCGAGATGCTGGAGCCGATCTGGGCTGGATGCATCACCTCGTCCACCGACGAGTGGAAAGCCTGGCTGACATCCAGGCAGATGCCGAACTTCGCCTGGTCGAGCCAGGGCCGCGGCTTCTTCACCGACCGCGCCGGCCGCGACAAGCAGGACAACGAGGAGCTGGTGCGTGTCTGGTACTCCGAGAAAAATTTTGGCCGCCGCGATCGCGCCATCGAGCTGGCGCAACGACTGGGCAAAAGCCCGATCCACGTCGCGCTTGCCTATGTCCTGGCGCAGCCCTTCCCGTCCGTGCCTTTGATCGGCCCGCGCACGCTGGACGAGCTGGAGGACAGTTTGCGGGCGCTGGATATCAAACTGTCGGCTGAGGATCTGGCGTGGCTGGATGGTGGGGCGGAAAGGCGGCGGGCGTGAAGCTGCCAATCTCCCCCCTTGCGGGGGAGATGCCTGGCAAGGCAGAGGGGGGTGCTGTCCCGCCAACCTGTCCATCTTCGCAGCATCTAAAACCTAACGAGAGGCTGGCGTTCCTTCACACCCCCCTCTGGCCTGCCGGCCATCTCCCCCGCAAGGGGGGAGATCACTCCTCACCGTCGGCCCCTACCGATCGATTCGCGTCGACAAAATAATCGACGACGACGTCCGCTCGACCCCGTCCATCGCCCCGATCTCGTCCAGCAGCGCGTCGAGATCCCTGATCGACGGCGCGTCGACGATGACGATCATGTCGAAATTGCCGCTCACCGAATGCAGCGTCCTCACTGGCGGCAGCGCCTGCAGCGCGCGCACCACCTTGTCGGCGAGTTTCGGCGTGACGGTGAGCAGCACGTGCGCCCGCACCAGCCCCTGCTCATAGTCGGGCGCCAGCCGCACGCCATAACCGGTGATGATGCCGCGCTGTTCCAGCCGTTCGATCCGGCTCTGCACGGTGGTGCGCGACACGCCGAGCTGGCGTGCCAGTTCGGCGGTTGATGCCCGGGCATTGGCGCGCAGCAGGGAAAGCAGTTTTTGTTCGGCATCGCTGAGCATTTCGACGAACCTTATCGGCATATCGTTCAGTCGGTGGGTTCGTTTCGAACAATTCCACGCTTCCTTTCGACAGGCAAGCTGCGATTCTTGGCATCATGGTGCTCCGACCGCGCAGCGGTTCGGGCCAAAGGCTTTTATGAGGGACAGGTCATGAAGAAAATCATCGTCGTCGGCGCCGGCAAGATCGGCTCCACCATCGCAGGCATGCTCGCCGACACCGGCGACTACCATGTCACCGTCGTCGACCGTGCCGCCGCACAGCTGGCGGCCGCCGAACTTCCCGCCGGCGTTGAGGCGCTGGAGCTCGACATCACCGCTCCCGGCGCGCTCGAAGCCGCGCTTGCCGGCGCCTTCGCCGTGCTCAGCGCCGCTCCCTTCCATTTGACCACGCGCATCGCCGAAGCGGCCGCTGCCACCGGCGTCCACTATCTCGACCTGACCGAAGACGTCGTTTCGACCCGCCGCGTCAAGGAACTGGCCAGGTCGGGCAAAAGCGCCTTCATTCCGCAATGCGGCCTGGCGCCGGGCTTCATCTCCATCGTCGCCAACGATCTCGCCAGCCGCTTCGACACGCTGGAAAGCGTGCGCATGCGCGTCGGCGCGCTCCCGCAATACCCGTCCAATGCGCTGAACTACAATCTGACCTGGAGCACCGACGGCGTCATCAACGAGTATTGCGAGCCCTGCGAGGCCATCGTCGAGGGCGAGCTCATCGAAGTGCCGCCGCTGGAGGAGCGCGAGGAATTCTCGCTCGACGGAGTCACCTATGAAGCCTTCAACACCTCCGGCGGGCTCGGCACCCTGGCCGAGACGCTGAAGGGCAAGGTGCGCACACTGAACTACCGCACCATCCGCTATCCCGGCCACGCCGCGATCATGAAGGCGCTGCTCAACGACCTCGGCCTGCGCCATCGCCGCGACGTGCTGAAGGACATTTTCGAGAGCGCCTTGCCGGCAACGCTGCAGGACGTGGTCATCGTCTTCGTCACCGTGTCGGGCCGCCGCAACGGCCGCCTGCTGCAGGAGACCTACGCCAACAAGATCTATTCGCAGCGCGTCGGCAACCAGGTGCGCAGCGCCATCCAGATCACCACCGCGTCCGGCATCTGCGCCGTGCTCGACATGCTGGCCGACGGCACCTTGCCGGCCACCGGTTTCGTCAAGCAGGAAGACATCGCGCTCGACGCATTCCTGGCCAACCGTTTTGGCCGCGCCTATGCCCAGCACGAGATGGTAAGCCGGCTCGCGAGCTGAGAAGTCCTGGGTTCGCACCTTTCCTCTCCCCCGTCGATCGGGGGAGAGGTGTCGAGCGAAGCTCGACGGAGTGGGGGTCGACCTGGCTTCGGCTTTCTTATTTGAGGCCGAGGCGAAGCTTGGCGCTGATAGAAGCTCCGTAGTGAGTTGTCAGCGGCGGCGCATTTGAGGACCGGTTTCCCCCACTCCGTCGCTGCTTCGCAGCGCCACCTCTCCCCCCTCCGGAGGGAGAGGAAAGGAACCTGGCGGAAGAAGCGCCTCTCCCTACTTCCGCAGTAGCATCGGCCGCCCGAGCAGAAACCGGATGAAATTGTCCAAGGTTCGCGGCGCCATGCTGGCCCGCGCCGCCTGTCGCGGCACGCTTTCCCTTCGCGCAGCCGCCTTGGTTTCGGGCCCCGGCCGGCCGACGGTGAAAGACGGCTCCGCGACCGGCTTTCCCTTCAACACATTGGCGGCATTGTTGTCATGAATGACGATGCACCATTGCGCGCCCTTCGAGGCCGCCACGACGGTGTTGTGGATCGTCGCCATCTTCGCATGGTGCGCGCCGTAGATGCCGCTCATCGCCGGCGATCTCTTTTCGACCAGCGTGCCGAAAGCCGACGTCACATAGTCGTGGTCCGTATACCAATTGGTCGCCACGTGGAAATTGTGTCCGTGCGGAAAGGCAATGTACAAAGGTTGCAGATCCACCGTGCCTTTGGCGATCTCCGTGCGCGCGTAGTGGTCGGCCCGCTCCATGAAGGTCGGCGCCAGCGCGTCATCGCTGTCGAGCCGCGTGAGCGAAACATACTCGGCATCGGTATCGGCCTGGACGAACGCATTGAAGCGATCATTGTGATCCTCGCCGGCCTCGACAAGGATCGGCCTAACGTCGACGCCGGCCACACAATTGCACACCGTCCTGACGTAATTCTCGTGCGTGTCGGCATCGAACGCGACCAGGACGGTAAAATCCCTAAGCGATTGGCCTTCAAGGGATGGCGCGCAATAGGTGTCGAACAAGGCCAACCGCTCGACCAGCCACACCGGGTCGAGATTGGCGCGACCCTTTCCATCCCACTGGCTCGGCTTGAAGCGAGCGGCGATGTTGTAACGTATGGCGATGTATTTCTTCAGTCCGGTGCCCATCGACAGACACTTAATACATTCTGCTGATCTGCGACAAACCTCTAAATATGCAGCGCGTGGCCAAGCGCTTTCAGCGCCGCTTCCTGGAATCCCTCGCCCTGCGTCGGATGCGCATGGATCGTGCCGGCGATATCCTCCAGCCGCGCGCCCATTTCCAGCGCGAGGCCAAACGAAGCCGCCAGTTCCGACACGCCTTGCCCGACCGCCTGGATACCCAGCACCAGATGATTGTCCGCGCGCGCCACGACGCGCACGAACCCGTCCTCGCCGAGTTTCGTCATCGCCCGGCCGTTGGCGGCGAAGGGGAACTGGCCGATCTTGATCTCGCCCAGCCCCTTCGCCTCTTCAGGCGTCAGCCCAGCCGTGACCAGTTCCGGATCGGTGAAGCAGACGGCCGGTATCGAGCGCTTGTCCCAGCTGCGCTTGTGGCCGGCGACGATCTCGGCCACCATTTCGCCTTGTGCCATCGCCCGGTGCGCCAGCATCGGCTCGCCGGTGACGTCGCCGATGGCATAGACGCCGCGCATCGAGGTGCGGCATTGGTCGTCGATCTTGATAAATTTTCCCGCCATGTCGAGGTCGATCTGGTCGAGGCCCCAGCCCTCGGTCACCGGCTTGCGGCCGACCGTGACCAGGATCTTGTCCGCGGCGACTTTCGCGCTCTTGCCGTCCGATGTCTCGACCAGCAGCGTATCGCCCTTGACCCCTTTGGCCTTGGCGCCCGTCATGACTTCGACGCCGAGCTGGGCCAGCCGTTTCACCACGGGCCTTGTCAGTTCCGCATCATACTGCGCCAGCACGCGCGGCAAGGCTTCGACCACGGTCACCGCGGCGCCCATTTTGGCAAAAGCCATGCCGAGCTCCAGTCCGATATAGCCGCCACCGACCACGGCGAGTTTCTTTGGCACCTCGCTGAGCGCCAGCGCCTCGGTCGACGAAATCACCGGCCCGCCAAACGGCAGGAACGGCAGCTCTACCGACGCCGAACCGGTGGCGATCACCACTATTTCGGCGCGGATGATCTGCGTGCCGGTCTCGGTCTCGACCACGACCGTCTTGCCGTCGCGAAATGTCGCCCAACCATAGACGCTCTTGACCTTGGCCTTCTTGAGTAGGGCGGCGACACCGCTGGTCAGCCGGCTAACAATACCGTCCTTCCAGGCGACGGTCTTGCCGAGATCAAGTACGGGTGCTGCCACCGAAATGCCGAGCGGGCTGGTGCCGCCGGCCATGTGCGAGACCGCCTCGAACTCTTCCGCCGCATGGATCATAGCCTTGGACGGGATGCAGCCGACATTGAGGCAGGTGCCGCCCGGTTTGCCGGCTTCGACGAGGACCGTGTCGACACCGAGCTGACCGGCGCGGATGGCGCAGACATAGCCGCCAGGCCCGGCGCCGATGACCAGCAGCTTGCAGGAGATTTCTTTCATGACTGCTTCCTTTCGGCGAAGGCCGCAACGCGCTTTCTCCTTCTCCCCCTGTGGGAGAAGGTGGATCGGCGCGACAGCGCCGAGACGGATGAGGGGTGTTCCAGGGAACGCCAACGTCTCACTCCGCTGGAACACCCCTCATCCGTCGCCTTCGGCTCCCCCTTCTCCCACAAGGGGAGAAGGGGGAGCCTTAATCCCGACGCCTCGTTCTTTTCGGTCCGCCGCATCCCACTAATCCACGAAAATCAGCGCCGGCGTCTCCAACAGCGCCTTGATGCGCTGCACAAACACCGCCGCATCCCAGCCATCGACGACCCGATGGTCGAAGCTCGATGACAGGTTCATCATCTTGCGCGGGATGAACTGGGTGCCGTCCCAGACCGGCCGCACCATCATCTTGTTGACGCCGACGATCGCCACTTCCGGGTGATTGATAACCGGCGTCGTCGCCACACCGCCCATGGCGCCGAGCGAGGTGATGGTGATGGTCGATCCCGACAGTTCGTCACGGCTCGCCGTGCCTGACTTCGCCGCCTCGGCAAGGCGATTGAGTTCGATGGCGCAATCCCAGAGATCGCGCGCCTCGGCATGCTTGACCACCGGCACCACGAGTCCCGACGGCGTCTGCGCGGCGATGCCTATATGGACGCCGCCATGCTGGTGGACGATGCCGGCCTCGTCGTCGAACAGCGCGTTGATGTTGGGCTGGTCGGCGATCGCCTTGACCATCGCTCGCATCAGGAACGGCAGCAGCGTCAGCTTCGGCCGCTCGACGCCCTTGCGCGTCTCCTTGTTCAGCGCGGCGCGCAGCTCTTCCAGTGCCGTGACGTCGATCTCCTCGACATAGGTGATGTGCGGGATGCGCGACTTCGCCAGCGACATTTTTTCGGCGATCTTGCGCCTGAGCCCGATGACCTTGATGTCCTCGACGCTGTCGTTGCGGGCAAGCCCCGACGCCTTCGCGACCTGCGGACCGCGCGCCAGAAACGCCTCGATGTCCTCATGGCTGATGCGGCCGGCAGGACCGCTACCCGACACCTGGCGCAGATCGATGCCGGCCTCTTTTGCCCTGAGCCGGATGGCCGGCGACGCCAGGGGCCTTTCGCCCTCCGGGCGCGGCGCGCCGGAGGGCCGCTCCACATTTTTGGGCGCGGGCGTTGGTGCGGCTTTCGTCACAGGCTCCGCCGGCTTCGGCTTCGCCACGGGAGCTGCTTCTGCCTTGGCTTCAGCCGATTTCGCCGGCGCTTCGGCCTTCGCCGTCTGCCCGGCGGCATCGGGCTTCACATTGCCCTCACCGGCCACCTTCAGCCGCACGATCGGCGAGCCGATCGCCACCGTGTCGCCGATCTCCGCACCCAGCCACAGGATCTCGCCGTCGACCGGCGAGGGGATCTCCACCGTCGCCTTGTCGGTCATCACGGCGGCAAGCACGGAGTCCTCGCGCACGAGATCGCCGACCTTGACGTGCCATTCCACAAGTTCGGCCTCGGCGACACCTTCGCCGACATCGGGCAGCTTGATGATATGTTCACCCATCTTGAGCTCCCCCAATTCTTACGCTTGCAATGTCTCGATGAGCGCGCGGCCGACACGGGCCGGCCCCGGGAAATACTCCCATTCCTGCGCATGCGGGTATGGCGTGTCCCAACCGGTGACGCGCGCCACCGGCGCTTCGAGGTGGTAGAAACAATTCTCCTGCACCAGCGCCGAAAGCTCGGCGCCGAAGCCGGAGGTCAGCGTTGCCTCATGCACCACCACGCAGCGCCCGGTCTTCTTCACCGAGGCGACAATGGTGTCGAGGTCGAGCGGCAGCAGCGTCCTCAGATCGATGATCTCGGCATCGATGCCGGTTTCTTCGACCGCGGCCTGCGCAACATAGACCATGGTGCCGTAGGCCAGCACGGTTACGGCGGAGCCCTGCCGGCGGATCGCCGCCTTGCCGAGCGGCACGGTGTAGTGGCCATCGGCAACTTCGCCGAGTTCATGCTTCGACCATGGCGTCACCGGCCGGTCGTGATGGCCGTCAAACGGGCCGTTGTAGAGCCGCTTCGGCTCCAAAAAAATCACCGGATCCGGGTCCTCGATCGCCGCAATCAGCAAACCCTTGGCGTCATGCGGGTTGGACGGCACCACCGTCTTCAGTCCGGACACATGGGTGAACAACGCTTCCGGGCTCTGGCTGTGCGTCTGGCCGCCGAAAATGCCGCCGCCGGTCGGCATCCGCACAACGATCGGGCAGGTGAAGTCACCGTTCGAGCGGTAGCGTAGCCGCGCCGCTTCCTGGGTCAGCTGGTCGTAGGCCGGATACATGTAGTCGGCAAACTGGATTTCCACGCACGGCTTCAGCCCGTAGGCGGCCATTCCGATGGCCGAGCCGACAATGCCGGATTCGTTGATCGGCGCATCGAAACAGCGGCTCCTGCCGTATTTGGCCTGCAGGCCTTGCGTGGCGCGGAAGACGCCGCCGAAGAAGCCGACATCCTCGCCATAGACGATGACGCTTTGGTCGCGCTCCATGGACACGTCCATGGCGTCGCGGATCGCCTCGATCATGGTCTTCCTCGGCATGGTCAGACCCCCGCCTGCTGGCGCTGGCGCCTGAGATGCGGCGGCATCTCGGCATAGAGCCCTTCGAACATGTCGCGCGTCGACGGCTTGCCGCCGGCATGGAGTGTGCCGTGGCTTTCGGCCTGCTTCTGTGCCGCGATCACCGTCTCCAGGATTTCGGCTTCCGCCTGGGTATGGCGCTCCTCCGACCAAGCGCCTTTTTGGATGAGGTGGTTCTTCAGCCGGATAACCGGATCACCGAGCGGCCAGGCGTCGGATTCCGCCTTCGGCCGGTAGGCCGACGGATCGTCCGAGCTCGAATGCGCGCCGGCGCGGTAGGTGACGTATTCGACCAGCGTCGGCCCGAGATTCTTCCGCGCCCGTTCGGCCGCCCATTTGGCCACGGCATGCACCGCGAGGTAGTCGTTGCCGTCGACGCGCAGCGCCGGAATGCCGAAGCCGAGGCCGCGCGCGGCAAAGGTGCCCGAGCCGCCGCGGGCGATGCCTTGAAACGTCGAGATCGCCCACTGGTTGTTGACGACGTTCAGGATCACCGGCGCCTTGTAGGTCGAGGCGAAAACAAGCGCGGAATGGAAATCGGACTCGGCGGTCGAGCCATCGCCGATCCACGCCGCGGCAATGCGCGTGTCGTTCGAGATCGCCGAGGCCATCGCCCAGCCGACCGCCTGGATATACTGCGTCGCCAGATTGCCGGAGATCGAGAAGAAGCCGTGCTCCTTCGACGAATACATGATCGGCAATTGCCGGCCTTTCAGCGGATCGGCCTCGTTGGAATAGATCTGGTTCATCATCGTGACCATCGGATAGTCGTCGGCGATCAAAAGCCCGGCTTGCCGATAGGTCGGGAAATTCATGTCGCCCGGGGCGAGCGCTTTGCGGAAGGCGCAGCTGACCGCCTCTTCGCCGAGATGCTGCATGTAGAAGGAGGTCTTGCCCTGGCGCTGCGCCATCTGCATGCGCGCATCGAAGGTCCTGAGCGTCATCATATGGCGCAGACCTTCGAGCAGCTCCGCGTCGGTCAGCAGCCCGGCCCATGGCCCGACCGCCTCGCCGTCGCGGTTCAGCACGCGGATGATCGAGAACGCCATGTCGCGGATGGTGCGCGGATCGACATCGATCTCGGGGCGCGCCGCCGAGCCGGCCTTGGGGATGGGCACATTGGAGAAGTCGGGTGTCCCGCCCGGCCGCACCTCCGGCTCCGGCACATGAAACCGCAACATCCCAGCATCGGTCATGACCATGGTCCTCCCATTTGCCTGGCGCCGATCTTTGCACATCCGCGCCGCCGGCACAGCGCCAATTCGGTGAGCTCTGCGTGCGGCCGCTCCTCCGGATCGCCGGCCGTTGAAAGCCGACTTATGGCACCCGGCGCCAAGATGCAGATATGGCGACGAAATTTCTTGTCGATGTTTTGGGGCAGCGCGCAATTAGGGACAAGATTACGCAGGGTTTTCCGCCACATAAGGCATTGAGCGGTAGGACGGCTCGCGCGGCCTTGCCTTCTCCCCTTGAGGGAGAAGGTGGATTGCCGCGAAGCGGCAAGACGCCCGCTTCTCCGTTCACTCCGCCCTCCCCACGTGCTAACCACCCTCCATGGCGCAGAAAAAAGGATACGAAGTCGATTCGTGGCTGGCGAAGCCGGACGCGCGCTTCGCCATCGTCCTGCTTTACGGCCCCGACCGCGGCCTCGTCGCCGAGCGGGCAAAAGCCTTTGCCGAAAAGACCGGCCTGCCGCTCGACGATCCCTTCTCGGTGGTGAGGCTCGACGGCGCGGAGGTCGACCGCGACCAGGGCCGGCTGCTTGACGAAGCGCGCACCGTGCCGATGTTTTCCGACCGCCGGCTGTTGTGGGTGCGCAATGCCAGCGGCCAGAAAGCGCTGGCCGACGACGTCAAGGCGCTGACGGCGGAGCCCGCGCGCGACGCCATCATCCTCATCGAGGCCGGTGACCTCAAAAAGGGCATCGGGCTGCGCGCCATTGTCGAAGCCGCCGACAACGCCATGGCGCTGCCCTGCTATGCCGACGAGGCCCGCGACATCGACACCGTCATCGACGATGAGTTGCGCAAGGCCGGCATGTCGATGACGCTCGACGCCCGCCAGGCGCTGCGCCGTAATCTCGGCGGCGACCGGCTGGCCTCGCGCGGCGAGATCGACAAGCTGCTGCTCTACGCCCACGGCCAGAAGGAAATCGGCCTCGACGACGTCAGGGCAATGTCCGGCGATGTCTCGGGCGCCTCCTTCGACGACGCCGTCGATGCCGTGCTCGAAGGCAAGATCGGCGACTTCGACATTGCCTACACCCGGCACTGCCAGTCCGGCGGTCACCCCTTCCTGGTATTGTCATCCGCCATGCGGCAATTGCAGCAGATCCAGGTCATGCGCGGCCAGATGGACTCCGCCGGCCGCAACGCTGCCTCGGCGGTCGCCAGCGCCCGTCCCCCGGTTTTCTTCTCGCGGCGCAAGCTCGTGGAGAAGGCACTCGAACGCTGGAACGTCGACGCGCTCAGTCGCGCACTGAACCGATTGCAGACGGCCGTGCTGCAGACTCGCAAACGGCCGGACCTGTCCGAAGCGCTGGCAAGGCAGGCACTGCTTGGCATTGCGGTGGAGAGCGCGAGGCTGGCGCAGCGGTAGGCGATTGGCCAATCTCCCCACTTGTGGGGGAGATGTCCGGCAGGATTGAGGGGGGCGCCGTCCCGCCGACCTCTCAGTTCGCCATGGAGACGCTCACCGGGTTCGAGGCTCTGGGCGTAAGCAAGCCCTTCTTTCGCGCGGTGCCGACCCTTTCCGTTGTCTATCACCGATATATCAGCGGGAAACCCTAATCTTAAGCCGGAACTTCATTCGCCGGCTAAATACCCAGCAGCCTCAACTGCCTACCGCTCGTCCTTCAACCGCCGGCACAACTCATCGAGCTGTTCCAGCGAGCGATAGGCGATGCGCAGCGTGCCGCCCTTGCCCTTGTGGTCGACATTCACGATCATGCCGATCGTATCCGTCATCAGCTTTTCCAGCGCCAGAGTATCAGCATCCTTGTCCGATGCGCCTTGCGCCGGCTTGGCCTTGGGCGGCGCGCCGGCCGCCGGCATCTGCGCCAGCGCTTCGGCCTGGCGTACCGAAAGCCCCTCTTCGACGATCTGCTTGGCAAGCCCGGCCGGGTCCTGCGCCGTCACCAGCGTGCGGGCGTGACCGGCGGACAGCGCGCCGTCGACCAGCATGTCGCGGATCACGTCGGGCAGCTTGAGCAGCCTGAGCGTGTTGGCGACATGGCTGCGGCTCTTGCCAATGACATTGCCGAGATCGGCCTGGGTGTAGCCATGATCGTCGATCAGCTGCTGGTAACCCAGCGCTTCCTCGACCGGATTGAGGTCCGTGCGCTGGACGTTCTCGATGATCGCCAGTTCGAGCGCCGTGCGGTCATTGACGTCGCGCACGATAATCGGGATTTCGGTCAGACCGGCGCGCTGCGCCGCGCGCCAGCGCCGTTCGCCGGCGATGATCTCGTAGCGGCCGGCCTGGGTCGGCGATGGCCGCGCCACCACCGGCTGCACCACGCCATGCTCGCGGATCGACTGGGCGAGGTCGGTCAGGTCGGAATCGCCAAAGTGCCGTCGCGGGTTTTTCGGGTTCGGGCTCAGGAACTCGATCGGCACCTTGCCGTCGGCGTTTGCGGACGGCTTTTCCGGCGCCACGGGGCGATCGATCTCGCCGATCAGCGCCGCGAGGCCGCGGCCCAGTCTCTTTCTCGAAAGGTCTTCGCTCATTCTTGATTCCAGGGCTTTGAATCGTTTCGGTATCGAATCGGCTTGGTACTTCAGCCAAGCCTAATCAAGCGGCGCGCAATTTGCGCTCGCGGCGGATCACTTCGGATGCCAGTTGCAGATAGGCCTGGCTGCCTGAGCATTTGAGATCGTAGAGGATCGCCGGCTTGCCGTAGGACGGCGCCTCCGACACCCGAACATTGCGCGGGATGATGGTCTCGTAGACCTTGTCGCCCATATGCGCCCGCACATCCTGCACCACCTGGTTGGCGAGGTTGTTGCGGCCGTCATACATGGTCAGGACGATGCCCTGGATGATCAGCTCAGGATTGATCGTACGGCGCACCTGCTCGACCGTTTCCAGCAATTGGCTGAGACCTTCCAGGGCGAAGAACTCGCATTGCAGCGGCACAAGAACAGAATCGGCTGCCGCCATTGAATTCAAAGTCAAAAGGTTGAGCGATGGCGGGCAGTCGATCAGCACATAACCGAAGGGTGCACCGCGTTCGGTCGCGGCGCGCAGCGCATTGCGCAGTTTGAGCACCCGGTCGGGCGCCGATGCGATCTCCATCTCGATGCCGAGCAGATCGAGCGTCGACGGCACGATCGAGAGGCCAGGCACCGCCGTCGGTATCGCCGCCGCTTCCAGGCCTAGCTCGCCGGTCAGCACGTCATAGGACGATACGGTGCGGTCCTTGCGGTCGATGCCGAGACCCGTCGAGGCATTGCCTTGCGGATCGAGATCGACGATCAGCACCTTTTCGCCGATGGCGGCCAGCGCCGTGGCCAGATTGATGGCGGTGGTGGTCTTGCCGACGCCGCCCTTCTGGTTGGCGACGGTGATGATGCGGGGTCCGGTTTTCATGGGTCTATGCCAAATATTCATTCGCGGGTCGCCAAAAGGGTCGTCAAAGCGGTTGCGAAGGGAAGCTTACGCAGCCCGCAGATCGGTCACTTCGAGGATGACGCCATGGGCGTCGGTCATGCTCGGATGTTCTACCAGATCGAAGGCCCAGCGGTGAGTGCTTTCTTCCACTTCGGCACGGTAATCCCGGCCTTTGTGGAACAGCGCGCGCGAGCCCTTGGTTAGCCATGGCGCCGACAGATCGAGCAGCGCGGGTAACGCGGCGAGTGCTCTCGCGGTGACGATTTCCGGTGCGGAAACAAGCGCATAGCTGTCGTCGATGCGCCGCGCAACGACCCGAGCCGGCAAACCGAACTGGCCGATGACAGCTTGCAGGAACGACGCTTTCTTGCGGTTGCTCTCGACCAGGTCGATCGACGCCCCGTCACGCTCGGCCAGCAGGAAAGCCAGCACCAGGCCGGGGAAACCACCGCCTGAGCCGAGATCGGCCCAGCGTTTTGCCTCGGGAGCGATTCGCGCCAGCTGGGCGCTGTCCAGAATATGACGGCCCCAGACATCGTCCAGCGTCGACGGTGCGGCCAGGTTGATGCTGCGGTTCCATTTCAGGAACAGCTGTTCGAACGCCACCAGGCGCTCGAATGTTTCACGTGAAACCGGTCCCGCGGCCTCTTGCAGGCTCGTCCACGAGGCTACGCTCACGCAACGGCCCTTTGCGCCGCCGCTTCGGCATTGCGGACATGCGTGATGATGATCGCCAGCGCCGCCGGCGTCATGCCTTCCATGCGCTGGGCATCGGCAATCGAGCGCGGCTGGCGTGTCCGCATCTTCTGCTTCAGCTCATTGGAGAGGCCAGGAACATCGGCAAAATTGACCGAGGCCGGGATCAACCGACTTTCCCCATGGCGGATCTGGGCGACATCGGCCTGCTGCCGATCTAGATAAACCGAATATTTCGCTTCCGTTTCGAGCCGTTCCGCAGTCTTGGCGTCGATCGCGCCAAATGCCGGCGCGACCCGCGTCAGCCAGGCGACATCGACGCCGGGATAGGCCAGCAACTCATAGGCGGACCGGCGCACGCCATCCCTGTTGACCTCCAGCCCATGCCGCGCCGCTTCATTCGGCGTCATCGTCGTGGCAATCGCCAGCTCGCGCGCCTTATCAAGATCCTCAGTAACTTGGTTGAACCGCCGCGTCCGCTCAAGCGAGGCTATCCCCAGCCGTGCCGCCAGCGGCGTCAGCCGCTCGTCGGCATTGTCCGCTCGCAAGGACAGCCGGAACTCGGCCCGCGACGTAAACATGCGGTAAGGCTCAGTGATACCGCGGCTGGTGAGGTCATCGACCATCACGCCGATATAAGCCTCGGTCCGGCTAAGCACGATTTGCTCGCCGGCCGACGCCTTGCGCGCGGCATTCAGCCCGGCGAGCAGACCTTGCGCGCCGGCTTCTTCATAACCGGTGGTGCCGTTGATCTGCCCGGCCAGGAAAAGGCCTGCGATGCGCCTGGTTTCCAGCGTCGGCTCGAGTTCGCGCGGATCGACGTGGTCGTATTCGATGGCATAGCCCGGCTGCAGCATGGTCGCGCGCTCAAGGCCCGGGATTGTCTTCAGAATGTCGAGTTGCACATCCTCGGGCAGGGAGGTCGAAATACCATTGGGGTAGACGGTGTCGTCGTCGAGGCCTTCCGGCTCGAGAAAGATCTGATGGCCCTCGCGATCCCCGAACTTGACGATCTTGTCCTCGATCGATGGGCAATAGCGCGGCCCGACGCCTTCGATAGAGCCGGAATACATGGCCGAGCGGCCGAGATTGGCGCGGATCAGCGCGTGCGTCGCCGGCGTCGTGCGTGTGATGCCGCATTGGATCTGCGGATTCTTGATCGTGTCGGTTAGCAGCGAAAATGGAACCGGATCCTCATCCGCAGCCTGACTTTCCAGCGACGCCCAGTCGATGGTGCGGCCATCGAGCCGCGGCGGCGTCCCGGTCTTCAGTCGTCCCAATGAAAAGCCGGCGCGGCTCATCGTTGCCGAGAGACCGAGGCTCGCCTGTTCGTTCATGCGCCCGGCGACGATCTTCTTCTCGCCAATATGGATGAGCCCGCGCAAAAAGGTGCCGGTGGTCAGCACGACGGCGCCACAGGCCAGTCGGCGGCCGTCGGCCAGGAGCACGGCGGCGATCCGTCCTTCTTCGATCTCGAAGTCCAGGACCTCGCCCTCGACAACATCAAGATCGTTCTGCTGCCGAATCGCTTCCTGCATGGCCAGCCGATAAAGCTTGCGATCAGCCTGCGTGCGCGGCCCGCGCACGGCGGGACCCTTGCGGCGATTGAGCAGGCGGAACTGGATGCCTGCCCCGTCGGCGACCCGGCCCATCAGCCCGTCCATGGCGTCGATCTCGCGCACCAGATGGCCTTTGCCGAGCCCGCCGATCGCCGGATTGCAGGACATGACGCCGATCGTGTCGAAGCGCAGCGTGACCAGCGCCGTCCTGGCGCCGGCGCGCGCGGCAGCGCTCGCCGCCTCGCACCCGGCATGGCCGCCGCCCACCACAACCACATCATAGTGATCGATCATTTTGTGTTCCAGATTCAGAGATTGCCCGACACATGTCCCCGGCAGCCCGGCACTGTCAAGGATGGAAGGCGATTCGTTTCACGTGGGACTGATGGAGATTGCCCGGTAGTTTCACGTGAATCATTTGGCAGCGGCAGCGCCGCGCTGTGGCCGACCCATCCCGGTCCGTTTCACGTGAAACAAGGATCGGTCCGTGTTTCAGGTGGGTCCAGTCCACCGCTGCAGCGTTTCACGTGAGTCACTTCCCAATGCAAAACTGCGAGAAGATCACGTCGAGCAAGTCCTCAACATCGACGGCGCCGACGATGCGACCCAGTCGGTCCGCCGCAAGGCGTAGTTCCTCCGCCCGCAGTTCCTGACCGCTCCCCACCCCCGACAAGGCCGATGCCAGGTAAACCTTCGTCTCGTTCAGCAGCTCCACATGCCGCAGCCGTGACGGCAGGATGTCTCCGGCATCGCCGATCGCGGCAGCGGCGCGCCCGCCAATTTCGGCCAGCAGTTCAGCCAGCCCGGTGCCTTCCACCGTCGATATCAACGCATCATAGCTGCCCCACGGCCGTTGACCCCTCAGCAGATCAACCTTGGTGCCAATCCGCAAAGCGGGGATGTCGGCCGGAATCTCGCCGATAGCGGTCGGGCTCGCCAGGTCCTCCAGCAGCAACATCAGGTCCGCCGTATGCGCCTTGGCCCGCGCCTTCTCGATGCCAATCGCCTCGACCTTTCCCGGCGCCTCGCGCAGCCCGGCCGTGTCGGTGATCCGGACTCGCACGCCGTCAAGGTCCAGCATCACCTCGAGCAGATCGCGCGTCGTGCCGGGTTCATCGGTGACGATCGCCGCCTCGCGCCGCGCCAGCGCGTTGAACAGGCTGGACTTGCCGGCATTCGGCGCCCCGAGAATCACGACCTCGAAACCGTCACGGATGATCTCGGCGGCACGGAATCCGTCGATATGCCGACCGATCTCGCCGATCATCGCTTTGACATCCGACCAGACCGTGTCCGAAACCGAACCCGGCACGTCGTCCTCGTCGGCAAAGTCGATTTCCGCCTCGATCATCGCCCGCGCATGGATCAGTCGCCGACGCCAGCCAAGATAGAGCGTGCTCTGCACACCCTCCGCATTCTGCACCGCAAAGCGGCGCTGCGCCTCGGTTTCGGCATTGACCAAATCGGCCAGCGCCTCGGTCTCGACCAAATCCAGCTTCCCGTTGAGAAAGGCGCGCCGCGTGAATTCGCCCGGCGCGGCATGGCGCACACCATCAAAGGCGGCGATCGTCTCCAGCATCTTGCCGGCAACGGCGCGGCCGCCATGGACGTGGAATTCGGCGACATCGTCACCGGTAAAACTGTTCGGCCCCGGAAAAAACAGCACCAGGCCGTTGTCGATCAGCGATCCGTCGGCAGCCCGAAGCCTGCGCAAGGTGGCAGCACGGTTCTTAACCATGCTTCCGGCAATCGTTTCGACTACGAATCGAGTCTTCGGCCCGGAAATACGGATGACGGCGATGCCGGCGGGCAGCCGGCCACTGGACAGCGCTACAATCGAATCGCCTGAAATCATTTGCCCGCTCTTCTGAACAGCCCTAGCTTGAAAACATCACCCGCCAAACCGAGCTTGCCCACAGTGACCTTGCCTGCGCAAAACCTGCTTGCCGACGAAGCCAGCCCCTATCTGCAGCAGCACAGCGGCAATCCGGTGCATTGGCGGGCCTGGTCGCCGGCGGCATTGGCCGAAGCCAAGGCGTTGCAGCGGCCGATCCTGCTTTCGGTCGGCTATGCCGCCTGCCACTGGTGTCATGTCATGGCGCATGAAAGCTTTGAAAACGACAACGTCGCCGCCGTCATGAACCGGCTGTTCGTCAATATCAAGGTCGATCGTGAGGAGAGGCCGGACATCGACCAGATCTACATGGCGGCCTTGTCGTCGATGGGCGAGCAGGGCGGCTGGCCGCTGACCATGTTCCTCAACCCCGACGGCAAACCGTTCTGGGGCGGAACCTATTTTCCACGCGAGGCGCGTTATGGCCGCCCTGGCTTCATCCAGGTAATGGAAGCCGTCGACAAGGCATGGCGCGACAAGCGGGAAAGTCTCGACCAGAGTGCCGACGGCCTGACCAGTCATGTCGAGGCGCGGCTGGCCGGCGTCCACGCCAAGGCCGCGCTCGACAAGGAGACGCTCAGCGATCTCGCCGCCCGCATCGACGGCATGATCGACAGGGATCTCGGCGGCCTGCGCGGCGCACCGAAGTTTCCGAACGCGCCCTTCATGTCCACGCTGTGGCTGTCCTGGCTGCGCGACGGCGTCCCGTCGCATCGCGACGCCGTTCTCGTCAGCCTGGAAAAGATGCTGGGCGGCGGCATTTACGACCATGTCGGTGGCGGGCTCAGCCGCTATTCCACCGATGCCGAATGGCTGGTGCCGCATTTCGAAAAGATGCTCTATGACAATGCGCAGCTCATCCGCCTGTGCAACTGGGCCTATGCCGCTACCGGCAATGATTTGTTCCGGGTACGAATCGAAGACACGGTCGCCTGGCTGCTGCGCGAAATGCGCGTCGACGGCGATGCCTTCGCCGCCAGCCTCGATGCCGACAGCGACGGCGAGGAGGGGCTGTTCTACACCTGGAGCAAGGCAGAGATCGAAACCGTGCTCGGTGATGATTCGGCCTTGTTTTTCAAATACTTCACGCTTTCCGCGCCGCATGGCTGGGAAGGCAAGCCGATCATCCATCAGACCGACGCGCAGCAAAGCCAAAGTGTGACTGATCGGGAGGTACTGCTCCCGCTGAGGGCAAAGCTGCTGGCGGCACGAGAGCAGCGCGTCCGCCCGGGTAGGGACGGCAAGGCGCTGACCGACTGGAACGGGTTGATGATCGCGGCCCTTGCCGAGGCCGGCCGGTCACTGAACCGGCGCGACTGGATCGATGCAGCAGCAAAGGCTTTCGCCCACATCGCCGGAGCCGGTCACGACGGACGCCTGCCGCACTCCATGCTCGGCGCCAAGAAACTGTTTCCGGCACTGTCCAGCGACTATGCCGCGATGACCAATGCGGCGATTGCGCTGTTCGAAGCCAAGGGCGATTCGGGCTACATCGAGCAGGCAACTGAATTCATCGACCAGCTGGATCGCTGGCATCGGGATAGCGACGGCACCGGCTACTATCTGACGTCATCGGACAGCACCGACGTGCCGATCCGCATCCGCGGCGATGTCGACGAGGCGATTTCTTCCGCCAGCAGCCAGATCATCGAAGCGCTCGTTCGGTTGGCTTCGGTCACCGGCGATCTCGATCTGCAGGAGAGAGCATGGCGGGTCGCCGAACACGCCATGGGTCGGGCAGGGCACCAGTCCTATGGCCAAGCCGGCATCGTCAACGCCTGTGCCCTAACGCTGGAACCATTGAAGCTGGTGCTCGTCGTTTCGCTAGAGAGTCCAAGCCTCGTTCCGGTTGCGAATCGGAATCCCGACCCGCGCCGCGTCGACATTGTCGTGGCAATCGGAACGGAAGCGAATCGACCGACATTGCCGGGTGGGGTCCTGCCGCCGACCGACAGACCGGGCGCCTGGTTGTGCACCGGCCAGGCCTGTCTGCCGGTGGTGACCGATCCGCAGGAACTCGAACTGCTGCTGCGACGCCAATAGCTCAGCCAGTCTTTCAGTCCGAGGCCGAAGGCAGCGGCATCGCGTCACTAGCGGGCGACTGAGGCTTGAGCAGCAAATCCTTGGCTGCGATCACCGCTCCGACCGTGATCAGGATGCAGGCCACGGCGACTGACCAATGAAACACGCCAAAGCCTGCTAGCAGAAGCACGATCACTGAAAACAACGGCGCGGCATAGGAGAGGGCACCAAGGATCATGATGTCCCCGTGCTTGCAGCCATAATCCCAGGCATAGAAGCCGGCGCCGAGCGGTATGGCGCCCAGAATGACGATGGCGCTCCACTGCATAGACGTCTGTGGCCAGACGGTTGTCTCGAGCGTCAGGTGCAACACCAAGGCAACCGCCGCAGTGATGAAGCAGTAGCCGGCGACGACATCGGTCGGTACCTCGCCGAAACGGCGCGACAGAACCGAATAGCCGGCCCAGATGAAAGCACAGAACAGCGCGATGACATGGCCCTTCATCACGCCATTGGCCAAGCCGACGTTGCCGCCCTTGGTGATCACCACGATGGCACCAGCCAGACCAAGGACGACCCCGACAATATGATGAAGTCTGAGCTTTTCTCCCGGCAGGAAGGCGGCGAAGACGACAATCAGCAGCGGCCAGAGATAAGCGATCAGACTGACTTCAACCGGCGGCGCCGACTGAATGGCGAAGAAATAGGCGCAGTGGTAGATGCACAGCCCCGCCGTACCAAGCGCCCAGACCTGCCATGGCTGGCGCAACGACCGGATCGCTGCCGGGCGCACAAGCCAGCTCGACGCGCCGACCATCCCGCCAAGCAGGAACGTCATCGCTGCCAGTTGAAAGGGCGGAATCGGTCCCGCCGCGGTCGAAAGCAGCGCCAGGAACGACCATGTCAAAATGGCCGAAAACCCGATCAGAGTGGGGATGGTCTTCTTCACGTCGCCCGTTCCAGCCTCGAAGGGCCGAGTGTTCGCACAAAGAGTATGCTGCGCGCTGCCGCGAACGGTCATCCGATATCGGGAAAGCGACCCGTCCAGCAAAAAGCCCCATCCCGGTTTCCCGGAACGGGGCTTTAACACATGGACCGATTGGATCCGACAAACCGGTTAGGTGTTCATCGAATCGAAGAAGTCCGCATTCGTCTTGGTCTGCTTCAGCTTGTCGATGAGGAACTCGATCGCGTCGGTGGTTCCCATCGGCGCCAGGATGCGGCGCAGCACGAAGATCTTCTGCAGATCCTGCTTGGAGACCAGAAGGTCTTCCTTGCGGGTGCCGGACTTCAAGATGTCCATGGCCGGATAGATGCGCTTGTCAGCCACCTTGCGGTCGAGCTGGATTTCGCAGTTGCCGGTACCCTTGAACTCTTCGAAGATGACTTCGTCCATGCGGCTGCCGGTGTCGATCAGCGCGGTGGCGATGATGGTCAGCGAGCCGCCTTCCTCGATGTTGCGGGCGGCACCGAAGAAGCGCTTCGGCCGCTGCAGCGCATTGGCGTCGACACCGCCGGTCAGCACCTTGCCGGATGACGGCACAACGGTGTTGTAGGCGCGGCCGAGGCGGGTGATCGAATCGAGCAGGATGACGACGTCGCGGCCATGCTCGACAAGGCGCTTGGCCTTCTCGATGACCATTTCGGCGACCTGGACGTGACGCACCGCCGGCTCGTCGAAAGTCGAGGAGATAACCTCGCCCTTCACCGAGCGCTGCATGTCGGTCACTTCCTCCGGCCGTTCGTCAATCAACAGCACGATCAGATAGCATTCCGGATGATTGGCCGTGATCGAATGCGCGATGTTCTGCATCAGCACGGTTTTACCGGTGCGCGGCTGCGCGTTGATCAGCGCGCGCTGTCCCTTGCCGATGGGCGCCACCAGGTCGATCACGCGCGGCGAGATGTCCTTCGAGGTCGGATTGTCGATCTCCATCTTCAGCCGCTTGGTCGGATAGAGCGGCGTCAGATTGTCGAAGTGGATCTTGTGACGGATCTTTTCGGGATCGTCGAAATTGATGGTGTTGACCTTGAGCAGCGCGAAATAGCGCTCGCCCTCTTTCGGGCTGCGGATCGGCCCTTCGACCGTATCGCCGGTCTTCAGCGAGAAGCGGCGGATCTGCGAGGGCGATATGTAGATATCGTCGGGACCTGGCAGGTAGTTGGCATTAGCGGATCGCAGGAAACCGAAACCGTCCTGCAGCACTTCGACCACACCGTCACCGATGATCTCGATTTCCTGGGCGGCCAATTTCTTCAGGATGGCGAACATCAGCTCCTGCTTGCGCATGACGCTGGCGTTTTCCACCTCGAGCGATTCGGCATAAGCGATCAGCTCTGGCGGTTTCTTGTTCTTGAACTCTGCGAGTTTCATTTCTTGCATAGACGGACTCTGAGTAGGCTTTTTGAGGGAAATATCGGCTGGATGCGACAAATGCCGGGCGCGGCCGAAAAGCGAAATGGGCGGCGCATGACGGGAAGGAAGACCCGTCTTGTATCGTCGGTGGGTTGAAAGAGCAAGCCGCCTTTTGCGGAGGACCTTCCGGCCTCCGCATCGTGCTTTTTTAGGAAACCAGTTCTGGTTTCAGGTCGGTGCGCGAAGCCTCAAAACGGCTTGACGATGACCAGCACGACAATGACGATCATCAGCAATGTGGGGATCTCGTTGACGATCCGCCAGTGCCTTGCCGGCTTTTCGTTGCGATCCTCGGCAAATTTCCTCACCGCGCCAGCCAGATAGCCATGAACGGCCGACAGGCCAAGCACCGCCGCGATCTTGGCGTGCAGCCAGCCGCCCTGGAAACCAAAGCCTTTCCAGGCGAGCCACAGGCCGAACACCCAGGTGATGACCATGGCCGGATTGATGATGCCGCGCAGCAGCCGGCGCTCCATCACCTTGAACGTCTCCGACTGCGCCGAGCCCTTCTCGGCATCGGCGTGGTAGACCAGCAGCCGCGGCATATAGAGCATGCCCGCCATCCAGGACATGACGGCGATGACATGGACCGCCTTCGCCCAGGGGTAGAAATCCTCAGGTCCGACCAAGAACACCAGCCCGGCCAGCACCAGGAACATGGCTATCGCGATCGCCGCGCGGCGCATGGCGGCGCCGCTCTGATCTTTGCCCATCATGGTCATGACGCGCTCCGCACCTGCTTCACCATTGCTTCGACATGCGCCACCGGCGTCTCCGGTGTGATACCGTGGCCAAGATTGAAAATCAGCGGCCCGTCACCCAACGCCCTCAGGATCGCATCGACGCCATCGGACAGGGCTTTGCCGCCGGCCACCAGCCGCAAGGGATCGAGATTGCCCTGCACGGCGCCACCGGCCTGCATTACCTTCGCTGACGTCAGCGGCACGGTCCAGTCGATCCCCAGCCCCGTCACACCGGTCTTCTCGCGATAGCTCTCATAGTGGGAGCCGGCACCTTTGGGAAAACCGATGATCGGAACATCAGGGTGGACGGCACGAACCTGCCGGACGATCTCCGCCACGGGCTGCACGCAGAACAGGTCGAACGACGCATCGTCGAGCACGCCGGACCAGGAATCGAAAATCTGCACCACATCAGCGCCGGCTTCGATCTGACGGATCAAATAGGCCGCTGAATGATCAGCCAAAACTTTCAAGAGCTGTTGGAACGCGGCCGGCTCGCGATAGGCAAACAATCTGGCCGGCGCCTGATCCGGCGTGCCGTGGCCAGCGATCATGTAGGTCGCCACCGTCCACGGCGCACCGCAAAAGCCGATCAGCGTCGTCTGCTCAGGCAGTTTTGCCCGCAACCGCCGAACCGTCTCGTAGACCGGCTCGAGATTCACGTGAAACGTTTCGCTGTCGAGAGCCGAAATCTCGGTCGCCGTGATCGGCGTCAGCAGCGGTCCGCGGCCCTCCTCGAAGCGCACGTCACGGCCCAGCGCATGCGGCACGACGAGGATATCCGAAAACAGGATCGAGGCATCGAAGCCGAAGCGCTCGATCGGCTGCAGCGTCACTTCGACGGCAAGGTCCGGATTGTAGCAGAGATCGAGGAAGGAACCGGCGCGCTTCCGGGTCTCGCGGTATTCCGGCAGATAGCGCCCGGCCTGACGCATCATCCAGAGTGGCGGCGGAAACGCTGCCTTGCCCTTCAATACGTCCAGCATGATCCGTCGCATGGGGCGCTCGCCTCTCCCAGCCCTCTTTCTAAATCAAATATCTTATTTCTAAGAATCTTCTGATTCTAAGAGTCTGTTGGTTGTGGTGGTTGTCTCCTGTCCCGCTTTGCCCCGGAAAAGACCAGCCAGCATATTGTCGCGCACTTCCCATCCGGGATTGTAGGAGAGTGTGGAGGACCGGGATTCACTGACTGGAGTCAAGGGCTTGACGTCAGGATCGCAAAACGGGCTCTGTGGATGAAGCGCTGGCAAAAATGCCCGTCCCCAGATTTGTCCCCAGCCCTCCGACGAAGCCGACAGCACATCGAATTGTGGACAACCCGCCTTCTGATACAGTCGCCTTCGGCCGGTCGCGTTTCCGGTCCCTGTTTATCCACACGAGCCCACAGCCCCAGGTGCCCCCTGTGAACAAACCCCAGAGCTTCTTCCACCTGCACCTGATTTCCGACGCCACCGGCGAAACGCTGCTGGCAGCCGGCCGGGCGGCTTCGGCGCAATACAAGGATGCGCGCGCCATCGAGCACATCTACCCGCTCATCCGCACCGAAAAGCAGGTGGCGAAAGTGTTCGAGGATATCGAGGAGGAGCCGGGCATCATCCTCTACACCGTCGTCGACCAGAAGCTGGCGCGCGGTATTGACGAGCGCTGCGCCGCCATGGGTCTGCCTTGCGTCTCGGTGCTGGAGCCGGTGCTGACCGTGTTCCAGTCCTATCTCGGCACGCCGGCCGGCCGCCGCGTCGGCGCCCAGCATGTGCTCGACGCCGACTATTTCCACCGCATCGATGCGCTCAACTTCACCATGGAGCACGATGACGGCCAGCTGCCGGCCAATATGGACGATGCCGACATCGTGCTGATCGGCATTTCCAGGACATCGAAGACGCCGACCAGCATCTATCTCGCCAACCGCGGCATCAAGACCGCCAACATTCCGATCGTGCTCGGCGTACCGGTGCCTGAAAGCCTGGTCGCCGCCAGCAAGCCGCTGATCGTCGGCCTGATCGCCACCGCCGAGCGCATCTCGCATGTCCGCCAGAACCGTATCCTGGGCAACAGCAGCACCTATGAAGCGACGGATTATGTCGACCGCGCCATGATCACCGAAGAGCTCGCCTATGCCCGCCAGATCTGCACCCGCCACAACTGGCCAATGATCGACGTCAGCCGCCGCTCGATCGAGGAGACCGCGGCGGCCATCGTTGCGCTACGGGGGAAGAATCGCTAGGGCGTCGATATTCAGGTGATGCCGGCCTGCAAATGGGCGGCTTCCTGCGCTTCCGGTGCTCACGTACTTAAAGTACGCTCCGCTCCGGTTCTCGGAAGCCACCATTTTCGGCGCGGCCTGACCTGAATCTCAACACCCTAGTCGGTGCCAGAAAACCAGGCGTAAAAAACCATGACCGAAAAAATCATTCTTGCCTCCGGCAGCCCATTCCGAAAAGCCATGCTCGTCAATGCCGGGCTCGACATCGAGGCGGTCCCGGCCGAGGTCGACGAGCGTGCGCTCGAGGCGCCGTTGCAGGACAGCGGCGTGTCGCCGGAAGATGTCGCCCTCATCCTCGCCGAGGCCAAGGCCACCGAGGTCAGCGATCGCAGGCCGGGGGCACTGGTGCTCGGCTGCGACCAGACGCTGTCGCTTGGCGACGAGGTGTTCCACAAGCCGGCCGACATGGAAGGTGCCCGCCGCCATCTGTTGGCGCTGTCGGGCAAGACACATCAGCTGAACAGTGCCGCAGTACTGTGCCGTAACTGCAAGGTGCTGTGGCGTCATGTCGGCGTCGCCAGTCTCACCATGCGCAAGCTCGATCCTGCTTTCATCGGCCGTCATCTCGCCCGCATCGGCGCCAAGGCGCTGGCCAGTGTCGGCGCCTACCAGATCGAAGGCGAAGGCATCCAGCTTTTCGAAAAGATCGAAGGCGATTATTTCACCATTGTCGGCCTGCCGCTGTTGCCGGTGCTGAAGGAATTGCGGGCGCTCGGAGCCATCGATGGTTGAGAAAAGAGCTTTCGTCACCGGCCATCCGATCGCGCATTCGCGCTCGCCGAAGATCCATGGCTATTGGCTGAAGAAATACGGCATTGACGGCAGCTACCGCGCCATCGATGTCGCGCCCGCCGATTTTCCCGCATTCCTCACATCGCTGCAGGCCAATGACTACCAGGGCGGCAACGTCACCATCCCGCACAAGGAGGTGGCCTTTGCCCGGGTCGAGCGCCGCGACGAAGCGGCGGAGATGATCGGCGCGGTCAACATGCTGTGGCTGGAAGACAGCCTGCTGTGGGGCGGCAATTCGGACTGGATCGGCTTTGCCGGCAATCTCGACGAGCATGCGCCGGGCTGGGACAAGAACGGCCCGGCCGTGGTGCTCGGCGCCGGCGGCGCTTCCCGCGCGGTCATCCAAGCGCTGAAGGTCCGTGGCGTGAGGGATATCCGCATCGTCAACCGTACCCTGGCGCGGGCGCAGGAACTGGCCGACCGCTTCGGCGCCGGCGTCTCGGCGCATGGCGCGGTGGGCGATTTGCTCGGCGATGCCGGCCTGCTCGTCAACACCACGGCGCTCGGCATGCATGGCGACGCCACGCTGGCCGCCGATCCTGCCGGCCTGCCGGGCTACGCCATTGTCGCCGATATTGTCTATGTGCCGCTGGAAACACCGCTGCTCGCCGCGGCGCGGGCACGCAATTTGAAGACGGTCGACGGTCTCGGCATGCTGCTGCATCAGGCCGTGCCCGGCTTCGAACGCTGGTTCGGCAA
Organism: Mesorhizobium sp. 128a; assembly: GCF_053848025.1. Lineage (NCBI taxonomy): Bacteria > Pseudomonadati > Pseudomonadota > Alphaproteobacteria > Hyphomicrobiales > Phyllobacteriaceae > Mesorhizobium > Mesorhizobium sp. 128a. Next base: position 66,139 of record NZ_JBSPKY010000015.1, on the reverse strand, counting down.
GAAGCCGGAGGTCACTGCCGAATTGCGGCAGATGATCGTCGCCGATATCGTCGCCAAATGATGGACGTCAAATGATGATCGTGCTCGGCCTCACCGGATCGATCGGCATGGGCAAGTCGACGACGGCGAAGATGTTCAGCGCCGCCGGCGTGCCGGTGCATGATTCCGACGAGGCCGTGCATCGCCTCTATGCCGGCAAGGCGGCGCCTCTGGTCGAGGTGGCTTTTCCCGGCACGACTGTTTCAGGTGTGGTTGACCGCACAAAACTGGGCGCGCGGGTGCTGGGCGACGCGGTCGCGCTGAAAACATTGGAAACGATCATTCACCCGTTGGTGCGGGCCGATGCCGACGACTTCCTGGCCAAACACCGCGCCGCCGGCGCGCCGCTGGCCGTGCTCGACATTCCACTGCTGTTCGAGACCGGCGGGCGCAACCGCATCGACAAAGTTGTCGTCGTCACCGCGCCGGCCGACATCCAGCGCGCCCGTGTGCTGGCGCGGCCCGGCATGAGCGAGGAAAAGCTTGCGGCGATCCTGGCCAAGCAGGTGCCCGACGCCGAAAAACGCCGCCAGGCAGATTTCGTCATCGACACCGGGCAGGGGATGGATGCAGCCCGTGGCGCAGTGAATGCGATTATCGAGGCGTTGACCGGGGCCGGCAAGGCAGGCGGTTGAAAGGGCAGGGCGCGCGCGGCAGCGCCGGACGCGCCGTGGTTTTCGCGTCAGGATAGAAGTCGCGCGGTCGTTCCCTGCTCCGTCAAGAGCTCGAAGGCGTGTTTGTCGAACGAGACGAAGGTTTCTCCGCCCAACCAATTGCCCTCGTAAGCCATAATGCCGTCCGCGAAATCGCCGCCGGCTTCAAGGATTGCAAGTCCTGCCTCAACCGCAGGTCGGTTCATCACGACATTCCCAGCACCCAGGAGATCACGGATCGTTACGGCAACCTCTTCCTTTGCCAGCTTGGCGCCCCTGCGCAGTATCCACGCCAATTCGCATAAGCAGGGCAAGGAAATCGCGATCAGCGACGCTTCCCTCAGCAGTTTGCTGGCGGCATCTCCTTGCTCCGGATCGTCCTGCAGAACCGCGCGAGCCAGGACATTCGTATCGACAGAAATCTTCACTCTTCACCCGCCCATCCGGAAGCGGCTATCTCGTTCATTTCTTCGATTGTCATCGGCTTTTTGACCTTACCGGCATGCCGGCCGATGAAATTGTCAATGGTGCCGGTTGGCCGCGCGGCCCTGACCCGAAGCTCGCCGCCCGGCAGCTTGTCGAAGTCAATCCGTTCGCCAGGCTTGATGCCCAGATGTTGAAGCAGATCCCGCTTTAGTGTGACCTGCCCTTTCTTTGTGACTGCCAGCGCCGTCATCGGTGATCCTTTCTGTGGGGGCAGCTCATAGTAATTGAAATTCTAATTACCGTAAATGGGCTTCAAACGGAAGAACTTGGCAGGCCTTGGTATGCTTCTCCTCGCCGGAGAGAGCCGTACAGCGTCGATCGCCTCGCGGATGGCTTGGCTTTTCGAACGACGAACGTCCGGCGGGACAATGAAGGGGAGCGCAAACCTGTGCAGTTGGCCTGGTCTCCCCCCTTTTTCATTGCCATTTTGTTCCGGTGTATGATTCTGCTCTCTCAGGAGCATCTGATTCTATGCGTGAGATTATTTTCGATACGGAAACCACCGGCCTCGACATGCGCGACGACCGCATCATCGAGCTCGGCGGCGTCGAACTGGTCAACCGCTTCCCGACCGGCCGTACCTTCCACAAGTTCATCAATCCGCAAGGGCGCGCGGTCCACCACGAGGCGCAAGCCGTGCACGGCATCAGCGCCGCCGACCTGGTCGGCAAGCCGACCTTCGCTGAAATCGCCGAGGAATGGCTGTCCTTCACCGACGGCGCCAAGCTCGTCGCCCACAACGCCAATTTCGACATCGGCTTCCTCAACACTGAATTCGGCCGGCTCGGCCAGCCGGTCATCGACACGGGGCGTGTCGTCGATACGTTGGCTCTGGCTCGACGCAAGCACCCGATGGGTCCCAATTCGCTCGATGCGCTCTGCCGCCGCTACGGCATCGACAACGGCCACCGGACCAAGCACGGCGCGCTGCTCGATTCCGAACTGCTGGCCGAAGTCTATATCGAGCTCATCGGCGGCAAGCAGGCGGCGCTGATCCTCGAAACGGTGGCGGTGCAGGTCAATGCCAATGGTGACGTCGCCGACATCGACATCTCGATTACCGCCAGGCCGATCACCCTGCCTTCGCGGCTGACCGAGGTCGAGCGCGCCGCCCATGCCGGGCTGGTTGCGACGCTGGGCGAAAAGGCGCTGTGGCTGAAGGTGGCGGCGGGTTGAGGGTAGAGCGCCCAAGCGCAAACAGTCGAGATTAGCCAAAGGCTCCACGCCTTCGTCATCCTAGGGCGGAGCAAGGAGCGAAGCGACGCGGCGCAGACCCTAGGATCCATGCCGTGACGGTGGTCGTAGAGTGCAACGGGTCAGAATAGCGCTTGTGCGCGCACCGACCCTCGTTACCCTGAAACCATGACCGGCTATGTCTACATGACCGCAAGCCAGAAGCGCGGAACGATCTACATCGGTGTCACCAACGATCTCGGCCGCCGCATGCCGGAGCACAAATCCGGCCAGGGCACAGGGTTCACAAGCCGCTACGGTGTGCAACGGCTGGTCTGGTACGAGGAATTCTTTGATATTACCGATGCCATCCAGCGCGAGAAGTCGCTGAAGCGCTGGCCGAGACAGTGGAAGATAGATCTGATCGAAAAGGCCAATCCCGAGTGGTTCGAGCTCTTCCGTGGAACAGGCTGGTAGCCACCCGGTTTCTTGCACCGCTGGAGCACTGCATGACGGTCACGGCATGGATCCTAGGGTCTGCGCCGCGTCGCTTCGCTCCTTGCTCCGCCCTAGGATGACGAAGTCGCAAGGGCTTTGGCTACTCTTCCAAGGCGGCGCTGTCCCGCCAACGCCTCCAACAAAAAGCCCGGCACGAAGCCGGGCTCTTCAAACGCTACCGTGACAGCCTTCTCAGCTCACCTTGACCTTCGACGCCGCCTGGTCTTCAGCCAGCTTCTGCTGGAACATCTGGGCGAAATCGATCGGATCGAGCATCAGCGGCGGGAAGCCGCCATTGCGGGTGGCTTCGGCGATGATCTGGCGGGCGAACGGGAACAAGAGCCGCGGGCATTCGATGAACAGGATCGGCAGCATGTGCTCCTGCGGGAAGCCGGAGATGGCGAAGACGCCACCATAGACCAGCTCGACATTGAACAGCACTTCCTGGTCGAAGGACGCCTTGGCGTTCAACGTCAAATTGACATCGAATTGCTTGTCGGACAGCGGATTGGCGTTGACATTGACGTTGATGGCGATGCCGGGGGCCTTGTCGCGGCCACGCAGCGAGTTCGGCGCGCCGGGGCTTTCGAAGGACAGGTCCTTCACATACTGGGCCAGTACGTTGAGCGACGGCTGCGCCGTTTCGCCGTTGCCGTTGGCGGCGCCCGCCGGCGCGTCATCTTTGCTGGCCATGAGCCTTGATCCTTTTGCCTGGGCAGCAGTGCTGACCGAATTGAAATCGGGCGTTGGCTAGCATGGTCGGCATGACAAGACAAGGTTTGCCGCCTTTGCGGCGGAAGGGATCAAGACACAGTCTCAATCGTCCTCAAGGCGCGACGCCAGTCGTCCTTCCCAAGGCGACCTTAGTCGTCCTTCCCAAGGCGACCTTAGTCGTCCTTCCCAAGGCGACCTTAGTCGTCCTTCAGGCGCCGCCAGGGCGAATTGTGGTCGGGGCCGCGCTTGAAATCGTCCTCGCGCGAATAGTCGCCGTCGTCGAGATCGATGACCTTGTCGCGCGACCTGCCCCGAAAACCGCCGGCGGTGAAATCGGTGGCGACGACGATACGGCCCTTGAGCCTGCGCCAGGCAAGGTCGCGCACCGGCGGCAGGAACAGAAGCAGGCCGATGATGTCGGTGATGAAGCCGGGGATGATCAAAAGGATCGCGGCAACCACGATCATGGCGCCGTGCGCGAGCTGGCGGCTGGGGTCGCCGCCGCCGGCCATCTCGGCGCGCACCCGCGCCATGACGCCGAAGCCCTGGTGCCGGAGCAGAAGCACGCCCGCAATGCTGGAAGCCAGCACCAGGCCGACCGTCGCCAGCGCCCCGACCTCGCGCCCGACGATGACGAAACCGGCGATTTCCAGCAGCGGCAGCGCAAGCAGGAACAGAGGGAAAAAGGAAATGCGCAAGTCTTGACCGATCGTTTCCATGTTTTGCCGAGCGGCGTACAATCGCCGCTGGCACTGAGGCCGTTAGATAGGTATGCCTGCCTTTGATTTGAATGATTGCGCCATGCGTTCTATATGCTTTGCATGTTGAACGCTATGCGACCGCGGCCCGGATTGGCCGGCGGTCCCGGCCGGGTCAGGGATTGATTGGCGAAAGATATGGGTTTCTTCGACTTCGGCACCATTTTCTTTCTGATTGCCGCGGTGGTGATCTTTTTCCAGCTGCGCAACGTGCTCGGCCGCCGCACGGGCAGCGAACGCCCGCCCTTCGATCCCTATACGGCCAGCCGCAGCGATAAGGATGCGACCCAAAAACCCGAAAATGTGGTTTCGCTACCGCGCAAGCGCCTGCCGGGCGAAACGGCTGCCGAAACCTATGCGGCCATCGATGCCTTCGCCAAGCCCGATACCGATCTGAACAAAGGCCTGCGCACGATCAAGGACAATGATCCGTCCTTCGACCCCAAGGGTTTCGTCGACGGCGCCAAGATGGCCTATGAGATGATTGTCATGGCCTATGCCGATGGCGACCGCAAAACGCTGAAGAACCTTTTGTCGCGTGAGGTTTTTGATGGTTTCGTCGCCGCCATAGGCGATCGCGAGGCGAAAGCCGAAAAGATCCAGTCCTCCTTCGTCGGCATCGACAAGGCCGACATCGTCTCGGCCGAGATGAAGGGCGGCGAGGCGCACATCACGCTGCGCATCGTCAGCGAGCTGATCTCGGCGACCCGCGACAAGGCGGGTGCCGTCATCGACGGCGATCCCGAGACGGTGGCCGAGGTCAAGGATGTCTGGACCTTTGCCCGCGACACACGCTCGCGCGATCCGAACTGGAAGCTGGTCGCCACCGAGGAAGAAGACTGAATCTTTGCATGTCGCCCAAAAGTGGGCAGCGGTTTTTGGGATATCGACATGCAGGCAAACATGGCCAGTGGCGGGGCCGCGGTGTCGCTATCGTCCCTTTTCGTCGAGAAATCCTTTGATGAGCTTCCCGGCTGGGGCGCGGACGATCATCTGCCCGCATTCGAAGCCTTCCGCCGTTCGGCCTTCCATGTCCTGAAGAAGCCTTATCGCACCGGAGCGCTTGGTGTCCGGTTCGACGCCTTCGCCGGCGCCTATGACGAGGCGCGCTCCGTTTCGCCGGCGAATCGGAACGACGCTCGCGCCTTCTTCGAGCGCCATTTCGTTCCGGTCCGGATTCAGTCTGAAAACCCCGGCCTTGTTACCGGCTTCTACGAGCCGGAGGTCGAGGCCTCGCCGGTGCGCACGGATGAATTCACGGTGCCGCTGCTGGCGCGGCCGGGCGATCTCGTCGACATCGGAGATGCCAACCGTCCAGAAGGCATGGACGAGTATCTGGCCTTCGCCCGTGAGACGCCGCACGGGCCGTTAGAGTATTTCGACCGCGGCCAGATCGAGCGCGGCGCGCTCACCGGGAGAGGCCTTGAAATCGCCTGGCTTGCGGAAAAGGTCGATGCCTTCTTCGTCCATGTGCAAGGCGCCGCCAGGCTGAAGATGACCGACGGCCGGCTCTGCCGCGTCACCTATGCCGCCAAATCCGGCCAGCGTTTTACCGGTCCGGGCAAGATTCTCGCCGATCTCGGCGAGATCCCGTTGGAAAAAGTGACGATGCAGTCGATCCGCGCCTGGTTCAGGGCACATCCTGACCGCATCGACGAGATCCTCTGGCAGAACCGCTCCTACATCTTCTTTCGCGAAGCAGCGGTCGATGACGCAGCGCTCGGTCCGATCGCCGCCGCCAAGGTGCCGCTCACACCGGGGCGTTCGCTTGCCGTCGACCGGCTGCTGCACACATTCGGCACGCCCTTCTACATCGACGCGCCGACGCTGACCGCCTTCGAGCAAAAACCGTTCCGGCGGCTGATGATTGCGCAGGACACCGGCTCGGCCATCACCGGGCCCGCGCGCGGCGATCTGTTCGCCGGTTCGGGCGATGCCGCCGGCGAGATCGCCGGGGTTGTTCGCAACAAGGCAGACTTCTACGTCTTGCTTCCACGCGTCGTTTCGGGGGCGGCACGATGAGCCGGCGCCCCGATAAGCTCAGTGAAGACGACCGGGTGTTGTGGAACCTGGTGGCGCGCACGGCGCGGCCTTTGAAGGGCAGGATGGCGGTCGACATTCCCGACATCGCCGACCCCAAACCGGCACAGACGCCGGTCGCTGTCGGCCCGGTCGTTGCCGCCAAACCGAAGGTGCAACAGGTTTCGCAGGCACTGGACGAGCCGACGCTGGACAAGCTGAAGAAGGGCCGGCTGCCGATCGAAGGCCGTGTGGATCTGCATGGCATGACCCAGGACGAGGCCTATTCGCTGTTGTTCTCGTTCCTGCATCGGGCGCATGCCGGCGGCATCCGCTATGTCCTGATCATTACCGGAAAGGGCTCGTCGTCGGGCGGCGACGGCGTCTTGCGGCGCGCTGTGCCTGCCTGGCTGTCGACGCCGGCCTTCAGGCCGCTGGTCTCCAGCCACGACCACGCCGCCCGCAACCATGGCGGTTCGGGCGCGCTCTATGTCCGGCTCAGGCGGCTGCGCTGATGGGGTCGGTCCGATGACGCCATTTGGCGAAAAACTGCGGGCGCTTCGCGCCGAGCGCGGGGTCCGCCAGAAAGACATGGCGCAGGCGATCGGCGTCAGCGCCGCCTATCTGTCGGCACTGGAACATGGCCGCCGCGGCGCGCCGACCTGGACGCTGATCCAGAAGATCATCGGCTATTTCAACATCATCTGGGACGATGCCGAAGAGCTGGCGCGGCTGGCCGAGGCATCGCACCCGCGCGTAAAGCTCGACACGTCCGGGCTCAGCCCCGCCGCGACCGAACTTGCCAATCTGCTGGCCGAAAACATCGAGAAACTGGACGAAGCCGAGCTTCGCCGCATCACCGCGTCGATCCGTGCCGCACTTGGACGCACTGGATAGGATGGCATGAGGCGCTTGCCGGCGTTCGCCTCAATTGCAGACGCGATCGCCGGCGAGGCATTGCATCACTTCTTGCCGGCAGTGCTACCCCGGCCGCCATTGTCGTGGTGGTCGTGGCCATGGCCCTCGTGGCCAAGGCAATCCGCAGTGCCGGCGCTGCAGCAACGGCCAGCCCACCAGTCGTTGACCTTGGTGTCGGAGCAGGTGATGGTCTGATCGGCCAAGGCCGACCCGGCCAGGGACGACGCCGCGACGGCGGCAAGGAAAGCAGTGCGCAGGAAAGAAGTCATTGGAAGTCTCCGTGATTGGGTTCTGGTTACGGCTATGTGTCGCCGGCACAGACGGTTTGGTTCATGGAGACTGAAAAGAATTTTTGGGAGGCGGTTCGGAGGCCTGCCTTTCGTCATCCACGGGCGAAGCGGACGCGCAGACCCAAGGACCCATGCTGCGAACGACGAGCGCCCCGACGGCGCGATAATCCGGCAATGCGGGGGATCAAGATGACGGCGCTTGCTCCTGCACCGTTGCGTCTATCCCAATGTCACGGCAATGCATCCCAAGGTCTCCGCGACGGAGCTTTGCTCCTGCTCGCCCTGGGATGACGAGGCCGCCTTAGCCCGGTTCGCTACTGGACCGCGCCCACCAGCACCTGCTGGCCACCGCGGATCGAGACCCAGCGGCCGGTGTTGTCGATCGCCTGCCGCTTGAGGAAGCGGTAGCCGGTGGCGTCCCAGATCTTCACCCTGTCGGTCAGGTTGTCGAGGACGTAGTCGCCCTTGTCGGTGCGCACCGTCAGCACGGCATGGCCTTCGCCGTCCGGCTTGCGCACGACGGTGATCAGGAGATCGGCCAGCGACACGCCCGAGCGGAAGAGTTGGCGGCGCTTTTCCAGCACATAGTCCTCGCAGTCGCCGACGCCCTTGTCGGGATAGGCCCAGACTTCGTCCTTGCCGTAAATGTCGTAGTCGCTCATCGGCTTGACGGCGGCGTTGACCCTTGATGTCACGTTGATCAGCTTGCGCATGAACGCGTCGGTCATCGCGGCGGGGTTGAGATTGCTTGGCCGGATCGAGCATTCGCCTGGATGCGACTTGCAGAAATCATAGTGGCCGATCGGCTGCGAGGTCATGCCGCCGGTCGCCATGGCGCCGCCCGCCGATGCCGGCGCCGCCCAGCATCCCAAAACCGCAAGCCCTGTTGCCGCACACAAGCGCAGCGTCCGTGCCATCGCTGAGGAAGTCATTGTCCCCGTTCACCCTTGTTGTTAACGAAAGGTTAAAGGGGATTTACAGTCCGTGTCAATTATGGGGGGAGGTAGATTCTCCGGCATGGTTACCCGCGCCCGCCCGACAGCGTCTATTGTGCAACAGAACGCCTCTGGCGTGCGAAATCGCCCCGCTTCTGCAGGCAACGCACGCCACAGCCGTATCGAGCCTCAACCCTTGGCGGAGCGGACCAGCCTCGGTCTCACAGCAACGCGGTTCTGGCGGCCATAGCTGGTGATGAAATCGACGATGCGCGGCACGATTTCCGAGCGGAACCGCGAGCCGTTGAAGACGCCGTAATGGCCGACGGCCGGCTGCATGTAGTGGGCATGCCGTTCGGCCGGAATGTTGGGGCAGAGGTCATGCGCGGCCTGGGTCTGGCCGAGTCCGGAAATGTCGTCGTTCTCGCCTTCGACGGTGAACAGCGCAACGTTGCGGATCGCCTTGGTGTCGACGATTTCGCCGCGATGCATCATCTCGCCCTTGGGCAGCGCATGGCGCACGAACACCGTGTCGACGGTCTGCAGATAGAACTCCGCCGTCAGGTCCATCACCGCCAGATATTCGTCGTAGAAGTCGCGGTGCTTCTCGGCATTGTCGCCGTCATGCTTGACCAGGTGCATGAAGAAGTCTTTGTGAGCGATGATGTGGCGGTCGAGGTTCATGCTCATGAAGCCCGACAGCTGCAGGAAGCCCGGATAGACCTCGCGGCCGAAGCCCGGCACCGGCCAGGGCGCGTTCATGATGACGTTGTCGCGGAACCAGTCTATGCCCTTTTCCTTGGCCAGAAGGTTGACCGCGGTCGGGTTGCGGCGAGTGTCGATCGGCCCGCCCATCAGCGTCATCGTCGAGGGCACGAAGGGATCGCCGCGCTTTTCCATCAGCGCCACCGCCGCCAGCACCGGCACCGAAGGTTGGCACACCGCCATCACATGGGTGTCCGGCCCCAGCGCATGCAGCATGTCGATGATGTAGTCGATGTAGTCGTCAAGGTCGAAATGGCCGTCGGTCAGCGGCACCATGCGGGCATCGACCCAGTCGGTAATATGCACGTCGGCATAGGGCAGCATCGCCTCGACCGTGCCGCGCAGCAGCGTCGCATAATGGCCCGACATCGGCGCCACGATCAGAAGCTTGGGGTCGGCCTTGCGCCCGGCAGGCACCGATCGTTCGAAGCGGGTGAGGTTGCAGAAGGGCCGCGACCACACCGTCTTTTCGTTGACCTCGACGCTCTTCCAGTCGACCACGGTCTTGGTCAGGTCGAAATGCGGCTTGCTGTAGCGGCGCGTCGTGCGCTCGAACAATTCGGCGGCCGCAGCCACCGAGCGGCCCCATGGCGTGTGCGAAAACGGGTTGAGCGGGTTGGTGTAGAACAACCGCACCGCATCGGCGTAGAGCCGCGCGGGCTGCAGGGCGGCATGGTTCATTTCGTAGAGCTGGTAGAACATCAGGTACTCCGCAGCTGCCGTGACCGAAGGGACGACGAGCAGCGCCGATCCTTGAATGTCTCGCGCGGAGGTTAACAAGATATTGCTGCGACGCAATACGTCACGTGGCGTGACATATGCAATTCTTTGGTCCAAGGCCTTGAGAATCCGCTTCGAACGGGGCCAGCCGGCTCACTGTGCAGCTGCGAAAGCGCGGCCGTCGGATATAGGGAGCAGGATGCGTCCGGCCCGAATGGGCCGGACTTGGAAGATCAGACGCGCGCCATGCAGACGGAGGTATGACCGGAGCCGATGAAGCCGAGCTGGCCGGCGGCGCCCTTCGACAGGTCGAGCATCCGGCCCTTGATGAACGGGCCGCGGTCGTTGATGCGCACGACGACGCTGCGGCCATTGTTCTGGTTGGTCACCTTCAGCCTGGTGCCGAAGGGCAGGCTGCGATGCGCGGCGGTCATTGCCGACGGGTTCATGCGCTCGCCATTGGCGGTCCGGGAGTGCAGCGCGTACCAGGAAGCACGGCCGCATTGGCCGGCGGCGGAGGAGGCGGATGCGCCGACCATCAGGCCAGCCGCGATCGTTACCGCGACAAGCGCGGTCTGGTTTATTGTCTTCATGTGTGGGGTTGGCTCCGTTCTTTGGACAGACCCCAGCCGTTAAGTGTCGAATAAGGCAGGAAATGCGGCAGGTATCTGGCGGTTCCGTGGCACTGGCACACGTTTGGAGTCACTGGGAAACAGTCTGTTAGGGATATTACGTACCCGACTGCCGGTATCGCTCGTGATATTTCGAGCCTCACTGCAGATGCCTTGAGCAAGACAAGACGTTATAGTGCAAGTAAAGGCACACGCGATTGGACACCGTCCTTTCGCTCTTTCATCACGGCCGTTGCGCAGCGGACAATCGACTTGGGGGAAGGAATTCGGGCGATGAGACTGTTCAGGTATTTGCTCGCACTGATCGTCCTGGCCATGGGCCTGCTGTGGTCGCTGCAAGGCCTGGGCGTGGTCGGCGGCAGCTTCATGACCGGCCAGTCGCAATGGCTCTATATCGGCATCGTCACCATGCTGGTTGGCCTGGTCGGGATGGTGTGGGCGAGCCGGTCGCGCAGCTGAGCGGGCGTGGAACGACCGCCGACGGTCTTCAGCTTGATCGTTGGCGATTGTCGAAAACGTTCATACGAAGCTGGGAGGCTCCCGACAGCATTCGCCAAGACCTTTGCGCCGCGTGAACTAGCCGAACAGATTGTCCAGGATCCTGCCTTCGAGGCGGGCGAGCTCGACAGAGCCGCGCCGGCGCGGTCGCGCCACGGGGACGTCGACGTCGAGCGCGATCTTGCCGGCGCTGATCACCACCACCCGGTCGGCAAGCGCCACCGCTTCGGCCACGTCATGCGTGACCAGCACGGCGGTGAATTTCTGTTCGAGCCAGATGCGTTCCAGAAGCTGCTGCATTTCGATCCGGGTCAGCGCGTCGAGCGCGCCGAGCGGCTCGTCGAGCGCCAGGATCTGCGGCTGGCCGATCAGCGCGCGCGCCAGCGCCACGCGCTGTTTCTGGCCGCCCGACAGCACGGACGGCCATTCGTCGGCCCGATCGGCAAGGCCAACCGCGCCCAGTATGTCGAACGCGCGCCGCCTGGCTTCGGCGCCGGCGGCAATGCCGGTCAGTCCGACCTCGACGTTTTTCACCACGCTGGCCCAGGGCAGCAGCCGCGGTTCCTGAAACATGAAGCGCGTGCGGCTATGTCCCTGTTCTTCCGCGCCGAATGTCAGGGCACCGGCGGTTGGCCGGTCGAGCCCGGCGAGCAGCCGCAAGAGCGTGCTCTTGCCGCAGCCGCTTTTGCCGATGACGGCAACGAACTGTCCGACCGGCACGTCGAGATCGATGCCGTCGAGCACGATCTTGTCGCCGAAGCGCTTTGCCACGTTCTTGAACCCAAAGGCGCGCTGCCTTTCGAGGGGCTCCTCCGGCCGTGGCGGCGGCGCGGCGACGAAGGAGCGGACGGCGGCAAGACTGGCGGCGGGCATCAAGACCTCTCAAGCGTTCTGGAAGGCGGGATGCCAGCCGAGCGACAGCCGCTCGAGCAGGCGGGCGAGGCTGTCGGCGAGCTTGCCGAGCAGCGCGTAGATCAGGATCGACAGCACGACGACATCGATCAGAAGGAACTCGCGGGCCTGCATGGCCATGTAGCCGAGGCCGGAACTGGCCGAAATGGTTTCGGCCACGATCAGCGTCAGCCACATGATGCCGAGCGCATAGCGCAGGCCGACGAAGATCGCCGGCAGCGCGCCTGGCAGGATGACCCGAAAGAACAGCGCGCGGCGATCCATGCCGTAGACCCGGCCCATCTCGACCAATTGCGGGTCGACGCTCTGGATGCCGAGCAGCGTGTTGACGTAAATCGGGAAGAACACGCCGAGCGCCACAAGGAACAGCTTGGCTTCTTCGTCGATGCCGAACCACAGGATGACCAGCGGGATCAGCGCCAGATGCGGAATGTTGCGGATCATCTGCAGCGTCGTGTCGGTCAGCCCGCGACTAAGCGTCGAGAGACCGTTGGCAAGGCCGAGCGCGAAGCCGATCGAGCCGCCGACGGCAAAGCCGGCCAGCGCGCGTGCCGTGCTGACGCCGACGTTTTCGATCAGTTCGCCCGAAAGCGTCAGCCGCCAGAATGCCTCTGCCACCGCGCTTGGCGCCGGCAGCACGTTTGCCGGCATGATGCCGGCGCGGCTGGCGGCCTCCCAGCCGACGAGAACCAGCGCCGGCAGCAGCCAGCCGACGCCGTTTTGGCCGATGCGCTGCGCCAGGCTCATGACGAGGCCTGCAGGCGGTTGGCGCCATGGAAGCCGACCGTGAATTCGTTGGCGATGTTCTCATGCGCCCGCTGCCGCCTGGTGCCGAGCCCAAGCCGCGGGAACAGAAGCTCGGCGACCCGGTAGGCCTCTTCCAGATGCGGGTAGCCGGAGCCGATGATGGTGTCGATGCCGATCGCCTGGTATTCGCGGATGCGCTCGACGATCTGCTCCGGCGAGCCAACCAGCGCCGTGCCGGCGCCGCCGCGCACCAGGCCGACGCCGGCCCACAGATTGGGCGAAACCACGAGCCTGTCGCGGCGGCCGCCATGCAGTTCAGCCATGCGCCGCTGGCCGACGGAGTCCATCTCCTTGGTGAAGCGCGCCTGGGCGTTTTCGATCTGGACGTCGGTGACATGGCTGATCAGCCGGTCGGCCGCGCGCCAGGCCTCTTCCTCGGTCTCGCGCACGATGAAATGCAGCCTGATGCCGAAACGCAGTTTTCGGCCGCGCCGTTCGGCCTTCTTGCGCGCGGCGCTGAGCTTCTCGGCAACCTGCGCCGGCGGCTCGCCCCAGGTCAGGTACATGTCGACCAGGTCGCCAGCGAGTTCCTGCCCGGCATCCGACGATCCGCCGAAATAGAGCGGCGGCCGCTCCTGGCTCGGCAGAAGATCGAGCCGGCCATTCTCGACGCGGTAATATTTGCCGTTGAAATTGACACGCTCGCCCGACACCAGCGCCCGCCAGATGGTCAAAAATTCATGCGCCTGGGTGTAGCGCTCGTCATGCGGCAGGAAGACGCCGTCGCCGGCAAGCTCCGTCGGATTGCCTCCGACCACGACATTGAGCAGCAGCCGGCCATTGCTCAGGCGGTCGAGCGCCGCCGTCTGGCGCGCCGCGAAGGTCGGCAGCGTCACGCCGGGCCGCAGCGCGACCAGGAATTTGAGCTTTTCGGTCAGCGTCGCAAGGCCTGTCGCGGTGATCCAGGAATCCTCGCAGTTCTGCCCGGTCGGCAACAGCACACCGGGAAAACCGAGCCGGTCGACGGCCTGGGCGATCTCCTTGAAATAGGCGAACTCCGGCGGCCGTTGCTGTTGCTCGGAGCCGAGATAGGATCCATCGCCATGCGTCGGGATGAACCAGAAGAAATCGAGCGGTCTGGTAGGCGCGGTCATGGCGAGCTCCGGAAAAAACTGCGGGAACGGCGAACGGCGCCGGGCGTTTCCACCCGGCGCCGCCGCGCAAAGATCAGTTGCCCGGTGCGGTCCACACCGCGTCGGAGATGCGGACCGCTTTCGGGATGAGCCCGAGCTTAAAGAAGCGGTCGGCGGTCGACTGCTGCCCGGCGATGATCTCGTCGGTGATCGGGAAGATGCCGAATTTGGCGCGCTTGGCGGCGATCGTCTGCGCGTCGAGCGGCACGCCGGTCACCTCGTGCAGCGCCGCTGCCACCTTGTCGCGGTTCTGGTCGGCCCATTTCGCTGCTTCGCCGAGCGCCGCTATCGTCGTGGTGACGACTTCGGGATGCGCCTTGGCGAAATCCTTGTTGGCGAGGAAGTAGGTGTTCACCTTGAGCACGTCGCTGGAGCGGACGAGCACGCGCGGCTGGTAACGCGTCTCGGCGATGGCGAAGAACGGATCCCACACCGCCCAGGCATCGATCTGGTCGCTGGCGAAGGCTGCCGCCGCGTCGGCCGGGCTGAGATAGACCGGCGTGATCTGGTCGAAGCCGATGCCGGCCTTTTCGAGCGCGGCAACAAGCAGATTGTGTGCGCTGGTGCCCTTGCCGACGCCGATGCGCTTGCCCTTGAGGTCGGCGAGCGACTGGACCGGTGAGGCCGGCTTGACGAAGATCGCCTCGCCTTGGCCATTGGACGGAAGTGCCGCGGCATAGACGATATTGGCGCCGGCCGACTGACCGAAGATCGGCGGCGCGTCGCCGGTCCAGCCGACATCGATGGCTCCGACATTCAAGGCCTCGACCAGCGGCGGGCCCGCGGTGAACTCGACCCATTTCACGGCGACGCCCTTGTCGCTCAGCGCCTTCTCGATCAGCTGCTGCTGCCTGGCGATGACCGGCAGGCCGGTCTTCTGGTAGCCAATGTTGAACTGCTTGAGCTCTTGCGCCGAGGCGCCGAACGAGGCGGCAACGCCCGCCGCCAACAGGCCAATGCCGAATAAACGTCTGGTCAGGCTGAACATGATCCCTCTCCTTGCTGCGACAGGCGCCCGGAAAACCGCGGCCGGTTGGAAGATGGATCGAGGCTAGGTAGTTCTATAAATTTAGTAGAGGAATGATTTTGCGAGTTGGGTCTCCGTGGCGGAATTACTTTTCCGCGCCGGGCGCTGAACGGCTGTCAATATCGCCGGCTTCGCGCCAAACGGGTCACCATCATCACTGCGACCAATATTGCCAGGCCCAGTAAAACCCTTCGTCGCGTGGCGGCAGGCGGTCGCGCTCGGCGTCCAGCTGCACCGGCGCCGGCGACCTGGCCTCGTCCTGAACCGGCCGGCTCTCTTTGGTCCAGGCGAGCAACCAGTTGCCGAAATGGGCGAACAGCACGGCGGTGGAATGGGTCATCGTCATTCCTTCTTCTCCCGGTCAATCCTTTCCCGCCCACGGAACCAGCTGACGCTCGATCCGGCGGATGATGAATTCCAGCACGAAGGCTATTGTCGCGATCACCAATATGCCCATCACCACGACATCGGTGACCAGGAACTGGGCGGCCGACTGGATCATGAAGCCAAGGCCGCGCGTCGCCGCCACCAGCTCGGCCGCGACCAGCGTCGACCAGCCGGCGCCGAGCGCGATGCGCAGGCCGGTCAGAATCGACGGCAGCGCGCTGGGCAGGATGACGTGGCGCACGACCTGACGCTGCGTCGCGCCGAGCGACCGCGCCGCGTTGACACGCTCCTGCGAAACGCCGCGCACGCCCGAAGCCGTCGACAGCGCCACCGGCGCCAGCATTGCAATGGCTATCACCAGGATTTTCGATGGCTCGCCAATTCCGAACCATATGATGACCAGCGGCAGATAGGCGAGCGGCGGAATCGGGCGCAGGAATTCGAGCAGCGGATCGAAGATGCCGCGCCCGACCGTCGAAATGCCGATGGCCAAGCCGACCGGCACGCCAATGACGATGGCGGCGAGCAGCGCCGCGAAGACGCGGCCGAGGCTGGCAACGACGTGCTGAAGCAGCGTGGCATCGACGAAGCCGTCATTGATCACGACAATGAACTTGGTCCACACTGCGGCGGGCGATGGCAAAAACACCGGCGATACCAGCTGCAAACGGGCCGACAGCGCCCATGCGGCCAGCACGACCAGAATGGTGGCGGCGCTGACCGCGCGGGAAGAGATCCAGCTGCGTATAGGACGTGGCCGCGACCACGGCACCGAGATGGCATCGGTCTCGCCGGTCCCAGTGGTCGGCCGTTCGCCGTAGGAGGTGACGCTCATGCCGCTTCTCCTTCGAAGATCGCGTCGGTCACCTCGCCGCGGGCTGCGGCAAAGGCTGGATCAGCCTTGATGCTGCGAATGGCTTCGCCGCCCGCATAGCGCCGGCTGAAGCCGGTTTCGAATGTCCGCACCACATGTCCGGGTCCCGGCGCCAGCACAACGATGCGTGTGGCCAGCACCAGCGCCTCCTCGATGCCATGCGTGACCATCAGCACGCCCACCTTGGCCGCCGTCCACAGATCGAGCAGCGTCGTCTGCATGCGCTCGCGCGTCAGCGCATCGAGCGCGCCGAGCGGTTCGCCGAGCAGCAGGAATTCGGGTTCGGCGGCGAGCGCCCGGGCGAGGCCGACACGCTGGCGCATGCCGCCGGACAATTCCCAGATGCGCTTGTCGCCGACGCCATCGAGCTTCACCAGCGCCAGCAACTCGTCGGCGCGGCGTCCTCGCTCCGCCTGCGGCACGCCGCGCAGCCGAAGCGCAAAGGCGACGTTTTCACGCGCCGTCAGCCAGGGAAACAAAGCATCGTTCTGAAATACAACGGCCCGGTCGGAGCCTGGGCCGGTGATCGGCCTGCCACCGATCGTGGCGATGCCGCGCGCGGGTTCGACCAGGCCGGCGGCGACGTTGAGCAGCGAGGTCTTGCCGCAGCCGGAGCGACCGACCAGCACGACGAAATCGCCCTTGGCGACATCGATGGAAACGCGTTCGACGGCCGGCGCAGCCTGGCCGTCATAGTGAACCGAGACTTTGTCCAATACGAGATGCGGGTCCAGGACGAGGTGCGGCATGAAAATTGGCTCCGAAAGAAATCCGCCTGCCCCGGAAACCGCTCCTCGTTAGGCGGATCCGGGACAGGCAACACGCGGCGTCAGGGAAGAAGAAACCGCGTGTGTCACGAGAGCGCCGCGTGGCCGCCAGGGGCACACAAATGACGCCCTAAAACTCAGGTGTCAGTTCGAGGCCAGCGCCTCGGTCACATATTTCGACGACACGTATTTCGAATAGTCGGGCAGCACGGCGTCGATCTTGCCCTGCTCCTTGAGGAAGGCCGAAGCCGCCTCGATCGCCTTGACCGTGCCGCCGCCGAGGAATTTTTCCGACGCCTGCTCTTCCAGCGTCGGGAAGACGTAGCCTTTGAGCAGCTGCGGCACTTCTTCCAGCTTGGCGCCGGTGATCTTGGCGATCTTTGCAGCCTCCGGCGACGACACCGACCAGGCGTCGGGCTTGGCCAGGAACTGAGCGTAGGACTCGCCCGTCACCTTGACGAAGTCGCGCACGGCTTCGGGGTTCTTCTCGGCAAAGTCGGTGCGCACGATCCAGGCGTCGAAGGTCGGCGCGCCCCAGGCGGCAACCTGGGAAGAGTCCAACACCACCTTGCCTGTCGTCTTGATCTGGCCGAGCGCCGGATCCCAGACATAGGCTGCGTCGATGTCGCCACGCGCGAAGGCGGCGGCAATTTCCGGCGGCTTGAGATTGAGGATCTCGACCGACTTCGGATCGACGTTTTCATGCTTCAGCGCCGCGAGCAGGCTGTAGTGCGTGGTCGAGACGAACGGCACCGCCACCTTCTTGCCGGCGAGGTCGGCGATCTTTTCGATGCCGGAGCCGTTGCGGGCGACCAGCGCTTCGGATTCGCCAATCAACCCGACGACGAAGATGGTCTGGATCGGCAGGTCGCGGCTTGCGGCAGCCGCCAGCGGGCTCGAGCCGACATAGCCGATATCGACCGAGCCGGAGGCAACGGCGGCGATGACATCGGCGCCGGAATCGAATTTGCGCCAGTCGATCGTCGCCTTGGTCGCCTTTTCATAGGCGCCGTCGGCCTGCGCCACTTTCGAAGGTTCGACCACCGTCTGGTAGCCGATGGTAATCTTGAGGTCCTGCGCCTGGGCCGGGCCGAGGAAGGCCGCACCCGCCAGGGCTGCCGACGACAGGAGGACAATGCGTCGTGAAATGCTGGACATGAAAGGCTCCATGAAAGAGAGAAAACCGGATGCCTGTTCATAGTCAGCTAATTCTATCGTTCTTGTAGAGTTAAATCCTTCCAAGCAGAGCGGGCTTGTTAGAAAAAAACCACCGGCTGATGCCGGCGGGGAGAGGGGCACATGTCGAGTGCGCCGAATTTCCGCCCGCAGGCCGCCATCATTGCGCTTCGACGGATAATCATCGACGAGCGGTAGTCACTTTCACGCGATGGTGTAAGGGGATTGCCGGGACCAGGTCGCCTCGACCTGCCTCCAGGAGACAGTCTTATCATGCTGGTACGCCTGACCATGATCTGCAGCGGCGCAACGCCCGCCACGCGCAAGGGGTCGTTTCCCCTCGACGAGGCGCTGGAGCCGCGATCCCTGGCGCTGGCGGCAACGATGACCCTGCGCCGCGCTGATCGGGTCTGGACAAGTCCGGCGTTGCGCGCCCGCCAGACCGCCGAGGCGATGGCGGTCAAGCCCTCCGTCGAGCCCCTGCTGGCCGAGCAGGATTTTAGCCATTGGGCCGGCAGGAATTTCGAGGAGGTGCAGGCGCTTGAGCCGGAGGGCATCGTCGGCTGGCTCAGCGATGCCGAGGCCGCTCCGCATGGCGGCGAGTCGCTGGCCGATGTGGCGAAGCGTGTCTCCAGTTTCATGGGCCGCCTGATCCGGACCAGCGGCCACACCGTCGCGGTCACACACGCCAGTGTCATCCGCGCGGCCATCGTCCTCGTTCTCGGCGCACCGCTTTCGGCTTGCCGCAGGATCGATGTCGAGCCGTTGAGCCTCACTGATTTCCGCAGCGACGGCCACCGCTGGATGCTGCGTTCGACCGGCGTGCCGATGGCCAAGCCTGCCAAGGCCGACCGGTTGCAACGCGACGGCGCCCAATCCTGAGCGGAGGGTTGGGCATTCGTCCCCGCCATACCGATCTTGGATGCCGGCAGCGAACGAGATTGCGCACAGTGCCGTGGTCGAGCAAATCCATGCTGCAAACAGCCGCTGATTTGAAAACACGTTCCGCCGCTTCGAGGGTAAGTATAGTAATCTTATCGACATTAAGGATGGAGGAGACGATGCGCGGCCACTCTGCGTCCATGGATCGCTCGCGGCGTCCACCTGCCTTGCGGCCCAGTCTGTGACCTTAACGGCACAAAGTCCTGCTAAAGTGGCCTCTCGGGCGTGAAAACGAAGCAAAATCAAGGTTCCTCGGCTTGTACATCATGTCACTAGAATTTATGTGTCAAAGCAGCTTGCACGCGGCGGGGAGGCACGTCAGGCGTTTCGCAACCGATGGTTCTGAACCATCGCCTGACAGGGAAACGTTCGCGCTATGCTCACCAAAAAAGGCAAGTACGGCCTCAAGGCGCTGGTCCATCTGGCGCAGTTGCCGGTCGGGCAGCTCGCCTTCGTCGGCGATATCGCCAGCGGCAACAACATCCCGAAGAAGTTTCTCGACGCCATTCTGGGCGAATTGCGCAATGCCGGATTCGTCCAGAGCCGCAAGGGCAAGGAAGGCGGCTATCGCCTCGCGCGCCCGGCCGACGAGATCAAGGTCGGCCATGTCGTGCGTGTGCTCGACGGGCCGCTCGCGCCCATCCCATGCGCAAGCCGCACCCAGTATCAGCGCTGTGAAGACTGCAATGAGGCGACATGCCAAGTCCGACATCTGATGCTCGAGGTCCGGCAGGCAATCGCCGAGGTGCTCGACCAGCGCTCGCTTGCGGAAATGCGCGACATCGCCCTCGACGACCTTACGGTCGCGAAGGACATCGACGATTTGGCGCCGGCGCAAAAGGTCCTCGCCTGATCCTCAGCGTGCTCGCATGAGTGTCGCGCGCACCAACTCCATCATTATCGTCGGCGGCGGCGCCAGCGGCGTCGTTCTCGCCGCGCATCTCCTCAAATCGCCCAATCCGGATCTGCGCGTCACGTTGATCGAGAAGCGTCCGCATTTCGGCCAAGGCATCGCCTATTCGACGCTGTTGTCGGCGCATGTGCTGAATGTCAGCGCCGCCGGGATGAGCGCCTATGCCGACGATCCCGGCAATTTCTGGCGCTGGCTGCAGGCCCGCGGCCTGGTGAGCCAGGAGCAGACGCCGCAGACACCCTTCTATGCGCCGCGCAGTGTCTATGCCCGCTATCTCAAGGAACTGCTGGACGATCTAGAGGCACGGGAAAAGGAAACCGGCCGTCTCAGGCTGATCCGCGAGGAAAGCCTGTCGATCTCGCCGACCTCTTCCGGGGTTGAAGTCACGCTGGCAAACGGCACCAGCGTGGTTGCGCATTTGGCGGTGCTCGCCACCGGCCATGACGAACAGCCCGGCGCCGGCCAGGGCCATGCCATCCGCATGGGGACCGAGGCCGATACCGCGCTCGACCCTGAAGCCCGTGTGCTGGTGCTGGGCACCGGGTTGAGCATGGTCGATGCGTTCCTGTCGCTCGAGCAGCGCGGCCACAAAGGCGAGATCGTCGCTGTATCCAGGCGCGGCCTGCTGCCGTCGCCGCACCGCAAGGGCAACCCGATCAAGCTCGATGTCGCCGACATTCCGCTCGGCACTCAGCTGTCCTATTTCGTAGGCTGGTTTCGCGACCTGATCCGCGAAAACCAGAAAGCCGGCATCGACTGGCGCGATGTCGTCGATGGTCTCAGACCCTTCAACCAGAAGATCTGGCAGAACTGGCCGTCCTCGGCCAAGCGCCGTTTCGTCGAACACACCAAAGCCTGGTGGGACATCCACCGCCATCGCCTGGCGCCGGAGGTGCATGCCCGCGTCACCGAGGCGGTGCGCACCGGCCGCATCCGGCCCGTCGCCGGCCGTGTCGTCGGCATCGAGGCGGGCGATGGCTTCGCCGTCGACATCCAGTCCCGCCACACCCAGGCGCTGGAAACGCTGAAGGTCGCCCGCATCTACGATTGCACCGGCATCGCCAGGGACATCTCGACAACGTCGAACAGCGTCGTGCGCTCGCTGGTCGACCGCGGCCTGGCGCGGCCGGACCCGCTGCGGCTCGGTCTCGATGTCTCGTCCAAATGCGAGATCATCGCCGGCGACGGCACCGCTTCAGCCAAGATTCTCGCCGTCGGCCCGCTGACCCGCGGCACGTTCTTCGAGATCGACGCCATCCCGGATATTCGCGTCCAATGCGCGCGGCTGAGCAAGCAATTACTGGGCTAGGGCAATTCCGGAGCGACCATAAATTTGACAGACCCGTTGCGGCGACAATCGCGCATCCGATTTCAGGCTGGCCATGCGCCACCTGGCGGGAGGCAAAAGAATGGCCGGTGCAGGGGATGCTTGGGTTGAAAGCGCTCCGCACCGGCCATTGCGGGATTAAGCTTGGATTTGGGATCGTCGCCCCGCACTGGCCAGGTTACACAAATATTAGCCATAGCTCAATTAAGACTGAAGTCCCTCCCGCAAGGGAACGTCCGGACACCGTTCCGGAGAAAGTGTGAGCGCTTTCCCCGGGCAAAGCGCGCAGCGCCTACCCAGGAAAGTGCGTCAAAACCAAAGAGAGAGCGTTCACCCGCCCAATGCCTCACACACCAGGCGCGCGGTTTCGGCGCCGGAAAAATTCTGCTGGCCGGTGATCAGATTGCCGTCGCGCACGGCAAAGCCGCGCCACAGCCCGGCCTGGACATAGTTGGCGCCGACCGCCCTCAACTCGTCCTCGATGCGCCACGGCATCAGATGCCTGCCGCGTTCCAGCGCACCCATCGCCCAGGTCGCCTCGTCGGCAAAATCCTCCTCGGCATTGGCAAAGCCGGTCACCGTCTTGCCGGCGACAAGCAGCGTTCCGTCGGCGCGCCGGGCATAGCGCAGCAGCGCCGTGCCGTGGCACAGCGCCGCCACCACCTTGCCGGCGTCGTGGAAGGCGACGAAAATCTGTTGCAGCGTTTGCGCGCGATCATAGCTGAACATCGGCGCCTGGCCGCCGGCCACCACGATGGCGTCGAAGCGCTCGACATCGATCTCCGCTACCGGCCGTGTCGTGTCGACCAGCGCAGCCAGGTTCGGGCTCGCGATAAAGCCGAGTGAAATCAGGTCAGTCTCCGAATAGCCGGAGGGGTCGCGCGGGTCGCTCAGTGCATCGGCCTCGCATTTGCCGCCATCGGGCGAAAAGATCTCGACGGCATAGCCGCGCTCGGTGAAGGCGAACCAGGGGTGGGTGAGCTCGCTCCACCAGAAGCCCACCGGCCAGCCGGTCGTGGTCGACACAGCCGGATTGGCGATGACGATCGCCACGCGTTTCGGGCTCTTGGCATTAACCGGATTGGGGTCCCGAACGCTCATTGCTGCTCCTCCTGATAATCCTTTGCCGATAAAGCCCGACGCCACAACCCAGCCAGATGGCCGGGCAAATTCCGCTTCCGTCTCGGCGGCGCCTTGCCTAAAATCGGCGCATGACCCAACGCGGAAGACTTTATGGCTGCCCGGTCGAGTTCGCGCTCGACGCGCTCGGCGGCAAGTGGAAGACGGTGATCATCGCGCGCATCAAGCAAGGGCCGCTGCGCTATTCCGACCTGCGTCGCCTGATCCCCTCGCTGTCCGACAAGATGCTGACGCAGCGCCTGGCCGATCTTGTCGAGATCGGCTTCGTCGTGCTCGAGACATCGCCCGACGGCAAGGCGCGCTATGCCTTGACCAAGCGCGGCCACGATCTCGCCGGCGCCCTCCAGGCCCTCTACGACTGGGGCAGCGTGCATGGCCGCGCCGAAGGCGTGCGCTTCCGCACCGATATCGACGCGGCCGCCTGACATCGACCTATCTCCCGTCGGCTTTGAGCGCACCGCAAAAGCCGGCGACGTCGGTGATGACGGCCTCGCCGAGGAAGCGAAGCGTCGCCATCGAGCGATCGCGGGCTTCGCTGTTGCCGAAACCGCAGGCATCCTCGATCACTATCGCCGCGAAGCCATTGTCGGTGGCTTGGCGCACGGTCGGCTCGATGCCGATCTCCATGGCGATGCCGGCAATGGCGAAGGCACCCACGCCGCAATCGTTCAGCGCAAAGCCGAGCGCGGTGGAATCGAGGGCCGACATGGCCAGCTTGTCGAACACCGCCTCGTCGGCGCGGGGCGCAAGTTCAGGAACAATCTGCGTCGCCTCGGCGTCGCGCAGAAACCACGGCTCGACGGCGTCGGGATTATCACGTCGCTGCCAGGCCATGGCGGTGCGCAGCTGGGTGGCGCCCATCCATTTCAGTGGCAGTGACAGATGGCGGGTGAACGCCACCCGCATGCCGGCCGAGCGGGCGGCCTCGAGCACAATGCCGGTGCGCTCGACGATATCAGCCGCGCCGGCCACCTGGCGGCAGATGCCGACCTGCATGTCGTAGACCACCAGCGCCATGCGCCTGGGGTCGCACCATTCCGCCAGGCTGGTGGGGATCTCGATGCCTTCGCGCGACCGGATCATGCCGCGGTCCGGTCCCACGGGGTGGCGATGTCGACGGTCGGATCGAACAGATATTCGAGCGGCAGGGGTGCGGAATCGAAGGCCAAAAAACCCCATTCCAGCAGCCCGGCCTTGGACAGCGGAAAATCGTCGGTGTAGCGCCGGGCTTCCTCGACGCTGTCGAGCTCGAAGACGATGATGACGCCGCCGACATCGGCGCGCGCATAATTCTCCCGCACGATGCCGGCCTTCCACAGCCGCCAGACATTCGACACCTCGTCGCGCAGATAGGGTTTCAGATCGTCAAGCGTGACGCCGGGCTTGAAATTGTCATAGGCGATGATCTTCATCGAGCTTTCCCTTGCGTTTGCCCCGCGGGCCAATCGGCTAGCATGCCGGAATCGGCGGCGGCAACGAACAAGATGGTGCGTTGAAAAGCTCCCACGTCTGTTCGACCGGACGCGACCTTTGTGCGACAGATGGAGGTTAGCGCTTCACGCGCGGCGACCCCCTCTGTCGCCTTCGGCGACATCTCCACCTCGAGGGGGAGATTGGCGCTCGTGGAATTTCATTCCGCATCTGGCCGGTCGATTGGGACGATCTATCTTCTTTCCGTCTGTAAAGGGCTGGAAAAGGAGCTACGTTGCCGCTCTGCCGGCTGAATCAAAGAAGTAGAGCATGATGTCGTCCGAAAACCGCTCCGCACTTTGCTCTTGGCGGTTGCTTGATCAGGGAGCTTCGATATGAGCGAGCGCAAGATCTCGGACGGCACAACCTCGGACGGCCAATCCCGCCTGCGTCCACCCTACGCCTCCGTGCTCGACCTCATCGGCCAGACGCCTGTCGTCGAGCTGACCAAATTCGACACCGGAAAATGCCGGCTCTTCATCAAGCTGGAGAGCCAGAATCCCGGCGGCTCGATCAAGGACCGCATCGCGCTGTCGATGATCGCCACGGCCGAGAAACAGGGCAGGCTGAAACGCGGCGGCACCATCGTCGAGGCGACCGCCGGCAACACCGGCCTCGGCCTTGCCCAGGTCGGCATCCCCAAGGGCTACCGCATCATCCTTGTCGTGCCCGACAAGATGTCGCGCGAAAAGATCCAGCATCTGCGCGCGCTGGGTGCGGAAGTACGCATGACCCGCTCCGATGTCGGCAAGGGTCATCCCGAATACTATCAGGACATGGCCGAGAAGATCGCGGCGGAAACGCCCGGCGCCTTTTATGCCAACCAGTTCGCCAACCCGGCAAACCCGCTGGCGCATGAGACCACCACCGGTCCGGAAATCTTTACCCAGCTCGACGGCAATGTCGACGCCGTGGTCGTCGGCGTCGGCTCCGGCGGCACGCTGACCGGGCTTGGGCGCTACTTCGCCAAAGTGTCGCCCAAGACCGAGATGGTGCTGGCCGATCCCGTTGGATCGGTGCTGGCGCCGCTGATCAAGACCGGCAAGATGGAGGAAGCCGGCAGCTGGACCGTCGAGGGCATAGGCGAAGATTTCGTGCCGCCCAATGCCGATTTGTCGCTGGTCAGGAAAGCCTATTCCATCCCCGACAAGCAGAGCATGCTGGCCGTGCGCGACCTGCTTTCGAAGGAAGGCATCCTGGCCGGTTCTTCCTCGGGCACGCTGCTGTCGGCGGCGCTGCGCTATTGCCGTGAGCAGACTGTTGCGAAGCGCGTCGTCACCTTCGTCTGCGACAGCGGCAACAAGTATCTGTCGAAGGTCTTCGACGATATCTGGCTGGCCGAACAAGGGCTCGCCGACCATGAACAGCACGGCGATTTGCGCGATCTCGTTACCCGGTCGCCGCGCACCGGCGACATTGTCTATGTCGGCCCGGACGAAAGCCTGCTCAACGCCTATGGCCGTATGCGCCGCTCCGATGTCTCGCAACTGCCGGTGCTCGACAATGGCAAGCTCGTCGGCATCGTCGACGAGAGCGACATACTGGCCAAGGTCGACGGTCCCTATGACGGCCGCTGGGACCGTTTCAACGGTCCGGTGCGCACGGCGATGACCTCCAACCTGCACACGCTGCAGGCCAGCCAGACGCTGGACGCCCTGCTGCCGGTATTCGACCGCAACGAGGTCGCCATCATCTTCGATGGCGACGAGTTCGTCGGCCTGATAACCCGTATCGACCTGATCAATCATTTGAGGCGCCGCGCAAAATGACCAGCAATGCAGGCAAGAACCGCCTGGCCTTTTCCACCCGCACCATCCATGGCGGCCAGAGCCACGACCCGCTGACCGGCGCGGTCATGGTGCCGATCTACGCGACGTCGACCTATGGCCAGCAGTCGCCCGGCGTTCACAAGGGGTTTGAGTACGCCCGCAGCCAGAACCCGACGCGCTTTGCCTTCGAGCGCGCGGTGGCCGATCTCGAAAGCGGCTCGGCCGCCTTCGCCTTCGCCTCCGGCTTGGCGGCGATCTCGACCGTGCTGGAACTGCTCGACAGCGGCGCCCATATCGTTGCCACCGACGACATCTATGGCGGCTCGTTCCGTCTGATGGAGCGGGTGCGCAAGCGCTCGGCCAATCTGCAGGTGAGCTTTGTTGATTTCACCGATCTGGCCGCCGTCGAAGCTGCGATCCGGCCGGACACAAAACTGCTCTGGGTTGAGACGCCCACCAACCCGCTGCTGCGCATCGTCGACCTCGAAGGGGTTGCCGCGCTGGCCAAGCGCAAGGGCGTCCTTACGGTCGCCGACAACACGTTCTGCAGCCCTTACATCCAGCGCCCGCTGGAGCTCGGCGTCGACATCGTCGTCCATTCGACGACCAAATATCTCAACGGCCATTCCGACATGGTCGGCGGCGTCGCCATCGTCGGCGACAACAAGGATCTCGCCGCCCAGCTGAAATTCCTGCAGAATGCCATCGGCGCCATTTCAGGCCCGTTCGACAGTTTTCTGGCGCTGCGCGGCATCAAGACGCTGGCGCTCAGGATGGAGCGGCATTCGACGAATGGCCTTAAGATCGCGCAGTGGCTGGAAGCGCGCAGCGACGTGCGCCGTGTCGTCTATCCCGGACTCGCCAGCCATCCGCAGCACGCTATCGCCAAAAAGCAGATGCATGCCTTCGGCGGCATGATCTCGGTCGACCTCGACCGCGACCTCGCCGGCACCAAACGCTTCCTCGAACGCACGCAATTGTTCACGCTGGCCGAAAGCCTCGGTGGCGTCGAAAGCCTGATCGAGCACCCGGCGCTGATGACGCATGGCTCCATCCCGGCGGAAAAGCGCTCAGCTATCGGCATCTCGGATTCGCTGGTGCGGTTGTCGGCGGGCATCGAGGATGGCGACGATCTGATCGCCGATCTGGAGCAGGCGCTTAGGGGATAAGTGGGCAGGTTGCGCAACGATGGTCACCGCGACGCCTTACACTCAAAACACGCCGGTTAACACAATCGGAAGCCTTTGCTTAACCCTTCGCCGCTATGTCCCTCCCGGGAGGCGTGACAGAGTGAGTGTGATGGACAACAGCCCGGAAAAGCGCAGCGAATGGCGCGCTATTTTTTATGTGCAGGCCCGCGTGGCCATCCTGTTTGTCCCAATCATCGTCAGTCTGCTCATCATCGGTGCGCTCGCCGGCAATGACCGCGATCCCTCCGCCATCGACCGCACCGTCACTGGCTCGGTGAAGTAACGGCGTAGCCTTAGGCTCGGGCGACTCCCCGCGCCCCCTCAGAAAAACTTCGGGATGGGGCCGTTCTGGGGCGTCACGTCGCCGTCGAGGTCGATGAACATCTCGTCGACAAAGCACCAGGCCCAACCCTCGGGCGGGTCATAGCCTTCAATGACCGGGTGCTTGGTGGCGTGGAAATGCTTGGTGGCGTGGCGGTTGGGCGAGTCGTCGCAGCAGCCGACATGGCCGCAGGTGCGGCAGAGCCTGAGATGCACCCACATCGAGCCGCTCGTCAGGCATTCCTCGCAGCCGAGCGCGCTCGGCGTCACTTTTTTGATGCCTGTCGTGTGTTTACATTCGTCCATCATGCTCTCCTGGCCAGTTCTGATGTCGCGGCGTTGGGTCGCGCGAGATAGGCGTGCAAAGCCGCCACCACCTGGGCGCCTTCGCCGACGGCGGCGGCGACCCGCTTGACCGAGCCGGAGCGCACATCGCCGATGGCGAACACGCCGCTGCGGCTCGTCTCCATCAACCCAGCCGCCACGTCGGCGCCGGTGCGCACGAAACCCCTGGCGTCCAGCGCCACATTGCACTCAGCCAGCCAGTCGGTGTTGGGGTCGGCGCCGATGAACAGGAAGAGATGCTGGATCGACCGCGTCTCGACGTCGCCGGCCCCGTTGCGCCAGCGCAACCGGGTGAGATTGCCGCCTTCGCCTTCCAGCGCCTCGATCTCGGTCTCGGCCAGCACCTCGATGTTGGGCTGCGCCTCGATGCGCTCGACCAGATAGCGCGACATGGTTTCCCTGAGGCCGCGGCGCACCAGCATCGTCACTTTCCGCACCTGGCTGGCGAGATAGACCGCAGCCTGCCCCGCCGAATTGCCGGCGCCGACCAGCGCCACCTCCTGGCCGGCGCACAGCCGCGCCTCGATCGGCGAGGCCCAGTAATGCACCGACGTGCCTTCGAATTCGGCCAGATTGGCGATGTCGAGGCGGCGGTAGCGCGCACCGCTGGCGATCACCACCGTGCGCGCCTTGACGCTCTCGCCGTCGCCGACCGCCAGCGAGTAGCCCACGCTCGCTGCGCCGAGCAGCTTCGCTTCGTCGGGGATGACCATTTCGACGCCGAATTTCTGCGCCTGGTTGTAGGCGCGCGCCATCAGCGCCATGCCGGAGATCCCGGTGGGGAAACCCAGATAGTTTTCGATGCGCGAGGAGGCGCCCGCCTGGCCGCCGAAGGCGCGGCAATCGAGTACGATGGTCGAAAGCCCTTCCGACGCCGCATAGACCGCCGCCGCCAGCCCCGCCGGCCCGGCGCCGACAATTGCGACGTCATAAACCATGTCGCTGTCGATGGGCCGCAGCAGGCCGATGCAGCGGGCGAGCTCTGTTTCGCCGGGATTGTGCATCAGCTTGCCATTGGGACAGAGCACGATCGGCAGTTGGTGCTGGTCGACACGGAAATGCTCGATCAGTGTTTTCGCGCACGGATCGCTGTCGGAATCGAGCGCCCGGTGCGGCTGGCCGCTGCGGCGCAGAAACCCCTGTAGCCGCAGCGTATCGCCATTGGCTGCCGGGCCGATGACGATCGGCCCGCTGCTGCCGCTTTCGAGCAACCCGACGCGGCGCAGGATAAGCGCCCGCATGATCCGCTCGCCGAGACTTGCCTCCTGCACCATCAGGTCGCGCAGACGCTGCGAGGGGATGACGAAGGCCTCGACCGGCTCCTTGGCCTCGGCATTGACCAGCGACGGCCGGCTCGAAAGCTGCGCCAGCTCGCCGATAAAATTGCCGGGACCATGGGTGACGATGGTCTCGCGCCGGCCAAGCCCGACATCCTGGGTGATGTCGGCCGAACCCGACAGGATGACGACCAGCCCCGGCGCCACGGAGCCGGCGGTGACGATGTGCTCGCCGGCGGCATAGGAACTCGCCTCGCCGAAGCGGCGCATGCGCTCGATATCGGCGTCGGCCAGGATGGGAAACATCTGGTCGCGGCGGGTGACGGTGATGGGCTGGGCGGAAGGGGCCATGATTGGAGCGTAGCGTCATGGGCGCCGGGTTTGAAGGGGTTTGTTGAGTGCCTGACCAGGAGGGGAGGTTGTCCGCCCACGGATTGGCATTCGTCGTTTCTCCTGCCGCGACGAAGGACAAGGGAGCAGAAGCCGCTGCAATCGCTGATCATAGATCGTCAGACCGAAGTCCTACGCCAATACGACTGAAGACCCTGAGCAGGAACAAAGGCTTACGGCTGCCGTTGCCTTCTCAGGAAACTTCAAGGAGGACGAAATGGCTGACGGACCAACTGTCGTGAATGCAGGAGGGGGCGCGGGAACGGCGATAGCAATTGTTGTTGCAGTCGTCGCAATTCTTGCCCTGCTTTTCGTTACCGGCGTCATCGATCTCAGTGGCGGTGGTGGAAAAGACATCAACGTGAAAGTTGATGTGCCCAAGGTCGAGGCTCCGGCCTCAACGCCAAAGCCGGCAGCTCCAGCTCCAGCCCCGGCTCCCGCCAACGGCGGTTGAGCCGATCGGCTGCGGCTCCAGCGCGGGAGGAGCGCTGGAGCCAGCTTTCACCAAGGGAACAAGACAATGGATGACCCACACAACAGCGTATTGGAAGCCCGGTGGCTTCTTGCCGTGCCGGTTTCCGTGCTCTTCGCGGTCTTGTTGGCCGGCCTGATACTGACCTGAAACAATTTTCAACGCTGATTGGCGCGCCCTGCCTGTTCGGAATGCCAAGCGCTGCCTCCACTGCCAACTCGAAACAAGTCTGCGCCTTGCCCGAATCCAAAAATTGTTATGCTTTTTGCTGCACATACCCGGCAGACGCTTGGTTGCAGCGGCTCATTAAGTGCCGATGCTGCCGACAGTCATGAGATAAAGCACAACGATCGCTGCCACCCACACTGCAGCCTTGGCAAACGTCCTGGCGGTTGGCCGGAACTTTCGCTGCAGTCGAGGGGACCCTGGCATGTGTCAGCCCCGAAATTCGCGGATGCGGACCGCGACTGGAAGGATACGTCTCATCGTCGATCGCATTTATGGTGCGCGATGGTTTCGCGCCTCACCGTGTCCGGACATTTTCGTCCGGCACGAAGGCTCGTGCTGGAACCGACATGAGGGATTGTCTCGTCGCCGGCTTTTCAGTGAGGTAAAGGGCGCCGCCCAGAACGCCGAAAAGGATCCCGATAGCCGCCAAGCCAACCATCAGGACGGCAATCGCAGTTCCGGGCCCATAGCCCGTCTTGACGATGAAATGCTTGTGCATTTGCCATCCCTCCAGTCAGTGCTCTTTCAGTCCATTCGATGAACGCCCGCTCGACACCGGTGTTCCTCTCATCGGGCCTTAGAAGCGCAGGGTTGGACTTTTGATCGGCGTCTCTTCGGACTTTGGTCTGACAAGAGCCGCCCCCGCGGGCGAACCCATGGCGGCCGCTAGCTGATGCGGATGCGCCGCATCGCCCCGCGCTGCAAGGCAAACAGAGCGCCGACCAGCGCGACGTTTGTCAGGGCGAGTGCGAGCAGTACGGCCAGCAATCCGCGCTCACCCGTATGTTGCAGGAGCAGCGCACCGACGGACGGCGCCGCGGCTTGGGCGATCAGGCTCGGCATGGCGAGCCGACCCATCAGCTTCGCATAGCCGGGGGCGCCAAACAGGGCGAGCGGCAGCGTGCCGCGCGCGATCGATTCCAGGCCGATGCCGGCGCCGTAAAACATCAGAGCCACCGGCAGAACCGGCAGGCCGGTCCAGAGCGTCGCCACACCTATGACCACAAAAATCACCGAGGCGAGTTTGGTCCAGATCGGATGGTGGTAGCGGGCGATGACCATCTCGACGGCGCGGGCGCCGACCTGGAAAGGACCGACCAGGGCGCCGAGGCCGACGGCCGCGCCCAGCGCCAGGCCGGTGGATTGCAGCACGCTCAGCAGATGCACAGACAAGGTCGAGGATATGACCGCCGACAGCGTGATGCTTGCGGCCAGCGTGGCCATCAGGGGCAGGCTGCGCGGCGCCAGGCCCGTTTCCGGCGCAGCAGCCGTCTGGGCAGACGCTTCGGGAGCGCCGCGCGGCAGGACAAGCAGATAGGCGGGCAATGCCACCAGAAGCTGGATTGCCGCGTAGACCAGGCACACGCCGCGCCAGCCGAACGCGTCGAGCAGAAAGGCCGAAATCGGCCAGCAGATGGTGCTGGCGAAACCGCCAAACAGCGTCAGGCTGGTGATGGTCGAACGGGCGCTGCGCCCATACAGCCTTCCGAGCGTGCCGAAGGCGGCGTCATAAAGGCCGGCGCCCATGCCGAAACCCATGATCAGCCAGCCGGCGATGAAGATGGAAAGGGTCGGCGACGTCGCTACCACCGCCTGGCCGATGCCGAGGCAAATGGCGCTGAAGGCCAGCGTCATGCGGCCGCCATGGCGTTCGATCGCGGCCCCGACATGCGGCGATATCAGGCCCGCGACCAAAAGCCCGAGCGACAGGCTGCCGATCACCCAGGGAAACGGCCAGCCGGTCTGAGCCGACACGGCAGGGCCAATGACGGCCGGCAGATAGTAGGAGGAACCCCACGCCATGATTTGCGTCAGGCCGAGCGTTGTGACGATGACAGGTCGACTTGGGATTGAAGCCACTCAGGCATGCCCCCGGGAAGCGGGTGGAGCGGCTGTCATCGATGCCTTCACGCGCCCTTCAAAGCCCGCTATTTCTGACCCCTCAAAAGGAAAGATCCGATGCGCATCGCCGTGTTTGATGAGAATGAGGCGAGGCTTCATGTACGAGCCCTTGCCGAGATGCTGGCCCAGAGCGTCGAAGACGGCGCGCTCGTTGGCTTCGTGCTGCCTTTCGATGAGCCCCAGGCGCTGGCACATTGGGAGGATGTTTTCCGTTCGGTGAGTGAAGGCGAACGGCTCCTCATCTGCGCCGATATCGACGGCCGCGTCGTCGGCACGGTTCAACTTTATCTTTCGCCGGAGCCGAACGCGCCGCACCGGGCCGAAGTTTACAAACTCCTCGTTCATCGCGACTTCCAGCGGCAGGGCATAGGCCTCGCTCTGATGCAGGCTGTCGAGCGTGAGGCCACCAGCAGAAAACGGTCTCTGCTCCTCCTCGATACGGTCGAGGGCGGGGCCAGCGAGCGACTGTACAGGCGGCTCGACTGGCACGAAGTCGGCTCTGTCCCGCATCACTTTGTCGACCCGCATGGCCAGCCGAAAGTCTCCATCTATTTCATGAAGCATCTGTCGCTTTAGGCCGATAGGCGACCTTCTCGCCGTCTTCCTTCACGAAATCCCGAACAGGGTGGTCGAGCAAATCCAGCACCAGCTCGGATGGCCGGCAAAGCCGCGTTCCGCGCGGGGTTTCGACAATCGGCCGATTGATGAGGATGGGGTGGGCGAGCATCTGGTCAATCAGATCCTCCTCGCTCCATTTCGCGTCGGCCAGGCCAAGCTCGGTATAGGGCGTGCCCTTTTCGCGCAACAGTGCCCGCGCGGACATCCCCATGGCCTTGAGCAGGCCGACCAAGCGAGATCGCGAGGGGGGATTTTTCAGATACTCGACAACGACAGGTGTTTCGCCACTCGCCACGATGAGAGCAAGCGTGTTGCGCGACGTCCCGCAATCGGGGTTGTGATAGATGGTGACGGTCACGGCCCTGCCCTTTCGGTCTGTGGTCTGGTGTCGGCGGGAATGAGCAACCAGCCCATCACGGCGGCGGCGATAAGTGCGCCGGCAATCTCGGCAAGGATGAAGCCGGGAAGGTCGGCCGGCCGGATGCCGGAAAAGCTATTGGTCAGCGAGCGGGCGACAGCCACGGCCAGGTTGGCAAAGGAAGTCGAAGCCGTGAACCAGTACGCGGCCGTGATGTAGAGGCCGACCAGCCATGGAATGGCGCTCCGCTCGAAGCGCAAGCCGGCCAGGATGACGGCGGCCAGGCCGAAGCTGGCAATCCCTTCTGAGAGCCACTGCGCCGCGCCGGTGCGTATGTGCGTTGAGGCCTGCACGAGCGACTGGCCGAACATGGCGTGCGCCGTCATCGTACCGGCAATGCCGCCGAGGGGCTGGGCCACGATGTACAGCCCGGCCAAGCGCATCGGCAGCTGCCGCAAAACCGTGAAGACCAGCGTGACAGCCGGGTTGAAATGAGCCCCGGAAATTGGCCCAAGAATGGTGATGAGCACGACGAGAATGGCGCCTGTCGGCAGCGTGTTGCCGAGCAGCGCCACAGCTTTGTCCGCAGTCAGCGTCTCGGCCATGATGCCGGAGCCGACCACGGTGGCGACGAGGAAAGCAGTGCCGAGCGCCTCGGCCGCGACACGGCGCGGCACACTGTAGTCAGGCATCGGCACGGCTTCCCTTGTTCGGGACGCAGCAGGTCGGATTGAGCGCCGGCGAACAGATCTCCGGCCGGCCCGAGCAGCAATCCTCCATCAGGAACCGGATCAGGCCGGTCAGCGCGTCATATTCGGCGCTGTAGACAATCGACCGGGAGTCGCGCCGGGTGGAGACCAGGCCCGCCCGCTCCAGCTCCTTCAGGTGAAAGCTGACGTTGGAGGCCGAGACCTCCACCTGCTCGGCCAGCGCGCCGGCGGCGATGCCGTCGGGGCCGGCAACAACCAGCAGCCGCAGCAGCTTCAACCGCGTTTCCTGGGACAGGGCCCCGAAGGCGGAAAGGGCTTGACGCTCATCCATATTTCAATAATCCTAAAAATATCGAAATGAGGATTATCGCAAATGCTCGCCGCTGACAACACCGAATTTGACCGTGCCGCGATACCAGATCCCGCCGACATCACCATTGACAGCCTGTTGGGGTTCCTGGCGGCACACAGGGAAAAGCCTTTGGTGTTTTTCTATGACGGCCGCGCCGTTCAGCCTGGCTATCACGTCACCGAGGTAAAGGCCGGCCAGTTCGCGGCGCTGGATTGCGGCGCCAACCCGGAATCCTGGTCGGAAATCTTTGTGCAGCTATGGGACGTGACCGAAGACCGCACGCATATGCCGGCCGCCAAATTCTCGGCCATCATCCGCAAGGTCACCGAGCATGTCGGGCTCGACCATTTGGCCAAGCTGACCTTCGAGGTTAGTGACGGCGTGCGGCCGATGCAGCTCTACCGTGCAGCCCTGCCCGAGATCGTTGCGGGTGCCGTGCATGTCGAGCTGTCGCCACGCCCGGCGAGCTGCAAGCCGCGCGACCGCTGGCTCGAGGCGCAACAGAAGGCCAGCGCCTCATGCTGCGAACCGGCAAGTGAGGGCAAACCCTGCTGCAGCTGAATTTGAGCAACAAAAAAGCCCGGACGAACCGGGCTTTTTGACTGTCCTCCTTCGCCAAGGCTTCGGAGGACACCCTTCGCTCTTGGAGCTCCGGATGGCCTGCCACCCGAAGCTCGAAGAGCGAAGAGTGGTGCCCAGAAGAGGACTCGAACCTCCACTCCTTGCGGAACACGGACCTGAACCGTGCGCGTCTACCAATTCCGCCATCTGGGCTGGTGCGGGCTCATGTAAGCGGGCAAGCGACGGGTGTCAACGCGCTTTTTTGACCGGTTGCCGCTCGCCGGCTTAGTTCCGGCGTTGGCGCTGCCCCTCACCTGCCTGCCGGCATCCTCTCCCCGTATAGTCAGCCTTCCAGCACGTCCTTCGACGCCACGGTCGAATCGGCGTTGAGCTTGTAGATCACCGGCACGCCGGTGCCGAGCTCGAGCTTGACGATCTCCTCGCCGCTCTTGCCGTCCAGCGCCATGATCAGCGCGCGCAGCGAATTGCCGTGCGCGGCGACCAGCACCGTGCCGCCCCTCAGCACATGCGACTGCATGTCGTGCAGATAATAGGGCCAGACGCGGGCGCCGGTGTCCTTCAGGCTTTCGCCGCCGGGCGGCGGCACATCGTAGGAGCGGCGCCAGATATGCACCTGGTCCTCGCCCCATTTCTTGCGCGCGTCGTCCTTGTTGAGGCCGGAGAGGTCGCCATAGTCACGCTCGTTCAGCGCCTGGTCGCGGATCGTCTCCAGATCGCTCTGGCCGACGGCATCGAGAATGTGCTGGCAGGTCTTCTGCGCCCGGATCAGCGCCGAGGTAAAGGCGATGTCGAATTTCAGGCCGCGCGCCTTGAGCTTCTGGCCGGCCTCCTTGGCCTCCTGGTGACCCTGTTCGGTCAGGTCGACATCGCGCCAGCCGGTAAACAGGTTCTTCAGGTTCCATTCGCTCTGGCCGTGGCGCACGAGCACGAGAGTTCCCGACATGTTTGCTCCTTCAGGGATGGGTTGGATTTGAGCAATTCCAGGAAAAGTGTGTAGCGGTTTTAAGTCCGGAATTGCGTAAGAAAATAGACGCCTCAGCTCAGGCCGAGCACGTCCCGCATGGAATACAGTCCGGGCTTTTTACGGCGCGCCCAAAGCGCTGCCTTGACCGCGCCGCGGGCAAAGATTGCGCGGTCTTCGGCATGGTGCGCCAGCGTGATGCGCTCGCCGGTGCCGGCCAGGATCACGCTGTGGTCGCCGACCACCGAGCCGCCGCGCAAGCTGGCGAAGCCGATCGTTCCAGGCTTGCGCACGCCGGTATGGCCTTCGCGTGAGCGCACATCGTTGCCGGCAAGCGCAATGCCGCGTCCCCCCGCCGCCGCTTCGCCGAGAAGCAATGCGGTGCCCGACGGCGCGTCGACCTTGTGCTTGTGGTGCATTTCGAGGATCTCGATGTCGTAATCGTCGGCGTCGAGCGCGCGCGCCGCCTGTTCCACCAGCACCGCCAGCAGATTGACGCCGAGGCTCATATTGCCGGATTTGACGATCGTCGCATGGCGCGCCGCCGCTTCTATCCTGGCGTTGTCGTCCGCCGAGCAGCCGGTGGTACCGATGACATGGGCAATGCGCGCCTGCGCGGCATAGCCGGCGAATTCCACGGTGGCTGCCGGGGCGGTGAAATCGAGCACGCCGTCGGCCTTGGCGAAGACCGGCAGCGGATCGTCCGATATCGGCACGTTGATGATGCCGATGCCGGCCAGTTCGCCCGCATCCTTGCCGAGATAGGGCGATCCGGCACGCTCGACCGCGCCGGCAACGCGCACGCCCGGCATCGAATGGATGGCGCGGACCAGCGTCTGGCCCATGCGGCCGGCCGCCCCCACCACCACCAGGCCCATATCACCGTTTTCGCTCATGCGTTCCTCACCACCTTCTTTGCGCGCGCACGCGGCAGTGGAGTTTGAATGGGCTTGGCGTCGTCGACAAGCCCCAGTCCCCTCTTGCCCTGCACCCGATGGAAGCGGGCATAGACGCTGTGCGGATCGGCCATAAGCGAGGCGTGCGTGCCTTGCTCAACCAGCCGGCCCTGCTCCATGACGATGATGTGGTCGGCATTGACCACGGTCGACAGACGGTGCGCGATGACGATGGTGGTGCGGCCGGCCATGACGTGGGTGAGCGCTTCCTGGACGCGGGCTTCGGCCTCGTTGTCGAGCGCCGAGGTCGCTTCGTCGAGCAGCAGGATCGGCGCATTGCGCACGATGGCGCGGGCGATCGAGACGCGCTGGCGCTGGCCGCCCGACAGCGTCGAGCCGCCTTCGCCGACCGGCGTGTCGTAGCCTTCAGGCTGCTGGCGGATGAAGTCGTCGGCTGCGGCCAGGATCGCCGCCTGTTCGATCTCGGTGTCGGTGGCCGAAAGCCGGCCATACCTGATGTTGTCGCGGATGGTGCCTTCGAACAGATAGGGCGACTGCGAGACATAGGCGATCGAGCCGCGCAGCGAGTGTTTGGTAACTTTGGAAATGTCCTGGCCGTCGATTTCGATCGTCCCTGCATCGACATCGTAGAAACGCTGCAGCAGCGCCACCAGCGTCGTCTTGCCGGCGCCCGAGGCGCCGACGATGGCCGTCATCTTGCCGGCGGCGGCGTGGAAGCTCAGATCCTGCAGCACCGGCACTTCCTCGACATAGCGGAAAGATACGTTGTTGAACCGCACGGCGCCGGTGGTGAAATGGGCCTCTGCGGCGCCTGGCGCGTCGCCCTGCTTCGGCTCGCGGTCGAGCAGCTCGTAGATCATGCGCGCATTGACCAGTGCCCGCTCCATCGAGACCTGCATGCGGGCCAGACGTCGCGCCGGGTCATAGGCCAGGATCAGCGCGGTGATGAACGAAAACACCGCACCCGGCGGCTGGCCGAGGACCAGGGCCCGATAGCCGGAATAACCGATGACCGCGGTGACCGCTAGGCCAGCCAGCATGTCGGAAATCGGCGACAGCCGTTCCGAGACGCGGGCGATCTTGTTGCTGCGCTGTTCGGCGCTGGCGGCGAGGTCGCCGATGCGGCGCGACAGCTCCTCCTCCATGGTGAAGGCCTTGACGATGGCGATGCCTTGCGTGGCCTCCTGCACTGCTCCGATCAGCCGGGAATTGATCAGCACCGATTCCCGGTTGATCTTGCGTACCCGCCGCGTGATGTAGACGACGGCCCAGATCAGCGGCGGTCCGATCAGCAGCGAACTCAGCGACAGCACCGGATCCTGGTAGATCATGACGCCGACAAGACCGACCAGCGTGACGGCGTCGCGGGTGATCGAGACCAGCGTCAGCGACAGCAGGTCGCGAATGCCGCCGACATTCTCGTTGACCTGTGCCGCCAGCCGGCCCGAACGCGTGTCGTTGAAGAAGTCGACGCCGAGCTTCATCAGATGATCGAAGATGCGTCTCTGGTAGCGCGCCACCAGATTGTTGCCGATCTTGGCCAGCGCCACCGCCTGGCCGTAACCGGCGAAGCCACGGATCATGAAGGCGCCCATGAAACCGGCGCAGATCCACACGACGGCGCCGCCCTGCCGTTCGTAGAATATCTGGTTGACCATTGGCGCCATGATCCAGGCGCTGAAGGCTGTGGTGCCCGAAACCAGCAGCGAGCAGATGATGGCGACGGCATAGGATGAGCGATAGTCGCGACTGTTTTCAGCCAGGATGCGGCGCAGCACCGCCGTAACCTCGGCCGGCCTCACCTTGGCTCTGTTTGGGCTTTGAAATGTCAAATCTGCAGCACTTCGTCGGTTTCCGCGTCGTAGGGCGGGCTGGAATTCGGCCTCCTCTTAACGCTCCGGCCGTGGCTTGCCTATGGCCAAGGCGGCGAAACTTCGTCGCGGCTCAGTTCACGATTTGGAGTTGATCGCCACTTTTTGCAGTGCGGATCATGCCCGCCAACGCCGGCCCTGCGTCTGGACGCCGAACAGCGACGGGTTTCTGGCATAGGCGGCAAGGCCGGAAAGGGCCGCCAGGGGGTGGGTGATGACATAGACTGGCATCGAGGCCATCAGCGCGCTGTGCGGTGCCTTGTCCTCGAAGGCGGCGCGGAAATTGCCCTGCTTCAGCGCCGGCACGATCTTTTGCGCAATGCCGCCGGTCAAAAACACGCCGCCACGGCTCATGAACACCAGCGCCAGGTCGCCGGCGGTGCGGCCGAGGCAGGTGACGAACAGCGCCAGCGCTTCCTCGGCGACCGGGTCGGTCTTGGCCAACGCCGCGCCGGTGATTTCGGCCGGCGTGGTGAATGGCGTCGGCTTGCCGTCCGCCTTGGCGACAGCGCGATAGACATTGACCAGGCCGCGTCCGCACAGGATTTGCTCGCCCGAAATGCGGCCTTCCAGCTTCTCGATATGTGGGAACACCTCGAAATCGCGCTGAGAGCGCGGGCCGATGTCCATGTGGCCGCCCTCGCCGGGCACCGGTATCCAGTGGTTGAGGGCATGGACCAGCCCGGCGACGCCAAGGCCGGTGCCGGGGCCGAGCACGACGCGTCCGGCATTGGGCTCCGGCGTGCCGCCGCCGATCTTTTCCATATGCTCTTCGCCGAGCGCCACGACGGCCAGCGCCTGCGCCTCGAAATCGTTGAGCACGACGATGTCGCTCAGGCCCAGATTGGAAAACATCTGCTTGGGTTTCACCACCCAGGGACAGTTGGTGAGAGGGATCTCGTCGCCATCGACCGGCCCGGCGATCGCCAGCACCGCCGAATTCGGCCGGATGGACGAGCGGTCGAGCACCGCCGCCTGGATTGCCTCGTCTATGGTGTTGAAATTGGCCGTCTGCACGATATGCGGCTCGCCGCCGTCCGAATTCGCGTCGAGCACGATCGAAAAGCGCGCATTCGTTCCGCCGATGTCGCCGATCAACACTGGAAACCGCAACGCTGCGTCGTCGTCGCCTGCCATGCCTTGGTCGTCCCCTTTGCGATGCCGTTGCGCCGTTTCAATCGATTGACTAGCGCATGGGTTTGAAAAGGGAAACGCTTTTCGAGCCCGGCGGCGCACTGAGGTCGACTCTGCGGCCAAACGGCCACGATCTCGCCGCTAGGCGGACGCTTTGTGCTCCTCGCGGGCCGCAGACCAGACTTCGCGAGCCGCATCGACATTCATGGCCGCAATTCCCAGGCCGACAATCAGGTCGGGCCACGCAGAATGCCAGATCACAGCAGTGACAAGGCCGGCGCCGATAATGGCTACGTTGGCAAAGGCGTCGTTGCGCGCGGAAAGGAACGCCGCCTTTGTCAGGCTGCCGCTGGACCGGCGGAAGGGTGCCAACATGAACGCGCAAGACAGGTTCACGGCCAAAGCGCCGGCGCCTGTCAGGGACAGCGGCAACGGCGCCGGCGCGACCGGCAGGCTGAACTTGGCCCAAGCCGTCCAGAGCGTTGCCAACCCAGGCACCAGAAGAATGGCCGCCAGGGCCATGCCAACCTTCGCACGGCCAGGTGCGGCCCAGCTCAGGGCAACCAGAATAAGAAAATTGACCGAGGTATCTTCCAGGAAATCAACACTGTCCGCGAACAGCGACACGGAGCCGATCGCAGATGCCACGGCGAACTCGACGACGAAGTATCCCAGATTGAGAAGAGCTACCCGCCGGACGACGCGGAGAAGGCCGGTATCCTCCGTCTGCAATGCCGTACCTCCTGCCCGCGCTATGGCAGGATCATTGCACCTTGAGTGACCGGCGGTAAAGCGCCGGTTGTCAGACGTGAAGCAGCGGTCAGCCTCACGGCCGTGGTCTCGGCAAAGGCACGCCGATCTCCGGCGTCTCGGCAAAAGCGTTGACGGCGCTTGGCAGTGCGGCCGCGTTGCTCACGGCGGGCGGCGAAGGCGTGTCGGGTTCGGGCGCCCTGGCGGCGATCGGAACGCCGCCGCCGCTGCGATAGGTGACGGCTTCGGCCGAATCCGCGTCAGGCTGGTCGAGCACGAACTGGCACTGTTTCGGCAGGTTCGCCATCGTCATCACGTCGCGCGCCTTGGGCGCGTCCGGGTTCTTGTTGGGACGCCACGGCTCCTCGGTGAACCACCAGGCCAGGGGCTTGCCGCAGCCATCATCGTCGGGCGTCGCTTCCTGTCCCTTGCAGTTGGGCGAACCCGGCTGGCAGCCGATGCGAATGTGGAAATGGTAGTCATGGCCCCAGAACGGCCGGATCTTGCGCAGCCATGAGCGGTCGCCGGTGACGGTGTCGCAAAGCTTCTTCTTGATGCCGGGATTGACCAGGATGCGCTCGACCTCCGGATAGCTCGCCGCCCGCTTCAGCAGCTGCGTATGCATCGGCTTCCAGAGCCGGTCCTTCACCAGATGCGTCTTGTCGTCGACCATCAGCGTGGCGCTGATGTTTTCGCGCTCCTGGGTCGTGAGCTTGCGGTCGGGCATCGGCGTCAGCCAGATGTCGGCGTCGAGGCCGATCTGGTGCGAGGCATGCCCGGTCAGCATCGGCCCGCCGCGCGGTTGCGAGATGTCGCCGATCAGAAGCCCCGGCCAGCCGTCGGCGGCGGCATCGCGCGACAGTTTCTCGATCAGTGCGATCATCGTCGGATGGCCCCAGCGGCGGTTGCGCGACGGACGCATCACTTCCCAGTTCTGGCCGTCCATCGGAATGGCGACGCCGCCGGTGAAGCAGCCCTTGGAATAGAAGCCGAACGATTGCGCAGCCGCCACCGCCGGCAGCTTCTTGGCCCCAAACAGGTCTTTTGCCCGCGGCTCGGCCGTGATTGCACCCGCCACCAGCCCTGCCAAGGCGACGATCGCCAGCGTCGCCGTCAGGAACGGGCGTCTGCCGGGCAAGGATCGCATCGAAATCGTCATGAGCCCCCTCTGCAACAAGCCGCGCTATTGGGCGAATCATACCACGCCCGCCGCTTGGTTTCGATCACGGCCGCTTCATAGGGCTGCGCGGCTCGCCGTCGCGCCAGGTTCCGTCGGCCCACATCCGGTCGAATGCCTGGCGGTAGTCCGGAAAGCGGAACCGATAGCCCTCGGCCTTGATCGCGGTGTTGGCGACGCGTTTGTTCTCGCCATAGAAGGACCGCGCCATGGGCGAAAGTTGGGCGGTCTCGAAAGGAATTTCCGGTGGCGGCTCGACGCCCATCAGCGATGCGGCATAGGTGACGACATCCTGCGGTGGCGCCGGCTCGTCATCGGTAATGTTGAAAATGCCGCCTGTGTTGCCGGCGATGAGATGCCACAGCGCGCCGGCAATGTCGTCGCAATGGATGCGGTTGAAGACCTGGTCCGGCTTGACCAGCCGTCTAGCTGAGCCGTTTTCCAGATTGACCAGGGCATTGCGCCCCGGCCCGTAAATCCCGGAAAGCCGTAGGACTGCGACGGGGACACCTGCGTTTCGGCCGAGCTCCACCCAATTCTCTTCGGCAGCGACGCGCAGGACAGAGCGCTTCGAAACCGGCCGGCATTCGGCGGCCTCATCGACCCACGCGCCGCCATGGTCGCCATAGACTCCTACGGTGGAGAGATAGCCGATCCATTCGAGCTTTTGAGCCCATTGTTCGATCGGCTCGCCGTAGTGAAGGCCCGGATCACGACCGGTCTCATCGGGTGGGATAGAGACAATCAGATGTGTTACATCGCGAATTTCGTCGCAAATGTTGGTGGTGTCACTGAATTCGATCGGCTTGATGCCGGCCTGCAGCAGCCTTTCGAATTTATCTGGAGACCTCGTGGTCCCAAGAATCTCCGTGGCTGGATCCTTTTTAGCGCGTGCGAACGCTAGGGCGGAATAGCCGGCGCCGAATATCAGAACTTTTTTACCCGTCATGCATGCGCCTCTGTTGGCAATGCGGACAGCCATTCGTCGCGCACTGTCGTGTCGGTTTCGGTTTTCGAGCCGGTGGCGGCCAGCTCGCTGAATTCGGTATCCGGCACCAGCCGCGCCAGCGCCCACACCGCCGCACCGCGCACCAGCGGCGAGGCATCGCCGAGCAAGGCGCGGACCGGGCCGGCCAGCGAAGCATCGCCGGAATTGCCGGCGGCGGTCAGCACGTTGCGGACAAAGCGGTCGCGGCCGATGCGTTTTATGGGCGAGCCCGAAAATAAAGTGCGGAAGGCCGCGTCATCCAGCTGCAACAGGTCCGAAAGCTTCGGCTCACGCAATTCGGCGCGCGCGGCAAGCTTTGCTTCCGAGGCGGCGCGGGCGAACTTGTTCCACGGGCAGGCGGCAAGGCAATCGTCGCAGCCATAGATGCGGTTGCCGATCTTGTCGCGGAATTCGCGCGGGATCGGTCCCTTGTTCTCGATTGTGAGGTAGGAAATGCAGCGCCTGGCATCGAGCCGGTAGGGCGCTGGAAAGGCATCGGTCGGGCAGGCATCGAGGCAGGCGCGGCAGGAGCCGCAATGGTCTATCTCGGCTGCATCGGGTGCCAATTCCGCCGTGGTGAAGATGGTGCCGAGGAACAGCCACGAGCTGTGCTCGCGGCTGACCAGATTGGTATGCTTGCCTTGCCAGCCGAGCCCGGCGGCCTCGGCCAGCGGCTTTTCCATCACCGGTGCGGTGTCGACAAAAACCTTCACGTCGCCGCCGGCCCGCGCCACGATCTTGCCGGCGATTTCCTTCAGCCGGCCCTTTATAATGTCGTGATAGTCGCGGTTTTGCGCATAGACCGAGATCGCGCCGCGATCGCGTCTTGCCTGTAGCGCGCGCGGATCGTGGTCCGGGCCGTAATTCATCGCCAGCACGATGATCGAGCGCACATCGGGCCACAGCGTCGAGGGTTCGCTGCGGCGCTCGAGCGTCTCGGCAATCCACGCCATCGAGCCATGAAAGCCGTCGGCGACGAATTCGGCCAGACGTGCGGGCGCCAGCGGGATTGCATCGGGGGTGGTGACGGCGATCGCATCGAAGCCGGCGCGCCGC
This sequence comes from Mesorhizobium sp. 128a, assembly GCF_053848025.1. Taxonomy (NCBI): domain Bacteria; kingdom Pseudomonadati; phylum Pseudomonadota; class Alphaproteobacteria; order Hyphomicrobiales; family Phyllobacteriaceae; genus Mesorhizobium; species Mesorhizobium sp. 128a. Next base: position 22,798 of record NZ_JBSPKY010000015.1, on the reverse strand, counting down.
GCCTCGGCGTCGATCAGCGCGCGCAAGGTTTGGCTTTTAGAAGTCGAGGTCCGCATAGTGCGACACCGGCGACAGGCCGCGCACCCGGTCCGAAAGCAGCGGCCGAAACGACGGCCGCGATTTCACCCGCGTGTACCATTCGCGCGCGGCGGCATGCTCGCGCCAGTCGATCTCGCCGAGATAGTCGAGCACCGACAGCGTCGCCGCTGCCGCGAGATCGGCATAGGTAACCTTGCTGCCGGCGAGCCAGTGGCGGGTGCCGGCCAGCCAGTTGGTGTATTTCATATGCTGGCGGATGTTGGCGCGGGCAGCACGGATCGCCGCCGAATCGGGCGAGCCGCCGCCCGCCGTTTCCGGCATGACTGGCTTCAGCACGCGTTCGCGCACCAGATGCCGGGTCACTTCGCTCTCGGCCTTGTTGAGATACCAGTCGGTCAGCCGGCGGATTTCGGCGCGCTGCATCGGGTCCTCGGCAAACAACCTCTTGTCTCGCTTCAAGACGCCGCGCGTCTCGTCGAGATATTCCGATATCACCACGGCGCCGACGATCGGCACGTCGCCTTCGGCAAGCAGGATAGGCAAGGTGCCGGCCGGGTTCAGCGCCAGAAACTCCTTGCGCCGCGTCCACGGCTTTTCCTCGATCAGCGCCAGCTCCTCGCCATACTCGCCAAAGGCGAGGCGAACGAAGCGGCAGGTGGCGAACATCGGATGATGGAAAAGCGTCAGCATGGTTCCGCGATAATTAAGCGCACTGGCGAATCGCAGGGCGCACCGGTAAGTCTTGGCGGCCCGTCATGCGACCGTCACGGTGTTGCGACCTATAGGGGGACTTCCGCGCCGTGACAAGCAAGCCCTTTGCTAGTCGTTTCCTTCCGTCACTTGAATGCCGAGGTTGCCATGGATAGCCACACCATCGTCGAAGCCCTGCTGCTCGGCCTGCTCGAGGGGCTGACCGAGTTCATCCCGGTCTCCTCGACAGGCCATATCCTGCTCGCCGGCCATTTCCTCGGCTTCCATTCCACCGGCAAGGCCTTCGAGATCCTGATCCAGCTCGGCGCCATCCTGGCGATCCTCAGTGTCTATTTCCGCCGCCTGTGGCAGATGCTGCTCGACCTGCCGCATGACCGGCTGACGCGGCATTTCGTCCTCGGCATCCTGATCGCCTTCCTGCCGGCGGCCATCATCGGCGCGCTGGCGCATGATTTCATCAAGACCGTGCTGTTCGAATCGCCAAGGCTGATCTGCATCATGCTGATCATCGGCGGCGTCGTGCTGCTGGTCGTCGACCGCATGAAGCTGCAGCCGATCTACCGCGACGTCGAGCGCTTCCCGACAAGGCTTTATCTGCAGATCGGCCTGTTCCAGTGCCTGTCGCTGATCCCCGGGACGTCGCGCTCCGGCTCGACCATCGTCGGCGCGCTGCTTCTGGGCGTCGACAAGCGGGCAGCGGCGGAATTCTCCTTCTTCCTCGCCATCCCGACCATGGTCGGCGCCTTCGCCTTCGACCTATTCAAGAACCGCAACGTCTTGACCACGGCCGACCTGCCGATCATCGCCATCGGCTTCGTCGCCGCCTTCGTCACCGCGCTGTTTGTCGTGCGCTTCCTGCTCGATTACGTCTCGCGCAACGGCTACGCGCTGTTCGGCTGGTGGCGCCTGGTGGTGGGCGGCGTCGGGCTGGTGGCGTTGATGGTTTGGGGGTGAGGAGCGGTCCGCGTAGCGGACGGAAAGCCAACTGGTTGGCTTCCGAGCGACGAACGCCCTGAGGCAGCGAAGGGCGAGCAACGCTTGTCAGTAAGCCGCCCTCAATTCCGTCCATAAAACGCATTCGGCACATGCACCGGCCAGCGCCAGGGCAGCACGGCGACCATGTCGAAGCGCATCGACAGCCTGCCATAGTCCGGCTGGCGCGACAGCCAGATGTCGGCCGTGCCCTCGATGCGGCGCTCCGATTCGTGGCCGATCGCCTCCATGGCCTCGATCAGCGTGCGGCGCGCCTTGACCTCGACGAACAGCACCAGATCGCCGCGGCGGGCGATCAGGTCGATCTCGCCGAAGCGGGTGCGATGGCGGCGGGCCAGGATCCGGTAACCCTTCAGCATCAGCGCGGCAGCCGCCAGCCATTCGCCGCGATGGCCGCGCCGGTAGGCCTTTTGACGGCTGGCGCTCGGGCGCTCAACCATCGTCGCTTTCTCTAAGTTCGAGCAGCCGCCGATAGAGCGCCTGCTTCTGGCCGCCGGTCATTTTCGCGGCTTCCGCCGCCGCCTTGGAGGCCGGCATTTCAGCGGCGAGCGACAAAAGCAGGCGGTCGATGTCTTCCGGTTCGTCGGCCTTCGCCTCGGCGGGACCGATGCAGACGACGATCTCGCCCTTCGGTGTGTCCGCCGCCGCGTAATGATCGGCAAGCGTCCGCAGCGTGCCGGTGCGGATTTCCTCGAAAGTCTTGGTCAATTCCCGGCCGATGGCGGCTTTGCGTTCGCCGCCCAGCGCCTCGACCATGGCGCCGAGCGATTCGGCCAGCCGACGCGGCGATTCGAAGAAGATCAGAGTCGCCGGCACCGCCTTGAAGGTTTCCAGCCTGGTCAGCCGCTGCCCTGATTTCACCGGCAGAAAGCCGGCGAACAGGAAGGCGTCCGACGGCAGGCCAGACGCCGTCAGCGCCGCCAGCGGCGCCGATGGTCCGGGAATCGGCACGACGCGCAGGCCGCGCTCCTGCGCCTCGCCGACCAGCCTGTAGCCGGGATCGGAGATCAGCGGCGTCCCGGCATCCGAAATCAGCGCCACACTCTGTCCGGCCTCGAGCGCTGCGATCAGCTTCGGCCCGGCCTCGCCGGCATTGTGTTCGTGATAGGCAGTGGTACGGCGGCGGATGCCGTAGCGGTCGAGCAGCACGCGCGAGACGCGGGTGTCCTCGCAAGCGACAATGTCGGCGGCGGCCAGCGTTTCCAGCGCGCGCAGCGTGATGTCGGCGAGATTGCCGATCGGCGTCGCCACCAGATAGAGCGCTGGCTCGAGCGGCCGGACCGGCATTTCGGTCTGGCCGATCACATAGCTGCGTTTTTCGCCGGTCACCGCTCACATCTCCGTTCAGCCCTGTTTGGCATGGCGCAGGCGCGGTTGCAAAACGCCCAGCGTCCGGGCCTGAACCTCACGTCGATGTAATCCGGCCGCCATGTCTTTGCCATAGTAGGGAACGAAACCGTGGCCGGCGGATTGAATACCTGAGTCTCTTGAGGAGGAGGACAGGATGGACAGCCTGAAATTGCAGGACGTTTTCGAGCCCTACTATGCCGGGCGCAAGCGTTTCGCCGCGCCTCGCGCCAAAAGCCAATCCGCCGAAGCCCGGGACGAAGCTATCCGCAGGGAAGCCGGCAAGCGGCTCCTGCGCCGCGTGCTCGCCGAGGCCCGCAACGAAATCGAGACCGACACCGAAAGCACGACGGAGCACTGACCGGACGATGCCCAATCGCTTCGATATCTTCATCACCCGTCTTGAAACCAAGAGCGCCAGAGAAGGCGTGCAGCCGCATCCTATGAACGACCAGCACAGCGTCCGCCGCGACAAGGGCGACGCCAAGCCGGCCCGACCCGGCGGCGCTCATGCCGAAAAGGACCGCGGCAAGCGCCGCTTCAAGCACGACGCTTGATCGCACAGAAACGCGCACCATCAGAAGCGCAATCTGCAACGCTTGGCGATTGGCTTCGCCATCCGCGCCCTTCGTCATCCTAGGGTCTGCGCGACGGAGCTTCGCTCCTGCTCCGCCCTAGGATGACGACCGCGTGGTTGATACGCCACCTGGAAGAAACCCACTAACCCAGGAATCGCGTTACCCTCACTTCGAGCAATCGCACCAGTTCCGGATCCATGAATTCATAGTCGTCCGGAATGTCGAGGCAGATCACCCGCGCCTTCTTCAGGCTTGCCTTGAACTTCTTCTGCAATTTGGTGCGGTGCGCCTTTTCCATGACGAAGATGATGTCGGCCCAGGCCACCAGTTCATGCGTCAGCGGCGTGTCGGCATCGTGATTGGTCCCGGCCGAGGCCACTTCGATATCCTCGCGCTTGGAAAACATCTGTTCAGCGGTCGGGCTGCGCAAGCGGTTCTGGCTGCAGACGAACAGGACGTTTTTCAAGGCCTGTCAGCACCGATTCGAGAGCGGCGATTATTCATCCCATATGTCTCGGATCGTCTTGGTCAGGGGTATGTACTGATCGAGGGTAAGGCCGTTTAGGTCGAATTCAACGGCGTCGTTCTTTGCTGCTGCCCTAAGATTTATCCCGATATACGTCATAAAGCCGCGCACCACGTCGAACTCGGAGAGTCCCGGAATCTTGTGGGTTCTTTCTTTTCCATTTTTACGGAACACGGCCTCGGCTTCGTAAAGATCGGCGTGTTCCTGAGACTTGGAAACCTCGCCCAATCCAAACTCGAAAATGTCATTCGAGTTCAACGTCCGAAGTGTCTCGTGGATTAGGAACTTCATAGCAGATCCTATGGATGTATCCCAACAGGGGCTCGGTCATATGGTCCGTTTGCCGCAATTCCTACCTTGCCAGATCCGCCACCACGGCGTCGAGCACGATCATGCCGGCCGGCGTGGCGCGCAGGCGGGCGTTGCCGATCGGCGCCACCAGCCCTTCATCCTGCAGCACGGTCAGCCGCGCGCTCGACAGGCCGCGCCCGGAAAACGCCTCGTAGCGCGAAAGGTCGATGCCTTCGGCCAGTCGCAATCCCATCAGCAGGAACTCGTCGGCCTCTTCTGAGCGCGTCAAAACCTCGCCGCCGGTGACGCCATGGCCCTTGGCCTCGACCAGATTGGCCCAGGTTTCCGGCATTCGCTCGGCGATGGTGACGGTGCGGTGGCCGTTCTCGATGAAACGGCCATGTGCTCCCGGTCCGACGCCGACATATTCGCCATAGCGCCAGTAGGTCAGATTGTGCCGGCTCTCGGCGCCCGGCCTGGCGTGATTGGAAATTTCATATGCCGGCAAACCATGTGCCGCTGTGACCTCTTGCGTCAGCGCATAGAGATCGGCCGCCCGGTCGTTGTCGGGGATGGTGAATTTGTGCGCCGCATGCAGCGCATGGAACGGCGTGCCTTCCTCGATGGTCAGCTGGTAGAGCGACAGATGGTCGGCAGCGTGGCCGATTGCCTGCTCGAGCTCCGCCTGCCATGCGTCGAGCGTCTGGCCGGGGCGCGCGTAGATCAGGTCGAAGGAAAGGCGCGGAAAAATCTCGCGCGCCAGCCCAATGGCATGCAACGCTTCGTCGACATTGTGCAGCCGGCCGAGGAAACGCAGATCCTTGTCATTCAGCGCCTGCACGCCGAGCGACACACGGTTGACGCCGGCGGCGCGATAGCCGCGAAAGCGCTCGGCCTCGACCGAGGACGGGTTGGCTTCCAGCGTCACCTCGATGCCATCAGGGACCGTCCAGTTCTTCGCCACGGCGTCCAGCACCGCCGCCACCGTCTGCGGCTGCATCAGCGACGGCGTGCCGCCGCCGAGAAAGATACTGGTCACGTCGTGTGGCCCGGTGCGCGCCCGCATGGTCGCAAGCTCGGTTTCGAAGGCGCGGGCAAAGCGTTCCTGGTCGACCGGCTGGTGGCGGACATGGCTGTTGAAGTCGCAATACGGGCATTTGGCCGCGCAGAACGGCCAATGGATATAGACGCCGAAGCCCGGGCTGCGATCCAGCGGCATCTCAGACCGAGCCAAGTCGCGCGCGGGCGAATTTCTGGAAGGCGCGGGCCCGGTGCGACAGCGCGGTCAGTTGGCCGGGCTTCCAGCCATGTTTTTCCTCGGCGCTCATCTCGCCAAAAGTCTTGTCGAAACCATCGGGCAAAAACACCGGGTCGTAGCCGAAACCGAGTTCGCCGCGCGGCGGCCAGACCAGCGTGCCTTCCGCCTCGCCGCGATAATATTCGGCCTCGCCATCGGGAAAGGCGAGGCAGATGACGGCGACGAAGCGGCCCTTGCGCTGCGCCGGCTGGGCGGCGCCAACCTCCTGCAAGGCAACTTCCGTGCGCTGCATGGCCATGCCGAAATCGCGCGTGCCTTCCGGGGTTTCGGCCCAGTTGGCGGTGTAGACGCCGGGCGCACCGTCGAGCGCATCGACACAGAGGCCCGAATCGTCCGACAGCGCCGGCAGGCCGGTGGCTTTAGCCGCCGCAAAAGCCTTGATGTAGGCGTTTTCCTCGAAAGTTGTGCCGGTCTCGTCCGGCTCTGGCAGACCGAAGTCCTTGGCCGACTTCGCCTCGAAGCCGAACGGACCCATCAAATCGGCAAATTCACGCAGCTTGCCTGCATTGTGGCTGGCGACGACAATCTTTTTTCCATCGAGAGAATGCATCAAAGGCCCCAGATCCGTGGCTCGGCGAATTCGATCGAATTGCCCGAGGGGTCGCGTATGTAGATCGAACGTCCGCCTTGCGGCCATTCGAATTCGCTTTCGATGGCGATGCTTTTCGCCGCAAGCTGCGCCTTCCAGCGGGCGAGCTCATCAGCGCTGGCGGCAAAGCAAAGATGGCCCTCACCGACCGTGCCGTGCGGCGGCACCTTCAGCCGCGCATCAGGCGCCGGCGGGATTTTTGTCGCTTCGGCGTTGAAGAGGAGGAGAACGCCGGCGCCGCAGCGGAAGAAGACGTGACGGTTCTCGACCTTGCCGAGGGGTTCGAGGCCGAGGATGTCGTGGTAGAAGGTTTCGGCAGCGGCGAGATCGGTGACGTAGAGGGCCGATTCAAGAACAGCGGAGGGCTGCATCAGGCACCCCCCTCTGGCCTGCCGGCCATCTCCCCCGCGAGGGGGGAGATTGGCAGTTCCGCTGACAGCCCTTCAACGTTAATGATTGGCGAAACCCAAGGCGACATCCGATCTCCCCCTTTGCGGGGGAGATGCCCGGTAGGGCAGAGGGGGGTGTGCAGGATCGCCAACGTCATCTCATTCAATGTCAGGCAACCGCCATCTGCTGCAAGCTGACCAGTCGCTGAATGCCCTTCTTCGCGAGCCCCATCAGCTCCGCGAACTGCCCCTCGGAGAAAGGCTCGCCCTCGGCGGTGCCCTGGATCTCGACGATCCCACCCTTGCCGGTCATGACGAAATTGGCGTCGGTGCCGGCGGACGAATCCTCGATATAGTCGAGGTCGATGACCGGCTGGCCGTCATGGATACCACAGGAAATCGCCGCGACATGGTCCTTCAGCACCTTGGCAACGCTGGCCATCTGCCGCGCTTCCATCCAGCGCAGGCAATCGTAAAGCGCTACCCAGCCGCCGGTGATCGACGCCGTGCGGGTGCCGCCATCGGCCTGGATGACATCGCAGTCGACGGTGATCTGCTGTTCGCCCAGCGCCTGCAAATCGACGACGGCGCGTAAGCTGCGGCCAATCAGCCGCTGGATTTCCAGCGTGCGGCCGCCTTGCTTGCCGGCCGAAGCCTCGCGGCGCATGCGTTCGCCGGTCGAGCGCGGCAGCATGCCGTATTCGGCGGTCACCCAGCCCTTGCCGGAATTGCGCATCCAGCCCGGTACTTTTTCCTCCAGGCTCGCCGTGCACAGGACGTGCGTGTCGCCGAATTTCACCAGGCACGACCCTTCGGCGTGTTTGGACACGCCGCGCTCGAAGGAGATGGCGCGCATTTCGTCGGATTGGCGTTTGGAGGGGCGCATCGAGGCCTCTTTCTGTTCTTTTTGCGTTTGCGTCGGCGGCTTGTAGACGCATGCAGGCCAGGGCGCAAAGGAAAATGGCCGCAAACGCGGCGCCGTGACCGCAAGTGCGGCACCGGGCGATCGCAAGAGCGACACCGGGTTGCGCGGGGGTGATGGAAGTCTATATCCTTGGGGCGGAGGTTTTTGGCCCGAATGACCAAGGCAGTCACCGAATCCAGTCTGCTGGCGCCCGCGCTGCAGTCGCTCGACATGCGCTCGCGCGACATCTTCCGGCGCATCGTCGAGTCCTATCTGAAGGACGGTGAACCTGTGGGATCGCGCAGCCTGTCGCGCATCCTGCCGTCGTCTTTGTCGCCGGCCACGATCCGCAACGTGATGAGCGACCTCGAACATCTCGGCCTGATCTATGCACCGCACATCTCGGCCGGACGCCTGCCGACACAGACCGGCCTGCGCTTCTTCGTCGACGCCTTCATGGAGCTCGGCGACCTCTCCGACGAGGAACGCCGTGTCATCGAGGCGCAGGTGCGCGCCTCCGGCTCGGGCGCCACGCTGGAGCACATGCTGACCGAGGCCAGCCAGATGCTGTCGGGCATGTCGCGCGGCGCCGGCCTGGTGCTGGCCACCAAGAACGAGGTGGCGCTGAAGCACATCGAGTTCATACAGCTCGAGCCGACCAAGGCGCTGGCCGTGATGGTGTCGCAGAACGGCGACGTCGAGAACCGCGTCGTGGACCTGCCGGCCGGCATCACCGTCTCGCAGCTGCACGAGGCCTCGAATTTCCTCAACGCCCATATCAGGGGCCGCACGCTGGCCGAGGCGCGCGTCGAGATCGCCCGCATCAAGGACGAGACCAGGGCAGCCCTCGACACGCTGTCGCAGGATCTGGTCGAGAAAGGCCTGGCGGTGTGGGCCGGCGCCGACAGCGGCCTGCCGGCGCGCCTCATCGTGCGCGGCCGCGCCAATCTGCTCGAAAACGTCACCGCCCAGGCCGACATCGAATTGCTCAGGCACCTGTTCGAGGATCTGGAGACGCAGGACGGGCTGATCCAGCTGCTCGACCTCGCCGAAGAGGGGCCGGGCGTGCGCATCTTCATCGGCTCGGAAAACAAGCTGTTTTCGCTGTCCGGCTCGTCGCTGGTGGTGGCGCCCTACCGCGACAAGGACGCCCGCGTTGTCGGCGCGCTCGGCGTCATCGGGCCGACCAGGCTGAATTATGCCCGCATCGTGCCGATGGTCGACTACACTGCCCAATTGATTACCCGGATGCTGAGATAATTCCAAAGCCGGGATCACCGCAAAGGAGGGCGCAGAATGGCGCTTGAATCGTTCAAGGCCCAGATCAGCCTGCTGCTCGAGGAAATGGTCAACCAGCCCGAGGACGAGCACGAAATCCAGGAGCAACTGCGCGAGAAGCTGCGCGAAATGCGTGCCATGGGTCTGCCTCTGCCCGACGATCTCGTGAAGCTGGAAAAGCGTCTCGATGACGACCTGGACGTCGAAGAGGAAAGTTGAGCGGTTCTACCTTGAATCTGTGCGCGCACGCTTCTCATTTGCGGCACACGCACGATATCTCCTCGGTCAATGACGCGCCGACCGGCGTGAATTCGAGGAGGACAGCATGATCCGGATTGTCGGCTTGGCGGGCCTTGCCTTGTTTCTGGCCACCAGCGCCTTCGCCCAGGAGCAGCCATTGCTGACCGGCAAGGACGCTTTCGGCGATTGGAAGGCCGACAGACCCGGCGTGCGCCGCCTGATCAAGCCGGATGATCTGCAAAAGCCCTATCTCACCGAATCCGCCTCCAACGGCGCCGGCCTCGGCGATCGGCCGGACGGCGCCAAGCCCGTCCTGCCGCCCGGCTTTTCGGCCGAATTGATCGCCTCCGGCATCGCCAATCCGCGCGTCGTGCGCGTGGCGCCGAATGGTGATTTGTTCGTCGCCGACAGCGATGCCAACCAGGTCCGCGTCTATCGGCTGGCCAAGGGCAGTGCGAAGCCGGCCGAGGACAGCATTTTCGCCGGCGATCTCAACCAGCCCTACGGCATCGCCTTCTATCCGCCGGGCGACAAGCCGCAATGGGTCTATGTCGCCAACACCGACAGCGTGGTGCGTTTTGCCTATCGCGACGGCGACCTGAAAGCCTCAGGCGAAGCGGAGACAATCGTCTCCCAGATCCCCTCGGGCGGCCACTGGACTCGCGACATCGCCTTCTCGCCCGACGGCAAGACGCTGTATGTCTCGGTCGGTTCTAAATCGAACGTCGCCGAGGGCATGGGGAAGGAACCGCGTGGCGGCCTCGACGCCTGGGCCAAATCCATGCCTCCAGGCGCAGCCTGGGGCCGTGAGGGCGGCCGTGCCGACGTGCTGGCCTTCGACGCTGACGGCAAGAATGGCCGCATCGTCGCCACCGGCCTGCGCAACTGTTCGGGCATGACCGTTCAGCCGGCAACCGGTGCGCTCTGGTGCGTCGTCAACGAGCGCGATGGGCTGGGCGACAATGTGCCCTTCGAATACGCCACCTCGGTCAAGGACGGCGCCTTCTATGGCTGGCCCTGGTACTATATCGGCGCCAATGAGGATCCACGCCACAAGGGCGCGCGGCCTGACCTCGCCGGCTCGGTGACCATGCCCGACGTTCTCATGCAGGCGCATTCGGCGCCGCTCAACATCGCCTTCTATGCTGGCGGCAACTTTCCGGCGGAGTATAAGGGCGATGCCTTCGTCGCCCTGCACGGCTCCTGGAACCGTGGTGTGCGCACCGGCTACAAGGTGGTGCGGCTGAGATTCAGCGACGGCAAGCCGACCGGCGAGTACCAGGATTTCATCACCGGCTTCGTCCTCTCCGATGATGCGGTCTGGGGCCGGCCGGTCGGCGTGGCGGTAGCCAGGGACGGCGCGCTCATCCTCACCGAGGACGCAAACGGCACCATCTGGCGCATCACTCATGTCGACGGGCCGTCCTGAGCCGATTGATTTGGCAAAGCGCTGCCCCAGTGCGCGTCCCGATGTATCTCCTTGGGATAAGTATGGATGACCTCCGCCGCCGAAGCGCGGTCATCGAAGCCGGTGTCCCTGAGATTGAAGAGGCCGGCCGAGCCGAAGGACTTCTTCGCTCCTTGCGCGAAGCGGCTGTCGCTGAAGTCGTGTTCGTACAGCGTCACCGTGGCGTGGCCATCCTTGAGCTTCGGCACGTAAACACTGCTGATCGTGTCGTTGGCGACGCCAAGCTGGTTGACGTTGAAGCGATAGACGTCCTGCACCATGCGCCGCGCCGCGTTGCCGTTGATCATCCAGTACTCGCGGCGCGATGCGCGGTTCGGGTCGATGAGTTTGAGCGGCGCCTTGCGGCCAAGCCCGAGCCAGTGCTCGAACACCATCACATTGGCGCCCCAGGGATAGGGATAATTTGACTTGTCGATGATGCGTGGCGGGCCGTCGTCGGCAATCTCGTTGGTATCGACATAGTCCAGCCATTGCAGTTGAAACGACGCTTCGACGTTGAGATCGGTGTTGCGCGGGTCGGAAGCAATGATGCGCCAGTCGGAAACCGGCGGATATTTGGTGTCGAGGTCGATGGTGAATTCGCCCTTGGCGGTGTCGTCAGGGCTCGGAGAGTCGCGCCCCAACGCCACCAGCCGCACCTTGAAGCGGTTGTTGACGACCAGCGGATAGATCATCGGACGAACGGGATGGACGCCGGGCTTCCGGCAATCGGTGAAGTAGCCGGACGCAGGCACGATATCGCTGGCGCCCTTGTCGAACAGGCTGAAAGCCTGCCGCCCCTCGAACCACAGGTACCATTCCAGATCGTGGACGTGACCGCGCGCTTCGGAATAGTTATTGGGTATCCATTGCATGAGCTGGATGTGAAGTCGTTTCGCTAGCATGGTGGCTCCTGCCGGTGTAGCCGCGCAAGAGCGCAGCTATTAGGATTGCAACGTGCGGTGGGGCGGATGGGGGGATAGCCGCTCTTCCCAGTTGCGTAAGTGAACCATCTCTCGTTGTCGGCCGTGCCCGGACGACGGTCCGACCCTGCTGGCGCAATCGAATCCGTTTTGCCCCCGGCGGCTTTCATGGCATCAGGGGTCCGTTCACGGGGAGCAACCGTCCATGACCCTCACCGGCTTTCTCGCCTATAGCGCCGCACTTGGCATCGCCGCCGCCATTCCCGGCCCTGGCGTCACCGCGCTTGTGGCGCGGGCGCTGGGCTCCGGCTTTCGCTCGTCGCTGGCCATGTCCTTCGGCCTGATGCTCGGCGACCTCACCTACCTCACCGCCGTGGTGCTCGGCCTTGCCTTCGTCGCGCAGACATTCGGCATGGTCTTCCTCGCCATCAAATGGCTGGGGGTCGCCTATCTCGCCTTCCTCGGCTGGCGTTTCTGGACCGCCGGGATCACGCCAGAGACCGTCGAAGCCAGGAAAGGCAAGGGCGGCCTGGTGTCGAGCTTCCTTGCCGGTCTCACCGTCACGCTGGGCAATCCGAAGACGATGATCTTCTACCTCGCCATCACGCCGACCATCGTCGACCTGAAGACCATCACGCTTGCCGACTACGGCATCCTGGTCATGCTCACCGTAATCGTGCTCTTCGTGGTGCTGGTGCCCTATCTGGCGCTGGCGGCCAAGGCGCGCTGGTTCCTGAAATCGCCGCGCGCGCTGAAGACGCTGAACCGCACCGCCGCCGGCTTCATGGTTGGAGCCGCGGCAGCCATTGCCGCCCGGCAATAGGTCGGCTTCGGCCAATCCATTCCGCCAATCGGGCCATCCGGAAAATGCGTTTCCGGAGGGCAAGCGTTTTCAGCAAGCGCCCCACTCGATATTTTCGGCCGGCAGCCTATCTTGCGCGGTCGAAAGCCCTATTCTGTCCGCCGATGCCAATTGCCTGATCTGGGAGCGAAACCAATGAACAAGCCCGTCTCTTCGCCGCGCGTGCCCGGCCGCGGCCGCGTCTACAATTCGATCACCGAGACGATCGGCGACACGCCGTTGGTGCGGCTCGACAAATTCGCCAGGGAGAAAGGCGTCGTTGCCAACCTTCTGGCCAAACTCGAATTCTTCAACCCGATCGCCTCGGTCAAGGACCGTATCGGCGTTTCGATGATCGAGGCGCTGGAAGCGTCGGGCCGCATCAAGCCCGGCAAGACGACGTTGATCGAGCCGACCTCCGGCAACACCGGCATCGCGCTCGCCTTCGCCGCGGCCGCCAAGGGCTACAAGCTGATCCTGACCATGCCCGAAACCATGTCGGTGGAGCGCCGCAAGATGTTGGCGCTGCTCGGCGCCGAACTGGTGCTGACCGAAGGCCCGAAAGGCATGAAGGGCGCCATCGCCAAGGCCGACGAACTGGCCGCCACCTTGCCCGACGCCGTCATTCCGCAGCAGTTCGAGAATCCGGCCAATCCGGAGATCCATCGCCGCACCACGGCCGAGGAGATCTGGAACGACACCGATGGCGGCGTCGACATCTTCGTCGCCGGGATCGGCACCGGCGGCACCATCACCGGCGTCGGCCAGGTGCTGAAGCAGCGCAAGCCTTCGGTGCATGTCGTCGCCGTCGAGCCGGAGGCCTCGCCCGTGCTGTCGGGCGGCCAGCCCGGCCCGCACAAGATCCAGGGCATCGGCGCCGGCTTTGCGCCAAAAATCCTCGACACCTCGATCTATGACGAGATCGTCAAGGTCTCCAATGAGGATTCGGTCGCCAATGCCCGCCTCGTCGCCCGCCTCGAAGGCGTGCCGGTCGGCATCTCGTCGGGCGCCGCGCTGCAGGCGGCCATCGTCGTCGGCTCGCGGCCGGAGAACAAGGGCAAGAACCTGGTGGTGATCATCCCGTCCTTCGCCGAGCGCTATCTCTCGACCATCCTGTTCGACGGGTTGGGGGCTTAGGCCTCGCGTCTGCGAACGACCGTCCCCGCTGGACAGCCGAAAAACCGCTGGTGGCTTCAGCCACCGGCTTGAGCGGAGGACGGCTTCCGGGTCAAATCACCCCGGCCTGCTTCGTGCGGCCAGGGGAGGATTTTGATGTACAGACTTTATACGCGCCCGGGCAGCGGCGGCTTCGTGGTCGAGGCGGCTCTGGCGCTGGCAAACGCGCCATTCGAGCAGATCGACGTCCCCAAGACTGACCGGCCCGATCCAGCGTTTCTCGACATCAGCCCGATGAACCAGGTTCCGGTGCTGACCTTGCCCAACGGTCAGTCGATAACCGAATCCGCGGCGATCTGCATCCTGCTTGCCGAGCGTCACCCGGAAGCGGGTCTGGCGCCGGCTATAGGTTCGCCGGACCGCGCCGACTTCCTGCGCTGGATGGCGTTCATGTCGTCGGCGCTCTACCCGGCCATCCTGCGCCTGTATTATGCTCATCGCTACACCACCGATGCCGATGGCAAGAAAGCCGTCAAGCAGGCGGCCATTGCCGAGATGGACCGAGGCTTCACCATTGTCGATGCCGCACTTGAGGGACGAGACTGGCTGGTCGGCGGCGGGATGTCGCTGGTCGACATCTATCTCGTCATGCTGGTGGCCTGGCACCCCGATATCGACAAGGCCCGCACGGGCTGGCCGAACATTGAACGCCTGTGGTCGGTGTTGCGGGCGCATCCGCTGATGACGCGGCTCAACACGGCGCATGAGATGTGGCCGGCCTGAGCCGGCGCGGCGAAGCTCAATTTCGCAGGATCGCCCGTTTCGCCTGCAGGAAGCGGCGCACGGCCGGGTCGCGTTCGAGGCCGATCGCCCGGTCGTAGGCTTCGACCGCCTGTGCCGCATTGCCGAGCCTGGCCAGCAGTCCGGCGCGGGCCGCCCAGTAGGGTTGATAGTCGGCGAGCCGCTTGTCGTCGCCAAGCACGTAGAGCGCAGCCAGCCCGGCCGTCGCCCCATCGGCCTCAGCGATCGCCACGGCGCGGTTGATCGCCACCACCGGCGAGCCTGATATCACCGACAGCGCATCATAGAAATTGCGGATCGCCGCCCAGTCGGTCTGGCCGGTCCGCCGCCGCGTCGCGTGCACCGACTGCACGGCGGCCTCGAGCTGGTAGCGGCCGATGATCCCCTTGGTCGCGGCATGGCCGAGCAGCGCTTCGGCCTCATCGATCAGGGGGTGATCCCAAAGCCGGCAATCCTGATCGGCCAGCGGCACATAGTTGCCGTCGTCATTGCGCCGCGCCGCGCGCCGCGCCTCCGCAAACAGCATCAGCGCCAGCAGGCCGAGCGCTTCCGGCTCGTCCGGCATCAGCGACGCCACCAGCCGTCCGAGCCAGATGCCTTCCGTCGCCAGGTTGCGTGTCCGGGTCTCCGTGCCGGCGGGGTCGGTCCAGCCTTCGGCGAAAGCGGCGTAGATCGCTTCCAGCACCGTATCCAGCCGCTCGCCGAGTTCGGCCCGCTCCGGTACGCGAAACGGAATGCCGATCTCGCGGATGCGGATCTTGGCGCGCACCAGGCGCTGGCCCATCGTCGCCGGCGAAACCAGGAAGGCCGAGGCGATGGTCGCCGCGTCGAAACCCAGAACCGTCTGCAGGATCAGCGGCGCCCGCACGCTGGCTTCGATCGCCGGATGCGCGCAGGCAAACATCAGCCTGAGACGCTCGTCGGGAAGGTCTTCGTCTTTCACGCTCGCCTCCATCTCCTCGGCCATCAGCTTGAGATGGTCGCGGCTCGCCTCGCTGGTCAGCCGACGGCGCACCGCATCGACACCACGGCGGCGCGCGACGGCCAGCAGCCATGCCTCAGGCTTCTCGGGCACGCCGGTCTGCGGCCAGCGCTCCAGCGCCGCCGCGAAGGCATCGGCCAACGCATCCTCCGCCCCCGCCACGTCGCGGGTGCGCGCCGCGAGCCAGGCGACCAGTTTGCCGTAGCTTTGCCGGGCGGCCGCCTCGGCCGCCGCCCGCACGATCTCCGGGCGACTGTCCGTCACGGGGTCACTTCTCGGATATGTACTCGGTCATTTCCCAGATCGGCCGCACCTCGATCGTGCCGGCGCTGGCGCCGGGACAGCGTGCCGCCCACGCGATTGCCGCATCGGCGTCGCCAGCCTCGATCATGTAGAAGCCGGCAAGCTGCTCCTTGGTGTCGGCATAGGGGCCGTCGAGCACATTGGTCTTGCCGTTGGCCGTCCGCACCGCAGTGGCAGACTGGGTCGGCTTCAGCCGGTCACCGGCGAGCCACGCTCCGGATTTCTTCAATGCTTCGGTGTAGGCGCCATAGGCGGCGCTGATCTCATAGGTCTTGTCGCTCGGCGCGGCCGCCATCGCGGCTTCGTTCGCGTAAATCAAAAGCATGTATCGCATCGTCTTCTCCCGTTTTCTCGAGGGCCGCTCCGTTGCGGGCCGAACGTATGTCGTGCGGCCATGCCCGATTTCGACAGGCTCCTGAAAAACTTTCGCCTTCGCCACGAGGTTTCGCAAGGGTCGTCTGCTGGACAACGACTAGCAGCAGACTGGCAGACGTTTTGCGCGGCACTATCCTCTGGCGTTGGCAAGGGGGCATGTCGTTTCCCCAAAGCGAGGTCACTTTTGGGCGGCATGCATCATCCGATCATGCGCGCACGCATCGCGGCGGACGGGATGGCGCAACTGTCCTTGCGGCCGAAGATGGCGTAGCGGTTTTTGGCGATGCGTTCGTAGAGCCAGTCGCGCAAAGGGCGCGGCAACAGCAGCAGGGCTTTCGCCGCGCGCCACGGCCAGCCCAGTTCGGCCATCACGGCAATGAAACTGTCCAGCCGCATGAAAGGAGCGCCGCCGATGAGGACCAGATTGGTCTCGTAACTGTCGGTGCGCAGTCCGTATTTGTGGAACAGCGCCTCGCCGAAGGGCGACTGCGCGGTGGCGAAGCGGAAACGGTTTTTGCGGTCGAGCCTGACCACGGTGCGCACAAAGCCCGAGCACAGCACGCAGACGCCGTCGAAAACGATCAAAGGCTGGCTGGCATCGAAGGGTTCAGGAGAAGAAGTCACGGGACATCCGGCGGCTCATGTCAGACGACACTAAGCCTGCCGGCAGCGGGATCAAAGTCGCGGCGTTGTCGCACGGCCTCTCGCGGCCAGCGCGGGGCGCTCGGCGCGGTAGGTGGTTGCGCGGTGGTCGGCGGCCGGCCTGCAGATCCGGCTGTCGTGACGGCTTTCGAACGTCATGATCAGTGCGCGCCGAGCGAACTGCCGCGACGGGCGCAGGCCGGGCCCGGGCCGCGCATGTAATAGCGCTCCGGCCGATAGGTCGGTGCGATGAATTCGCGGATGGCGGCGGCGTAGCCGGCGATGTGGCCCCAGAATTTCATTTTCTTAAGTCCCTGTCCCGATTTTCGGATGTCCCGTCCGATTGCGGGGATCATAGCGTCGAGGCGTGAATAGTCGGTGAACACGATGTTAATCTTCGGTCGAAAACCCGTCGCTTCGTGGCCGGAATGCGGCTGTTTCGGGGTTTTTCAGAGCCTTTTGAGCCCTTTCCGGCCAATGTGACTTTTGCATCACATATGTTTCGTCTGGATGTCGCTTGGGCGCGCTTCTGTTTCAATTCCGAAAGCCGCAGCGAAATTTCCGTGCGCGCGGCCTGCAAGCGCCTTTGGCAGCGTCCGGAACCGGAACGGGCCTTACCCGTTCTCGCTTAAACCGCATCGCGCAGGAGTTTCGCCATGGCACCCCGCCCAGCCTGGAAGGGCTATCTGAATCTGTCGCTGGTTACCTGCGCCGTCGAACTGACCAACGTCGTCACCCACACCGAAAAAGTCTCGTTCCGGGTGCTGAACCGCAAGACCGGCAACACGGTCAAGCGCATCTACGTCGATGCCGAAACCGGCAAGCCGCTCGACGAAGGCGACGAGATCAAGGGCTACGAACTCGACGACGGCGACTTCGTCCATATCGAGGAAGACGAGATCGCCGCGGTGCAGATCGAGTCCTCGCACACAATGGCGCTGGACGGCTTTGTCGACAAAGCCTCGATCCAGCAGATCTATCTCGACACGCCCTATTACGTCGCGCCGGCCGACAAGGTGTCGGAGGAGGCCTTTGCCGTCATCCGCGACGCCATGGCGGGCAAGAAGATGGCCGGGCAGGCGCGCATCGTGCTCTACGCCAGAGAACGTCCCGTCGTCATCGAACCGCTCGGCAAAGGCATGGTGCTGACCACTCTGCGCTACGACAACACGGTGCGGCAGCCCGACAGCGTCTTCGGCGACATCAAGGCGGTGAAGACCGACCAGGAGATGACCGATCTGGCCGAGCTCATCATCGACAAGAAGAAAGCCAAGTTCGATCCGTCGAAATTCGAGGACAAGTATGAGGACGCGCTGCTCGAACTGATCCGCGCCAAGAAGGCCGGCAAGAAGGCGCCGAAGCCACAGGCCGCGCCCAAGCCGTCCAACGTCGTCAACCTGTTCGACGCGCTGAAGAAGAGCCTGTCGGATGGCGACGCGGCGAAAGGCTCGGCCAAGAAAGCCAAGCCGGCGGCCAAAAGCACCAAGCCGAAAGCTGCAGCGCCGAAGCGCAAATCGGCGTGAACGTTATGGCCGGCCTCGAACAATATCAATCCAAGCGAGACTTCAAGAAGACGGCGGAGCCTGCCGGAAAGGTCACGCGCGGCAAGGCATCCGGCGGCATCTTCGTCATCCAGAAGCATGACGCCACCAGGCTGCATTACGATTTCCGCCTCGAGCATGACGGCGTCCTGTGGAGCTGGGCAGTGACACGCGGCCCAAGCCTCGATCCGCACGAAAAGCGGCTGGCCGTGCATGTCGAGGATCACCCGATCGACTATGCCGGCTTCGAGGGCACCATCCCCAAGGGCGAGTATGGCGGCGGCACGGTCATCGTCTGGGACGAAGGCACATGGACGCCCGAGATCGACCCCGCCAAGGCAATGAAGAAGGGCCACATCTCGTTCGAACTTAAAGGAAAGAAGCTGAACGGCCTGTGGCATCTGGTCAGGTTGAAACCCCGCGCCGGCGAAAAGCGTGACAACTGGCTGCTGATCAAATCCGACGATGCCGCCGCCCGCCCCGGCGAGGACATTCTGAAGGACAAGCCGAAATCGGTGAAGTCGGGCCTGACCATCGAGCAGGTCGCGGAAGGCAAGACCGCCGACGGCAAGAAGCCCAAAGTCTGGCACTCCAACAAGCCCGCGGCCTCCAGCAAGGCGAAAGCCGGCAAGCGCCTCGATTTTATCGAGCCGCAGTTGGCGACGCTGGAGCGCGACGCGCCGCCCGGCAAGGACTGGCTGCACGAAGTCAAATTCGACGGCTACCGCATGCAGGCGCAGATCGCCGGCACCGAAGTGCGGCTGCTGACCCGTACCGGCCTCGACTGGACGGAGAAATTCGGCCCCGAGATCGTCGCCGAGCTGGCGCAGCTGAAATGCAGCGACGCCCTCATCGACGGCGAGATCGTCGTGCTGGCCGACAGCGGCGTGTCTTCCTTCTCGCTGCTGCAGCAGGATCTCTCCGCCAATCGCACCAACCGCTTCACCTACTATGTGTTCGATCTGATGCGGCTCGACGGCAAGGATTTACGCCGCGAGCCGCTGGTGGAGCGCAAGCAGGCGCTGCAGGAGTTGCTCGGTGAGCCCGCCGAAAATGCCGCGGTAAGATTCAGCGATCATTTCGCCGAACCCGGCAAGATCATGCTGCAGCATGCCTGCCGCATGGGGCTCGAAGGCATCGTCTCCAAGCGCGCCGACGCACCCTACCGCAGCGGCCGTGGTCCCTCCTGGGTGAAGTCGAAATGCACGGCGCGCCAGGAATTCGTCATCGGCGGCTACCTGCGGTCGGAGAAGACCGGACGCGGATTGCGTTCCCTGCTGGTCGGCTACCACGAGGGCGGCAAGCTGCATTATGCCGGCCGCGTCGGCACCGGCTTCTCGGCCAAGGGCGCCACCGATCTGAAGAAAAAGCTCGATGCGCTGCAGGCGAAATCCTCGCCCTTCGCCGCCGCCGTGCCGAAGGGCAAGGGCCTGGTCTGGGTCAAGCCCGAACTTGTCGGCGAAGTGGAGTTCCGCAGCTGGACCTCCGACCGTATAATACGCCACGCGTCGTTCCAGGGATTGCGCGAGGACAAGCCGGCGGAGGAAGTCGTGCAGGAAAAGCCATCGAAGGCCGCCAGCAAGGCAACGCCCGCGGCAAGCAGCGCCGGCAAGGCTGCCGGGACCAAAGCTGGGGTAATGACCACCAGCGTAAAACTTTCCCATCCCGAAAAGCTGCTGTGGCCCGACGAGAAGATATCGAAGCAGGCCTTGCTTGAGCACTACGCGCTGGTCTGGCCGCGGATGGAGCAGTTCATCGTCAACCGGCCGCTCAGCCTGGTCAGGGCGCCGGACGGCATTGGCGGCCCGCGCTTTTTTCAGAAACACGCCTCGGCCGGCATGAGCGACAAGATCGCCCGGATGAAGGATCCGACGGACGGCGAGGAAATCCTGTTCATCCGCGATTTCGACGGCCTCGCCGCCCTGGTCCAATATGGCGTGGTCGAGGTCCATATCTGGGGCTGCACGATCGATGAACTGGAAAAGCCCGACCAGATCATCTTCGATCTCGATCCCGACGAGGGCGTCGACGTCAAGGCGGTGCGCGAGGCCGCGCTCGACATCCGAGGCAAGCTCGACGATCTGTCGCTGCCCAACTTCGTCAAACCATCAGGCGGCAAGGGCTATCACGTGCTGGTGCCGCTGAAGCCCGCGGCGGATTGGGAGGCGGTCAAAACCTTCTCGCATGATTTCGCCAAGGCACTGGAGCAGGGTGCGCCTGATCGCTACACGGCAACGCTGTCGAAGAAGGCGCGCACCGGAAAAATCTTCGTCGACTATTTGCGCAACGGCCGCGGTTCGACCACCGTCGCGCCCTACTCCTCGCGCGCCAAGAAAGGCGCGACGGTGTCGATCCCGGTGACGTGGGCGGAGGTGGAGAAGGGGCTGGCGCCGAATGCATTTCCGATCGGCGACAAGACGACGCTGAAGGAATTGGAGAAGCCCGATCCGTGGAAGGATTTCTTCAGCCAAGGGAAGGTGCTGAAGCGGGGGTGAAGGGGCCGACGTAGCGCTCCGTCACAAGGGGGGAGATTGGCAGCTTCAAAGCGTCGCTCTTCTTGGGAGGTCGGAGATTGGCGAAATCCAAGGCGCGCTTGATCTCCCTCCTTGCGGGGGAGATGGCCGGCAGGACAGAGGGGGGGTGCTGTCCCGCCGACGTCCTGTAGGGACAGCGCCGTCTAACTCACCCCAAAAACACCTTCTCAAACGCCTGTTTCCCCGGCGGTGAAAACACCACCGCGCGGCTGTCCTTCTCCCGCCTTGCCCATTTCTCGGTCAGGATCTTGTCCAGAATCGCCGCACCCAAAGTCCCGGCCAAATGCGAGCGCCGTACGCTCCAGTCGAGGCAGGCGCGGCACACCGGCCGGCGCGGCTTGGCGCCGACATCGATGCCGATGGCCGAAAAATGCGATGCCGCCGACGGGCTGAGCCGGATCTCCTTGTCGTCGCGCAAAAGAATGTCGCGCGCGACCAGCCGGTCGAGCATCGCCACGGCCTGCTCGCCGGCGAGGTGGTCGTAGCAGACACGGGCGACGCGCATCGCGCCGTCGCGCGGACCCGGCCGCACGCGCTTGGGGCCGACCGCCTCCGCAACGCCGGTGATCGCCTCGATCATCCCCGCCACCTGCGGTCCGGCGAGACCGTAATAGCGATGCCGGCCCTGGCTGGCCAAAGTCAAAAGCCCGCCCTCCATCAGCTTCGACAGATGCGAGGATGCCGTCGGCAGCGATACGCCGGCCTCCAGCGCCAGTTCGCTCGCCGTCAAGGCCGTGCCGCCCATCAGCGCATTCAGCATGTTTGCCCGCGCCGGATCGCCGACCAGGCTGGCGATGCGGGCAATGTCCGGTCCTTCACGCATAGTTAGGTCTCCATCGAAGCATTCTTGTCAGCCAATCACTATTGTCGGGCGAGATCAAGGAGAACGCCGATGCCAACCGCTTCCGCCCCGCTCGCCGGCCGCCGGCCGTTTCCGTTCGTGACCTGGCTGCACCGGCGGCTGCTCGCCCGCTGGTATGACCGCCATCTGCAGCGGCTCGACCTCGCGGAGGTCGACGATCATTTGCTGCGCGACCTCGGCCTGACCCGCGAGGATGTGCGCCGCGAATGCGCAAAATCCTTCTGGCAGGCCTGAGCGCCAGCGCTTTTGCCTAGCAGACCCCGCGGCACAACGTTTCGACGCCGCTCGAACTATTGACGCAGAAAATCCTAGGAGATCCACATGACCATTACCTGCTTCATCCGCTATGAGATCGATCCGTTCGGCAAGGCGGCCTTCGAGCAATACGCCAAGGCCTGGGGCCAGGCGATCCCGCGCTGCGGCGCCGATCTGATCGGCTACTACGCGCCGCATGAGGGGTCGGCCACCACCGCCTACGCCGCCTACAACATCGACAGCCTCGCCGCCTACGAGGCCTATCGCGCCCGGCTCGCCGCCGATCCGGCGGGCAAGGCCAATTACGAATTCGCGCGCCGGGAAAAGTTCATCTTGAAAGAAGACCGCATCTTCCTGAAGCTGGTGTCCGGACCCCATGGACCGCGACAGCTGTTCCAGACCGCGGTCAAGGAGGAAGCATGATCGCTGTTATCTTCGAGGTGCAACCGGCTGAGGGAAAACGCGATGCCTATCTGGGCATCGCCGCAGAACTGCGGCCGCTGCTCGACGGCATCGACGGCTTCATCTCGATCGAGCGCTTCCAGAGCCTGGTCGACCCCAACCGCGTCCTGTCGCTGTCCTTCTGGCGCGACGAGGAAGCGGTCAAGGCCTGGCGCAACACGGAGGAGCATCGGCAGGCGCAGCAGGCCGGCCGCGGTGGAATCTTTGCCGGCTATCGGTTGCGCATCGCGCATGTGGTGCGGGACTATGGGCTGACGGAGCGGGATGAGGCGCCGGCGGATAGCCGGGCTGTGAATGGGTAGCCTCTTCCTTCCCCCCTTGTGGGGGAAGGTGGCCTCGCGAAGCGAGGTCGGATGAGGGGTGTTCCAGAAGGCACCAACGCCTCACTCCGCTGGAACACCCCTCATCCGTCTCGGCGCTAACGCGCCGATCCACCTTCTCCCACAAGGGGACTGTTGCAAAATTGGGTGGATATGATTCCCTGTTTTGAAACGGGGATTTTGCGATGACG